>NZ_JAVDUE010000003.1:0-489828 GCF_031456255.1 Arcicella sp. BE140 | reverse complement strand
AACCTCCTGTTTTTTGTGTTTGTCGTAATTCACAAAATAAACAAGGAGGTTTTTATTTGGCAAGCCATCCACAAAATTCGGGATGACTCATGTTTTATGATTTTTAAATTCTATATGACTTATATTTAGTTCAATTATAATATTTTTCTAACTAAACAGGTGATATTTTATATGTTTTGGAATAAATAAGCAAATGCTATTGTTGATAACCTAAATACCGTTTGCGAAAGTGGAAGATCAAGACATCCTTTTAAGAATTAGAAAAGAAGAAAATGCAGCTTTCCAGTTGCTATACAAATTCTATTTCCCAACGATTCAAAAATATATTCTGCAAAATTCAGGTACGATAGCTGATGCAGAAGATATTTTTCAAGAATCATTAATCACATTGATTCATAAATCACGTGACCCAGCTTTTGTGCTGTCTGCTTCGCTAAAAACCTATCTATTTGCCATTGCTAAAAACCTATGGCTAAAAAAACTACGTGATAAAAAAGAAGCTTCTCACGAAAATATGGACGCTTTCGATACTATCGATGAATCATTTATTGATAATGAAGAGCCATCATTAGCTGAAAAAATTACTGAATTAATGCACGTTCTTTCGGCAGGATGTGTAAAGGTGTTACATCAATTTTACTGGTTGAATCAACCCATAGAGGCTATTATGATGATGTCGGGATATAAAAACAAACATAGCGTAAGTACACTAAAAAATAAATGTTTGACTACTATCCGAAAATTGGTAAATAAATAATTATTGAAAAAAATGTTCTTGCCTTGGTGATATTTGGTAGTTCATGGGAATAAAGTATTGTAACATCAAACAATAACAAATTCTAACATGAATATTCTTGCTAAAAAATGGGGACTGAAAATAGTTATTTTTTCAGTATTATTAATCAGTACTTATTTTATTGCGGAGACCAATATTAACAAGCCCATGAAATTACAATCTAATCAAATTGCTCCAAATTTTTCAGCCATCGATATTAAAGGCAATGAAATAAGTTCGGCTACCTTGAAAGGAAAGAAAGTAGCCCTAATTTTTGAACGCTTTGTTGGCTGTCCTATCTGTAATTTACACGTTCATCAGCTTATGAAAGTGCATGAACAACTCCAAAAGAAAGGAATTATTTTGGTAGTGGTTTATGAATCTTCTAAAGAGAATTTGCTTCAATTTGCTACTGTTGAAGAAATCCCGTTTGTGTTATTACCCGACCCAGATGGAGTGTTGTATAAAACTTTTGAGTTAGAAACTTCTTTAGGAAAAGTAATGAATGGCATTTTGTTTAAAGGCGCTTTTGCAAAAGTGAAAGCAGGAGAAAAACTGTACAAAGGAAAATATAAAAATGATGGAAAGATGTCGCGTTTAGAAGCTGACTTTTTGATTAATGAAAAAGGAATTATCAACAAGGCATATTATGCTAAGTTTGTTGGTGACCATTTACCGATTGAAGAGGTAATTGGTTTTTAGATAATTTCATTCTGAATACATTTTGATAACAATCATAAACAGCGGTCGCTCTGACTTTTTCTCTATGAGAAGAAAGCTAGAACGACCACCGTTTATAAAAAAGTCATTTTGTTTACTGTTTCCCTGAATGTGTCAACGTTTCAACTATCTCACCATGTGCAAGCTTATCGGCTTTATCAAAATTTTGTAGGGCCTTCTGAATCGTTTCGTCAAAAGATGTTATCACTTGATAGTATTCATTATTCAAGTTTTTACCCGCCTTTCTTTGCCAAACGCTTCTAGCGACCAAAGCCTTTATTTGTCCTTTGATATAATTGTTCGAACGGTCATAATCTTTAGCCGACTGTTTAACTTTTGCTTGGGTTGCCAATCTTTGTAAATCCGCCATCATAGCATCTGTTACAACAAACTGCTTATTAAACTCTTTAAAATTAAGTTTTTCCAGTGTTTTTAAATTCTTGTTTGCATAATTCAACGCATATTCACGAATAACATTCTTACTGAATAGTTCCGTTAAATACTTAGAATAATAACTTGTATCGCGAGCAACAAACACATCGGGCGTAATACCGCCACCACCATACACAGTACGCCCAGCAACAGTTTTATACTTTAATTTCTCATTGAATTTAATACTATCTGAACTAAAGAATTCTCCGCTTTTCATCCGTGTTTCATAATCCTTTTCATAGTCTTCTTCCTTCCCTAGCGAATATGGTTTCTGGATACTTCTACCACTTGGCGTGTAGTATCTTGAAATAGTCAATCGTAACTCAGAGCCATCATGCAAGGTAATTGGCATTTGTACCAATCCTTTTCCAAACGAGCGTCTGCCTACAATCAAGGCACGGTCATTATCCTGTAAAGCACCTGCTACAATTTCAGCGGCAGAAGCACTGTTTTCATCAACCAATACAATTACGGCTCCTTTTTCAAAAATACCTTCCTGACGAGTGAATGTCTGTGAATCAAACTTAGAACCTTTGCCTTTGGTATATACAATCAGGCGTTCGTCTGATAGCAGTTCATCAACCATTTTCTCTGCACGGTCTTTGTACCCCCCCGGATTTCCACGTAAATCAAGCACCAAACGTTTTAGTCCTTGCGATTTTAAAGAAGATAATACTTGATGGAATTCATCATATGTAGATTCAGAGAAACGATCTACCTTAATATATCCCGTCTGATTATCCATCATAAAACCAGCGTTGATAGAATACGAAGGAATCCTATCGCGTGTAACGGTGAACTGTCTGATTTTGCTTTCTCCGCTTCTCACTATTTCAAGTTCCACTTCACTTCCACGCGGGCCTCTCAGCTTACTGAATATTAGGCTTGAATTTACTTTCTGTCCGATTAATGAAACGCCATCTGCTTTAATCAAGCGGTCACCACTTTTTATGCCCACAGCATCAGAAGGGCCACCAACCATGGCATTTACCACATAAACGGTATCATTAAACACATTGAATTCTATACCGATACCATCAAAGCCAGATTCTAACTGCGAACGAGCTGCAGCTACATCTTCCGTAGAAAAATAAGAGGTATGCGGGTCTAGTTTCTCTAACATTTTTTTGATAGAGAACTCCACCAGAGAGTCTGTACTAACAGAATCTACATAATTATTTTCAACTAGTGAAAGTACCTCACGATATTTCGCTACTCCCTTAGCTACATTATTCATGCGTGACTGACCACTAAAAAAGTTAGCACCAATAAGCATTCCTGCTACCAAAGTAAAAGCAATTATGATGGGCAATCTGATAATCATCGGCTGATTATTCACGGGCTTATTTTCCTTCATCTTCAAACTGAATATTATTTTAACAACAAAATACCAATAAATTTTCAAAAAGCATATAATGTTCTATAATTTTCGAAGAGGTTTAGGAATTTTAATAACGTAGAATTCGTCAAGAAAATATTTGCCCAATAAAATGATGTAACTTTGGGGACTTTAAAATAACGTAACCTCACCCCCTGCCCCTCTCCTTCAGAGAGGGGAGTGAAGTTCTTAGTATTTCCCTTCTCTTTCTGACGATGGAAATATATTCGACAATCTCCCCTCTCTAAAGGAGAGGGGTTGGGGGTGAGGTTCACCAACCATCATGGGAAGAATATTAGCCATAGATTATGGAACTAAAAGAGTAGGTTTGGCTGTAACAGACCCTTTAAAAATTATTGCCTCTGCTTTAGATACTGTCCATAGCAAAGATGTTTTGAACTTCCTGAAAGTATATATGGAAAAAGAAAGCGTAGAAGCTTTTGTAGTAGGAATGCCTGTGAATCTTGACGGACAAGCCACTAATAATACCTCACAAGTAAAAGGTTTTATTACTACGCTGAAAAAAGCATTCCCCGAAATGCCCATTCATTTGCATGACGAGCGTTTTACGTCATCAATGGCTATGAGTGCCATGATTGCAAGTGGTTATTCAAAAAAAGACCGTCGCGAGAAAGGGAACATTGATAAAATTTCTGCTACCATTATTTTACAGTCTTACATGGAGAGTAAGGGGATGTAAGTTATTTAGTGATTAAAATCAATAATTTTTCATTATGCTATTTGACTCATTACTTAAAAATAATTAAAAATAACAATTTTCAACAAAGCTTATAGCCTACGGCTTATTGCTTAAAGCCAAAACAATCAACATGAATCTTTACGGACTTATAGGTTATCCACTCGGACATTCTTTTTCTAAAGGCTATTTTACTGAAAAATTCCAACAATTAGGCATTGCCGAAACCCATACTTACGAAAAATTTGAATTAGAAAACATTCAAGATTTACCTGCTTTGTTACAAAGCAATCGCCCAGCGTTAAAAGGTCTGAACGTGACTATTCCGCATAAACAAAACGTAATTCCTTTTTTAGATGCTATCGACGAAGCGGCCTTGAAAATTGGTGCAGTAAATACCATCAAAATTTTACCCGACGGCACAACCAAGGGGTATAATACAGATTATTGGGGTTTCCGTTGGACGCTAGAAAAATGGGAAGATTTTCAAGCCATCAAACCACAAAAAGCATTAGTATTAGGCAAGGGTGGAGCAGCCAAAGCCATTATTCAAGCCTTGGAAGATTTAGGATTAACCACCCAATATGTATCAAGAACGAAGGAAGAAGATACTATTACGTATGAGGAATTGACAGAAGAAGTAATGAACGAGCATCTTTTTATCGTCAATACTACTCCTTTAGGGATGTTTCCAAAAGTAGAAAACTTTCCAGCTATCCCTTATGAATTATTAACTGACAAACATTTATTATACGATATTGTCTATAATCCATTAGAAACTACTTTCTTAAAAAAAGGATTAGCGCATGGCGCCAAAGGCGTGCATTTTGGATTAGAAATGCTTCATGGACAAGCGGAAAAAGCTTGGGAGATTTGGGGACAATAGCGCTATTTATTGATATTTTGTTACTCTTAGCCATCTATTTTTAGGTGGTTTTTTATTGATATATGACCGTATGATAAAATATGGAAAAGATATTGATGATGGATTTTGATTGTTTGGCAGGAATTGGGATATTGGGAAATGTTTGAAAATCACGTTTGAACCAATCAAATTCCTATATTTTAATCTTAATAATAAATCATTATGAACAAAAAATTACTACTCTTATTTTTCACCATCGCATTATTTTTCAATCTTCGCTCTACCATTTTTGCACAAGTATTTGAAGAATATACAGTTGATGCTCTTTCCCAAACAGCCCCTTTAAAACCCAAATTGAAAGATTTTAAAACTTTTGATGTAAGGCTCATTAAATACACTGCCTTAAATGCTCCGATAGAAATAAAAAATCTCCCCGACAGTGACTTCTCAACGCTTTTGTCGTCTGTCTCATTCAATCCATTAAAACAAGTAACTGATGGGGGTGATTTACACGTGGTCGTATTACTACAAGCGTATAGTGATATGAAACTTGGTGCATATACTGGATTCTATATTACCCTCTACGACAAGTTTATGAACGTACAGGGAACATTTCAAAAGAATTGGAGTTATCTAGAACCCAAAGCTTCCAAAAAACTAACGGACGATTCTGCTTATAAAGTAAAATTTAAAGCAAACCTTGAAAGTGCGCTCGAAGACTTTTTAGCGACAATGTACAAAGCAGGCGTAGAAGGTCATGAAAAATATGTTCGTGTTACATTGGCTCAGTTTAGCAAAGCTAAAAATTGGCCAGATTTAAAAGACTTCAACGTAATTATCGAAGAAACTAACAAAACGCTTAGAAAACAAGGAACTAATGCTTGGTTAAAGGAAATCACTAAAGATGACATTAAATATTGGGGGGAGTTTGTCAATGAAAAAGATGATACAGACCAAAATGATATAAAAAGAGCTGCTTTGCACAATTTGTGTGTTTACTATACGCTAAACCATGATGAAAAAATGGCAAGAGATTATTTAGAAAAATATAAAAAAGTAGATATTGAGTTAAAATTTAATGGCGTAAAATTTAGGTATTCAGACAGAATAGAGGAAGTACTTATCAATGAAATATTCCCTAAAAAAGAAACAGAACCTTTACTAACTCAAGAGATACCACTTGACGCAATCTTGGAAAAACACCAATTCATTACTGTTGAAGGCACTGCCATTCCTTATGAAGGTGATAAGTTTTTTAAAGAACCTTTTAAAGGAACCATCAAAATTGTAAAGCCAGAACCTTATTTCAATATAACCAACAGCGGAGCAGTCTCTACGCTAGGTGGAAAAGATGTAGGAGTTCCTATTAAACTTTTTAATGGTAAAGAATTGGTTAAACAACTTTATGCTTCTAATATTCAGAAGATAACGAGCAATGATGATTCAAAAGAGTTTGTTGTTCGTAAATTTAGATTGCTGACGTTTACCTACTTTACCCTCTTAGAGCGTACCTATAAAGGCCCTAAAGTTGCATTATACGAACAATTATTTGTTGAAGATTCGCCTGTTTCACAGAAAAGCTCTAACCCAGAACGTCAAAATATAGCCCCAGAAGTTTATTTTTGGTTGGCTAAAACAGGCGATACAGAAGGAGTACAAACAACTTTTATTAACGTAAAAAAGAGAGTTTTTGAATATTTTAGCGATTGCCCATCAATCAAGGAAAAGTACAGCGAAGTCAGTTACAATAATTTAAATATGAAAAATATCGTAGCAGATTACGATAAATGTAAATAATCAGAGGTTCTTATTAATGAAAGCACCGTTGATTAGTGTCATCATTTTGTAATTGAATTAAATTTTACTGAAGAATAAAAAGCCTAACAAGACAGATAGGCAAGCATTAATGAATAAACAAGTTTATGTCTTTATGGGAAAGCAAGCGATGTTTCCTACTGGGATATTTTTTAGTAAAGAAAAAGCTGAATCATTAATAAGTAAATATTCTTTAACTGGCGTTCTTAGTGTATACCCTATTGATATTATTTTATATGATTGGGCTATAGAGAACAATTTCTTTGAAGCAAAAAAAGACTACCAGAAAAGTCCAATATTTATTGAACAATTTAGTTGTGCATCAATAGAGCATTATCATTATGAAAAAGGAGAACTTTGCTAAGTTGATTTCAATCTTAAAAGAACAAATTATCTAACATGAAAATAATTGCATTTGCAGGAAGTAATAGCTCTACTTCTATCAATAAAAAACTAGTAACCCACATTGCATCCTATTTTGAGGGCCATACCATTGAGATTCTGGACCTCAATGATTATGAAATGCCTTTATTTAGTGTGGATAGGTTAGCAAAAGATGGTATTCCTCAATTGACATTAGATTTCGCTGAAAAAATAGCCTCTAGTGATTTTTTATTGATTTCATTAGCAGAAAACAATGGTGCTTATACAACGGCTTTCAAAAACGTTTTCGATTGGCTTTCTATGATTCCTGAGCGTCCTGTGTTTGGCAATAAACCTATGTTTTTATTATCAACTTCTCCCGGAGCAAGAGGAGGAGCAAGCGTAATGGAAATAGCCAAAAATAGAATGCCTCATAGTGGTGGTAAAGTGATTGAGACGTTTTCTTTACCAAGTTTCTATAAGAGCTTTGTGGAAGGCAAAGGAATTACAAATAGTGAATACGCTACGGAATTAGTTACCAAAATTGAGAAAATAAAGGAAGTATTGGCTATATAAAGCTATTAGCATAAATTTCCTATCTATCGAATCCAATCAATTCAGCAATAGATAATTGTATGACTCATAAAGAAAAAATAATTAATAACTACATAGAAGGATACAATCAGTTTGATACTGATAAAATGGTGTTAGACTTTGACGATAATATTGTGTTTGAGAATATTTCTAATGGAGAAGTCAACATGACTTTGTCAGGAATTAATGCATTTAAAGAACAAGCTGAACAGGCAAAAGTTTACTTCTCTGCAAGAACTCAAACAATAGCATCATTTGAGCATAAAAGTGATGAAGTTGAAGTCGAGATAGATTATTATGCCATATTAGCAATGGATTTCCCTAATGGATTAAAAAAAGGCGACGAATTGAAGCTGAAAGGAAAGTCTATTTTCAAGTTTTTGGATGATAAAATTGTTAAGCTTACTGATATCAGTTAATGAGGGTAAATTCAGTACTAAACATGAGCTATCTTGATTTATACATGGGGATTATAGTTACGTTAGGAACATTATATCGGTAGAAGTATCTAGTTAGCTCCTCCCAGTCTCATCGGAGCAAAATATTTCACCCCGATGGGGCTGGGAGGATAGTTTTGTTTCATTTTTACAGCAAATGTGGCTACCGATATATCACCTCTACGAGGCTATTTTCTTAAACTTTCCTTATTTTAAGAGAAAATTCAGTATAAGGCCTTAAAGATGATGTATTGTAATAACAGAGATTTTATAAACCACAAGTCAAATTGCTCAATTCTTCTCTAAAACGGGTGGAGTTGGGTTCCTTATTACTTATTTTTCAAGGCTAAAGACGGGGAACAGCTGGAGAACACAGTGGAATACCGAAATACTATGTCGAGCTGAGGGTTTTACAGATTTCTAATAATTTTTTTGATCCGTTTTGAGTTTTTATTTTTGTCAAAATATATTTCAATGTTTCCCTCTAAAGCTACTTCCCAACCATCAGTTTCATGTTTATATTGAATTTTATGAAGTCCCATTCTAACTAATTTTGATTTAGAATTATAATAATTTAGTCCAATTACTAATTGTGGTTTTAAAAATAACGTAGTATCATTATCTAAATAGTTAAAATTTACAATCAAAAATTTAAACCTTGACCTCTCAATACAATCTTTACATAAACCAATAGTATTTTCAAAATAAATGGTATCACTTTTTAGATAAGAATGAAATTTAGAAATTCCCGTTTCAAATGCAATACTAACTAACTGACAATCTACTCTCTCTTTACCAATTTGAGAACTTACTGGAATAGTATTCAAAATTATTATTTGGATAATTAGGAAGGAATCAAGCAAATAAATAAGCAGTATATTTCTCATGATTATGGCTTTATGGAGTTGAAATTGAAACCCATCGCTTGGCGTAGTGTTTTTCACTACGTCAGGGTGTACTGCAATGTTGCATTACAAAAATGCAACACATTTTATAATTTTTCAAGCTGCCCCCATTACTCTGCCTCAAAGATACTGTATTGTAATAACAATGGTTTTATAAACCACAAGTCAAATTACTCAATTCTTCTCTAAAACGGTTGGGCGGTGGGTTCCCCTCTTTTTGGTATTTTATGGGGATGCCTAGCCCAACAAGATGGGCAAAAACAACACACCAACATAATAGTTGAATTTTCACCACCAGTACAAATCAATTTAGTATCCCAAATTAGCTAAGTAACTAACAACAACAGATTTGATTAAATTTTAGGGTTTTTGATGTTGTATGTTTTTATTGAGGATGGGAAAGCCTTCTTCTTTATCTGAGAATTAAAAAATATGCGTTGTCTATCAAATCATAATTTAGTATGTTTGATTTTTATAATTATGCAAGATGGAACAAATTCATACTTTAGAAGATTTATATAAAAATCGTTTAAACTTTGTACCCGAAAACCTTAAAAATGACATCGGACATTTTAATGTTTTTCGGATTGAGGATTTTATCGGAAATTCGCAAAAACCAATTCCGTATAGTCGAAAGGATTATTATAAAATTTCATTGGTGATTGGCAAAAACTATTATCATTATGCTGATAAAATAGTGGAAGTACAACAGGCAGGCATTTCTTTTGCCAACCCCATGATTCCCTACAAATTAGAAAGAATCGGTGAAAAGCAGTCGGGATACTTTTGTGTATTTACTGAATCTTTTCTTCAACAAATTCCCAATATCAAAGAGTATCCCATTTTCAAAGTTGGCTCTTTTCCTATTTATGAATTGGAAACTGAAAATATCGCAGGATACAGCCATATTTTCGAGCAAATGCTTACTGAAATCAACCTTGAGTACGTCTATAAGTACGATTTACTCCGTACTTTGGTACATCAACTCATTCACAAAGCCATGCGTTTGAAACCCAACCAAACGGTGGTTTCTTCGCAAAATCATTCGGCAAACAATCGTATCACCTCTCTTTTTATTGAATTATTGGAACGCCAATTCCCTATTGAATCGCCATTTCAAACGATGAAATTGCGAAATCCGATAGATTTTGCTACGCATCTTTCCGTACATATCAACCACTTAAACAGAGCTTTAAAAAGTGTTACGGGCAAAACTACTTCTCAATTAATTGCTGAACGAATTTTACAAGAATCAAAAACTTTATTGAAACATACCGATTGGAACATTGCTGAAATCGGTTTTTGCTTGGGTTTTGAAGACCCTTCTCATTTTACTTCATTTTTTCGACGTGCTTCACAAATCACGCCCAAATTGTTTCGTAATTGACAGACAAACATCCAATTGTTTGATTTTTTATACTTCCTGTTTCTTATGGGCTACTTATAAATAAGTATTTGTAAGGAATTTTGCAACAGATAAACATATTCATAAACATTCAAAAATAATCAACGACAATGAAGTATAATTATGTAGGCGAAACAGGTTTATTAGTCTCGGAGCTTTGTTTGGGAACAATGACTTTCGGCGGACAGAATGCTGGAATGTGGGAAAATATTGGCAAACTACAACAGCAAGAAGTAAACGAATTGATTAAAGTAGCAGTAGAGGCAGGCATCAATTTTATTGATACCGCCAATATCTATTCTTTTGGACAATCTGAACAATTGTTGGGACAGGCTTTGAAAGATTTGAATATTCAGCGTGACCGAGTGGTGATTGCCACAAAAGTATTAGCCAAAATGGACGAATACCCTAACAGCACTGGGCTATCAAGATACCACATTTTCAATTCGGTCGAAGCAAGTTTGAAGCGTTTGCAAATGGATTATATTGATGTATTATACGTACATGGCGTTGATCCAAAAACTTCTATCGAGCAAATTGTACGTACCCTCAACGACATTGTAAACACTGGGAAGGTACGTTACATTGCCATTTGCAATTGGCCAGCTTGGATGGTCGCTGAGGCTCAAACCTTTGCTAAATACAATGGTTTTCATCAATTCATCGGCTTGCAATATTATTACTCTGCCGTAAGCCGTGATATTGAGCATGAACTTGTACCGATGGCTGCACATCATAAGTTGTCGATATTCCCGTGGAGTCCATTGGCAGGTGGATTTTTGAGTGGTAAATATACTCGGGAACAAGCAGAAGCTGGTTCGAGAAGAGTAAATTTTGATTTTCCTCCTATCGACAAAGAAAAAGGTTATGATTTGGTAGAAGTGCTAAGTAGCATTGCCAACGCTCATCATGCTACAGTAGCACAAGTAGCTTTGGCGTGGGTCAGACAGCAAAGTGGCGTAACAAGTACAATTATCGGAGCAAAAACTGTTGCTCAGTTGAATGATAATCTTCGCTCTATCGAGATTCAATTAACGCCTGAAGACTTAGCCAAAATCAATGAAGTAAGCCCATTACCATTACAATATCCGGGGTGGATGGTGAACAGACAAAGTACTTATAGAAGTTAAGGATAAGCTTCTTGGAAGGTTGAATTATGTACTTAGTTTGACCTTCCAAGAATGCCTGACATACAGATGTAGTGAAAACACTACGCCAAGCGATGGTACACCTATTTCCCCCTTTTTTTTGTAAAGCATTGGAGGCTAGAGAGTCCTTTAGTTTTTAAAATCTTATATGTTTTTATATTTTTTATACCTTTATGGCTGATATGTATTCAGTATGATTAAGCAATTTAACTATAAACAATTTGGTAGCATCGACTTGGCTGTATATGACAACACTGCCAAGTCAATGAACACCATAGAAGACCACATAAAAATCATCTTTATACCTCAAAAATATGGGATTAAAGTTGACTTTCAAGAATTTAGTCTGCCGCATGATGCCTTACTATTTGTAAATCCCCAAGTAGTAATACAGCCATTGAATATAGACTTAGTAGGCGCTGAATTAATTCATTTTAACAGAGATTTTTACTGCATAGAAATCCACGACCAAGAAGTAGCTTGCGATGGTATTTTGTACAATAATGTTTTTGAAGTTCCATTTATTGAATTAGATGAAAACCAATCGAAGGATATTCAGAAAATTATCACTGACGTAAAATTTGAAATGCAATCGCAAGATGCCAGTACTGAAGAAATGCTTAGGATTTTATTAAAACTAATTATTTTAAAATCGACGAGAATTTGGAAGCAACAACATCAATTAGCTGAAAATGAACAATATTTGGATGTTCAGTTTTTGAGGAAATTCAGTAAATTGGTCGAGCAGCATTACAAAACACATCACACTGTGGCTGATTATGCTGATATGCTATCTATCACTCCAAAAAGTCTAAGCAAAAAAATAGGTTTACTCAGTAAAGATACTCCCAACGATATCATCAAAAATCGGATAATCTTAGAAAGTAAACGTCTGTTGGCTCATACTTCTCTATCAGTTAAAGAAATTGCTTATAGTTTAAATTATGAAGACGATGCCTATTTCGTCCGATTTTTTACTAAAAATACGGGGACCTCTCCAACATCCTTTCGAAAGCAATTCTGACTTTTTGAATCAATTATTCAATAAGCATGACCACAAAGTCATGCTTATTTTATTGCTATATTTTCATTTTCTATGATTAGGGCAAAAAGTGCAATTCAAGGCGAAGTCCGTCCATTGATGGGCTTCGCTATTTGGATGAACTTTGCATCATCAAAATAATCATAAACAATTTAATTATTAACAAAATGAAAAAGTCAATTTTAGCAATCGCAATTTTAGTTTCTCTTTTTACTGACAGCCTAATGGCACAAAACAAAAGAGTTGCAGCTTCGGCAGGCCGAGCGGAATACATAGAAGTAGAAAAAAATGTACGCCTTCATGTAACTGACCTTGGAAATGGCCAACCTATCGTCTTAGTTCACGGTTGGCCATTAAGCGATGCCATGTATGAGTATCAATACCAATATTTGGTTCAGAAAGGATTTAGAGTTATTGGTATTACATTACGAGGTTTTGGTAAATCGGACAAACCATTTGGAACGTATAATTATGATGTGTATGCTGATGATATTAAAGTTGTTTTAGACCAACTGGGTATCAAAAATGCAACTTTGGGAGGTTTCTCAATGGGAGGTGCAATATCATTACATTATGTTGCTCGACACAACGCCGCTCATGTGAGTAAACTTGCCTTATTTGGAGCTGCCGCCCCTGTTTGGACAAAAAGAGCCGACTTTGCCGTTGGATTTACTAAAGACCAAGTAAATGAACTCATTGATTTGAGCCGTACCAACAGACCTCAATTATTAGAGAATTTTGGTAAAATATTTGCCGCTTCAGAAACATCCGTATCGGCTGGAATAGGAAATTGGTTAGGTGGCATCAATCTGGAAGCATCTCCTTATGCAACAACACAAAGTCTAATAGCTTTGAGAGACACTGACTTACGTCCAGAATTGAGTAAAATAACGATACCAGTAGCGATTTTCCACGGAGTGAAAGATAAAATCTGTGACTTTGCTTTGGCTACTGAAATGCAAAAAGGTCTTAAGAATTCGACTATCATTCGATTTGAAAATAGTGGACACGGCTTATTTGTTGAAGAAATGGAAAAGTTCAACACTGAATTAGAGAAATTTGCGAAATAATAAAGAGGCTGTTTTTACTCAATTGAGGTTTAGAACGAACGTTTTAAACCTCAATTTTTGATTGACCTTGCTTGGTGTAAAATCATTTTCAACTAATAACGTTTATCATAAAACACTGACATTCAAATATTTATGAGTTTCGTACAATAATGAAATTCCAGATAGCGCTAACAAAAAAAACTATGAAAACAAAAAAATTTTTAACGATTTTTTTTTTATCGCAACACTCTTATCAGGTTGCAAGAAAGACGACTTAAACATTGAAGACGGAACATATAAAGGAACGTTTTCTGTAACTTACAGCTCGGGAATAAAAACTGGACAAACAACCTTAGTATTGACGAATGGTAAATTTTCTTGTTCGGGTAATTCCAATAGAATACCTGCTGGGGGGTCAGGTACCTTTTCTTCAGACAACAACAAAATAACATTTAATGATGAAAATGCTTGGACGGCCGAATTTGATTGGGGGTTAATACTTCAGGGGACGTATAACTATACATTTGATGGGAAAAAACTACAAATGTCCACAGACAGAAATGGTATTGGGAACTATAATTATCACCTCGAAAAACAATAATTAATTCCCTCGCTTGGCGTAGTGTTTTTCCCTACGTCAGTGTGTCAGGACTTCTTAGAATGCAACGAGTAGTGGTATATGAGTACACAACTTGGGAATAATTATAAGATGCGTTACTTTTTTGCAATATAACATTGTAGAACACACTGACGTAGTGAAAAACACTACGCCAAGCGAGGGAATTTCATTTATCAAATTGTTTAATTTAACTGATAGAAGCCGTATTATTAATGCAAGTAAAAAATCCGAAGGATTTAAATATTTATAGAAAAAGAAGACGTTTTAGCAACAATTGTTTGACTCCTAAGGAGTGATATTCTCCACTTTATCATTAGCTATAAATATTGAATCCTTACAGGATTTGGGAGGGTAAGTTTATTTGTATTCTTTTTTGCAGTCTGAGACTTTATTTTTTGTTCCAAGTTGTTAAAATTGGAACAGCGAGGAAATAGTTTATTCTTTAAACCAATAAAATATCGTAAATAATGAAAAAACACTTCATACTGCTCATTTTTCTGGTAGGTTGTAAAGTGTCTGACAATATCGCTTTTAATCAAAAAGTGTCTAAAAGAATATTAATATCTCAAAGTCAAAATAAGAATTTTGCAAATAGTGCATATTGGGGGCGGAAAGAATTTATAAGTAAATTTCAAAAAATGATTATAGCGAAATCCGATACTCTATTTTTAATTGAAAGAATTGGAGAGCCTGATTTAGAAGTTTGGAGTAATTTATGGACTTCAAAAAGAGATGTAGTTTATGAGTATAGAAGAGGATCTGAAATCTTTAAAGATACGGTTCTAAATTATAAATTATGGAATAACCGTTATAAAACCAATATAGAACGGTTCGATACCACCACAATAGACAAACATAAAATTTTGGGAGGCTATCGAACTTTTATTACCCAAGTGATACGAGGGAAAGAAGTCAATACCTTTTACTTTTATGATTCATATTCTTCACTAAATATTAATAAATAAAAATAAAAGAGCCTCCCCTGCTGGTTCAAGTGTTAAACGAAGTGTCAATTGTACCTAAAATAGATTCAGTTTTTACACCCACTTGGTGTAGTGCTTTCACTGCGTCAGCGTATTAGGCATTGTTAGAAGGCGACGCCTAGTCTGCAACGGCTAGTGGTATATGACAACTTGGCAATAATTATAAAATGCTCTCCATTTTGCAATGTAACATTGCTGTATACACTGACGTAGTGAAAAACACTACGCCAAGCGAGGGTTTAGTTATTGCACGTAATATTTATTAATACTTCTCAAATTTGCTTCCTGTCCATTTGTATAGTTTATCGGAAACTTGATAATTCCCCGTCTTATATGAGTCTGCTACAATTTCTTTAATTTTGGCAATCCCTGTTTTATTTTTGCTTCCTGTAACCATTAGCATGTCTCTATTAGGAATTGCAATGATAAAATCTCCATCAACGGGAAAGCTTTCCTTTGTCCATATAGAAGATAATAGAATTAAACTTGCTTCGTAATCACCACCAGCAGTTATCATAAATAAGCCATAATCACCTTGCCGTTGGATTTTTGTAATTCTTTTGTCAAAATTTTTTAAAGCAATAGACTTTAATGTGTCCCTTGAGATTGAAAGAGTCTTGAAATCGTCTTCTGTCAAAAACTTAATGCTGTTTTTAGAATCTTCAGCATAAACAATTATTAATTGGTCGTTATACTTTTCGGTAATCACTGGGAATGATTTTCCGTCTTTGCTTAAAGAATTTATTTCGTCTAAAAACTCAACAGATTTTATTACTGGAACTACATTGCCAACATTAACTAACTTTTGGTCTATATACAATTCGGTTGTCGAAGCAACATACCTACTAATAATGTCATTAATAGAATCTGGTTCCGCTTTGTAAGCTATAAAGGCATTGTCAATATAGTGCTTGTAATCTGAGTCTCCTTTTTTCGATGTGATAGTCAAGTCAGGGTTTAACTCGAATTTTACAGACGGATACTTTTTGCTTAAAGAGTCTAAATACACCTGAGCAAACTCTTTCTCTGTCATTATTGAGTTTTTAGAGTTACAACTAACAATGAAAAGGCCTAATAGAAGTGTTAAAATTGAACGCATAGTCATTTTAATATTACGGGTAACGGTTTGTGGCAATACAAACTGACGTAGTGAAAAACACAACACCAAGTGATGGATTTGTCTAATTACTCATTTATATTTTTGCAAGTAACAAGTAGTTGAAACGCCATTTTTATTTATCACGAACAATTTATTATTCTTAATTTTATATTTATCAACATTTACTAAATCCGAATTTTTAATTTTTGGTGAGAGAGGATCTCTCTTAATTAAAAATATATCTGATTTTAGTATGAGGGTGTCATTGGAAAGTTTCCATTTTCCCTTAATAATTTCATCATTGTAAGCAAATTGATATTGGAACTCTCCATTTACATTTAATATCAACTTTAGCGATGTTTGATTATATAAGTCACAAGAACTTCTAAAACTCCCATGTAGTTTTTTTTGAACACTACAATTTAGTGTAAAAATGATTATGGAAACATAAAATACTATTTTCACGATTATCTTTTTATATAATAAGTTGTACTACCAACACTTGCTTGGCGTAGTATTACTACACCAAGCAAGTGAGAAAGTCAATTTTCAAGTTTTCAGATAATAAAATTGTTAAACATACTGATATTAGTCAATTTACATAAATTCATTAATGAAAAGAGGTCGTAGCATTCATTTACTACGACCTCTTTTCATTATTTTATAAACTTTACTTTCCCAGCAAAAGGGTCTGTATCCAATGCAAATGCTTTCCCTTTTTTGCTCATTGAAATGTCATGTAAAACATTATCAGATGGTAAACATATTTTACCCTTTACCTTACTAGTACTTACTGAAAAAGGTACTAATTCTAACTGAGACCAGTCTAAATCATTGGTTGATTGTGCCAATTTGATGTGTGGTAATATTGCACCGTCACGCACCAACATTACTACTGACAATTCGCCTCCGTCAATCTTATGCCACCCACCAGCATACACTTTTTTGGTTTGATAATCTATCCAATTTCCTTTGGGTAAATATACTTCTCTGCTTCTAGCATCTTGTTCAAAGAGCGGAGCAACCAGAATATCTGAGCCAAACATATATTCATTTTCAATTTGCCAAGAACCGGCATCTTCTGGAAACTCTACAAACAAAGCACGCATCATTGGTAAACCGTTTTCAGAAGCGTGTTTAGACTGTGCATAAATATATGGCAATAGCTTATACTTCATTTCGATTACCTTTCGGAAATCATTCATGAAATCTACGCCATAATCCCACGGTTCTTTAGGTGGCTGTCCATGACAACGTGTATGAGACGACAAAGCCCCAAATGGCAACCAACGTCGATATAAATCTTGCTGAGTTCTTTGCGTAAAACCACCTATATCGTGGCTCCAGAATGAAAAGCCAGAAACGCCTAGCGATAAACCTCCACGTAATTCGGCTTCCATACCCATATTGGTAGATTCCGCATCGCCACCCCAATGTAAAGGATAACGTTGCGAGCCTGCCCATGTGCTTCTAGCCCAAATGATATTTTCTCCGTTGATTTCCTTGGTCAGTTCAGACACAATTTTGTTATAACGCAATGGGTACAGATTATGCTCATAAAACCCTGTGCGACCATTGGCATAAATTCCTTTATACGGAGCAGCCTCACCAAAATCTACCTTGATGGCAGCGACACCCATTTTTAATAAATTACCAATTTTTTCACGATACCATTGAATGGTATTAACATTAGTAAAATCTAAGACAGCATCTTCGTAAGGGATATTACCTTTATCATTTTTGACAAATAAGCCTTTATCTACAATTTCTTGAAAGAGGTCATTTTTAGGAACGAAGTATGGCAATTGCCACAGACAAGTACGGAAACCTTGCTCCTTTAAATCCGAAATCATTTTAACAGGGTCTTTAAAACGATTTTTAGAGAATTGATAGTCACAACGCCAATCTGTTTCAAACCATCCTGTATCAAAATGAAGTACATCTGTAGGAATTTTGTTGGCTCTTAGTTTAATCGCCACATTACGTCCGTCTTCTTCGGAAAAATAGGTAATACGACTCATCCATAACCCAAAAGACCAAAGTGGAGGCATAGAAGCCTTCCCTGTTACGTTCGTGTATTCATCCAGAATATCTTTGGGTTCACCAAGAAAAACGAATAAATCTAATGATTCATCCCCAATCATTAATGCATTGGCAGCACCGTAGGTAGCGCCAAAATCGCAAGTAATAGGCGTAGAAGTATGCATAAACATACCGTAGCCTCTTGAACTCATAAAAAACGGAATAGGCTTATACATTCCAGCCGTTTCGATACCATTAGGGTCTGAGGTATACAAATTTACTTTCTGACCGTACTTGTTCAATTTGGTGAATGATTCGCCACAACCAAAGATTTTTTCATCGGGCGATAGGGTAAATACGGGTGCAATACTGCGTGAATAGTCTGCCGCACGACGCACAAAACAGAATGGCATCGAGGCAGTATAGGAAGTTTTATTATCTGCAAATCCACGGGTTTTGGTTAATAATTTACCTGTCTTATCTCTGAATTCTATTCCCCAAGGATTTTCGGTAATCGTCACTGTTCCGAACGCACTTTTGTATTGATGTCCCCCTACAATTTTGGTGTATTGCCAAGAATTGTCGCGAGTAGGTTCTTTTACTAACATCAAAGATGGTTCGTCTTTCCTAGTAATAGTACCCGTATTAGCTCTGATTCTTACTGATTTGGGCGAAATAAATTCTATTGAAAAAGGTAAAACAGGGTTCTCTGCATACTCTGGCCCTGGGAACTCATTTCCCGGCACTTTATGCAAAGCCGACTGTGTATAATTAAACGCATGGGCAGGAAAATACTGATTTCGTTTCCATTTAATACTACCCGAACCTGTAGCAGGATTAAAACTTGCCAAACTATCTGCAACGAAATAAGTATTGGTAAAATCTTTAAAATCTTTGCTAAGGTCAACAGGCTCGTTGAGCATTGTTTGTACATTTTGAGCAACAGTGTATTGACTTTGGAAAAGTCCTAAAGATAATGCGAGCAAAACACCTCGTTTGACATGCGAATAAATATTGATGTTCATATAGAATAAAATGATTAATGGTTAACAATGTATCAACTTGCTATGGCTTTTCTACTTTTTTATACCCTATAATTCTATTTTTAGCATCAAAAAACTTTAAAATATAAGTACCTGATTGCTGTTTGTTTACTGTCAGTTTTTTCTTACTTAATTTTTTCTTTGCAATAGATTTTCCTTGAAGATTTATTAATTGTACGGAATAAACGGTATTACCTGTACTTTCTATCGTAAAAACATCTTGGCGAGCATTGGAAAGAATATCTACATCTGTTAATTCAGGCGTTTTACTCAACCCTAACGTTTTTAGGACATAATTTCCAATATCACTCTTTATACAGGGCGATAGTGCTGTAGTTCCTTTTTGAAACATATTGAATCCTCCATTCCACTCCCACCAAGCAGATGGAATATCTAAGGCAGTCAACGCATCGTAAACAGCATTGGCATGTCTGCAACGACTATCGGCATCTGCAAAATTGCTATAAGAGCCAAACTCTCCTAAGAAGATAGGGACATTTTTCTGAACAGACCAATCTTTTGCCTTGGCAAGTGCATTGTAAATTGCTTCTGGAGTCCCATATCTTGAATAATGAGTAACGTTATACTCTACCCAAGTTCCTTTTGCTGAGGGAGGTACTACTAGCGTTGAATTGTCTGTTGGGCTTGGGAAAGGAATATTTCTTAAATCTTTTACTTCTGGACTCGTCCATGTTGCCCCTTGGTGGGTAAAAATAAAAGGGTCGTAATAATGAAAAGTATAAATAATATTGGGATCATCGAAAGGTTCAGATTTTAATAAACCTTCTCTACTATTCCAGTCATGAAAGCCTACAACAAGGGTATGGCGAGGGGCAATGGCTCTGACTGCACTGATTAATTGGTTGGCCTCTGCTCGCCATTCCTCTGCGGTGATGTCGTGGGGTTCATTTTGTAATTCAAAAAACACTTTCTCAGGGTCTGTATTTTTATACCTTTCTGCGACGCTCTTCCACAAAAATAATTTTCTAGCGATGGTATTTGCTTCAGGTATCGAACCGTTGTACTCAGGATGATGCAAATCAATCACTACTTTTAAACCATTATTCATACACCATTTAATGAGAGAATCTGTCGCTGTTAGTCCAAGCGGATAATCCCATTGATAAGGTGCTTGTATCGAAGCAAAGGCACTAAAACAAACGGGCATTCTGATAGTTTTGAAGCCTTCTTTAGCAATATCAGCAATCATGCTTTTACGTTTCATTACCTCTGACATCTTTAAGAAATCACCATAATGATTAGCCTTTGTCCCTAACCAATAATTTTCTAAATAAGAAAGGTTCATTCCGATGCCCAATGTGGCTGCTCTTTTCGAAGCAATTGTTTGCGAGAAAAGGGTATTATTCAATACTAAGCTCATACTGAATAATACAAAATATACAATGTTTTTTTTCATGTTAATATCATTTTATAGACATGCTCATTTTTGATTGTAGGGCTTCAATAGCCGCGGATAAATAGGCCATCGGAGCATTCCAATTAATCGCGATTTCGTTAGTCGAATATGAACAATCTGCATCTAAATAAGATTCATCAGCTACTTTAGTCGTATAACCAACACATTTATCCTGTTGTCCAGGATTTGCTCCTCCAGACAAAAAACCTGGTAAAGGTTCAACGATACCATCGGCCATTGCCAAGCGATGATGCGGATGCATAGGCGTTTTTGAACCAAAGGCTGTCATAAACGAATACCCAGTTCCATTTCTACCAAGCAGATAATCTAAGTTACTTAAAGCTAAATCTAAGAATTTTTTATTTTTTGTTAATTTAAATGCTTGAATCATGGCTATTCCTTGATTGGCAGCTCCACCAGAGCTTCCCCACATAAAATCTCTGGCAGTTCTTCCCATTACTGTTTGGAAAGAACGCTTTTCAACACCTTTTGCCAACGTATCTATAAAGGTCAGGAGTCTGTTTTTCAAAACAGGGAAATCGTCTTTTGCTTTTCCTGTTAATTGATATTGAAATCTTGCGAAGGTATAATACCCCAATAGACGCACTTGATTCCAAGAAGGTATATTCATTTTTGTGTTAAGCTGATTCCCAATAGTGTTGTAATAGCTATCATCTTTGGTAGTGATGTATAATTCTGTGGCTGCCCAGAAAAATTCATCCGAGGAATCATTGTCACCATAAGCACCCGTTGTTATTTTAGGTAAAAACTGTTCATTCAATTTATTTTGATCGTACTTCACGTTTGGATTTTTAATCGCCCAATTCCAAGCACGAGTAGAAGCTAGCAAACAAGAATCAGCCAAAGCGGGAAACTCTTTTGGAAATTGCTTAAAAACCCTAGCTGCTTGTGCCATTACCGCAGCAAAATCGAGGGTAGCAGTAGTACTTTTTTGTACAGCATATCGCGTTTTAGTTGCCTCCTTAGGCATAATGATAGGGTCAAAAACAGCATTGGTTAATTTATGATAAACGCCTCCATCAGTATCTTGCATGGTTAACATCCAACGTAAATTCCACAGCGCTTCATCTAATATATCGGGAATAGCGTTATTACTTTCTGGAATATTCAGGTTTTGTTGTTGAAAATACGCTGGGAAATCTTCATACAACGAAAAAAGCGTTCCCATCGTAATACCTGAATTTACGATGTACTTATTATAGTCGCCTGCATCGTACCATCCTTTAGGCGATGAAATGACAGTGCCTTCTGGTCTTTCGGGGCTTACAGCCGAAGCATGAATTAATATTTTGGTATCTGGATGTGCAAATGGTCTTGCCCATTTCCCAGCATATTTTGAAGAAAGTTCGATAGAGGCTCTTTGATAATAAAAGGCTTTTAAGGATGCCTTAGCGAGGTTTTGATGGATATTAGCACGCACTTCAAATGGATAAGAAACCCCTAATGAGGGTACTTCTATTACATATTTACCTACGCTTTGTAAGCTTGAAAAATCTGCTATTTGGGTAGTTTTTTCAGAAAATTCTGATTTGCGAGAGGTACTTAATGTACCTACTAAAACCGTTTTAGTTAAATCGCTCGTTTTAACGAAAAAAGTGGTTGCTTTAGCATTGACAACAACGGCTATTTTAGGCGCATTTGGATAAAAACCAATTTGATTCAGGCGAATATTTTCTGATACTTTTTGCCCAAAATTTGGGTGAAAAATAAAAGAAACCACACATAACATTATATACTTAAGGCTATTCATTGGATAATTTTTGTTTATAAATTTTAAGGATAATCATTTTAGTTGGGAGTGGTAAGTTGGGAGTCTTGAAGTTGTAAATTATTAATAAACAACATTATATAAACACACTAATTACATAACTTCTTACAAATTACCACTCACAACTCATCACTTCTTAGTCACTAATTGATACAATGCTCCTTTATCACTTCCTAGTAGCACTGTTAGCAAATACACCTCACCTGCTTGGTCTTCGCCAAAGCTGTAAATATGCCAGTTGCCAGCCTCTTGCGAGATAGAAAGTTTTTCTCTGTTCCATTGTTCTTTTTTACTATCAGTCAACGCCCATACAGGACCTGTCCAGTCAGCAAAAATATATTTTCCATAAAGTGCCGGAATTTGTTTACCTCTATACACAAAGCCTCCTGTAATACTCAATCCGTCTGAGTGGGGATATTCTGAAATAGGATTAATCCAATTTTTGGGGTCTGGGTCGTTCGGGAATTTTTCGTGTAATCCTTCTCTGATTCTCCAGCCATAATTACCGCCTTTTGTTACAAGGTCTACTTCCTCATAATTATCCTGACCAACGTCTCCTACGAATAATTCGCCTGTCTTTTTATCAAAACTTATACGCCAAGGATTTCTGAAACCATAAGCAAAAATCTCAGGGCGTACCTCTGATTTTCCAACAAAGGGATTATCGCTTGGAATACTGTAAGGCAATTGTTTTACATCAACCCTAAGGATTTTCCCTAAAAAATTGCTTAGGTTTTGGGCATTACCAAACTCGCCATGTTTATCATTCTGACCTCCACCATCGCCTACAGCAATGTATAAAAATCCGTCTGGGCCAAATTTTAAATCTCCACCATTATGGTTAGATTGTGGCTCGTTAAATTCCAATACTGTTTTAGCAGTACTTTCATCCACAGTATTCTTATCTTTGCTTGAAACGGTGTATTCTCTGATTAAACTTTTATGGTCAACACCTTTCGTACCATTTGCTACAGGAATACTACAGTATACATACAATTTGCCATTTTTAGCAAAATCTGGATGAAAAGCCAAGCCTAAGAGTCCGCGTTCTTCGTAGCCTTTTTTCTTAACTACTTCGTCAGTAATATCCAAAAATAAGGTTGGTAATACTTTCCCTTTTTGAATGATTTTGATTTTGCCTTCTTGCTCACCTACAAACAACCTGCCTGATTTATCATTTGGTTCAGCAAAAACCGTTGGATGTGACAGTTGGTCTGAAATCAGTTTTGTATCTACTTTAATGGTAGAAATTGCTTCCTGACTATAACCCGAACAGCTAAATACTAAGCTGAGGAAAAATATATTGCTAAGTTTTTTTATCGTTATCATGTTTTCTAATGGTAAATGGGTGAATTGTGAATGAGTGAATTATTTTTTTGAAAAAACAACTTCATTTATTCACAATTAACTAACTAGTTTTCAATAGCTTTATTTTTAAAATCAAATAATATTTTACCCTTAATAGGCGTGTAATTCAGCATCATATTTTTCTGACTTTGAGGGCCATATAAATTAGCTGGATTAAACTTTGCCCCTATCGGACTAATACCATTTAAGAAACCAATATTCCCTGTAGGGAACGGAGGACTTGTATTATCATTGGTCGCACCTTTAGGTTTTTGGGGTTGAAGCATCTGCAAAAACATATTTTCGTCTTCTGCATATACTGTAAAGGCACTTTCTTTGGTTTCAATCACTACCCATTTCAAATCTGAATGATAGCCTTTGAATTCTGGATATTGAAAGTCCTCCCCTGTAATAGCATCGTTATAATCTTTATGCCATACCCCATATTTCAACCCTTTCATGCGATTTTTCCACACTCTGAAAGGCCCACGCCCCAACCATTTCATGCCAGTAATGTTATTTTCTGGATAGTTGAAGGTAATTCCCATAAAATCGGCATCGCCTTTTTGTGAATATTGATATGAAAGTTCTGCAGGTTGATTGCTCGAAAATTTCCACCATACATTAAAACTTCCGCCATCACCACCGTAGTTGACGGCTACTTCATAGCCATTGGCAGTAGGATAATGTTTGAACGATTTTAGGGTAACATTTACCCCTGCCAAACTAGGTCCATTTGACAATGAAATATCTGATTTTGCATTATTTACTTTAGATAAATAACCAGTAGTTTTATCAAAAACATAGGTAATATTATCAGCCTTAATCGTCAAGAAATTACCTTCTTCGCTTGCCTCAATTTTAGAAATAGTACTTTTTGAAGCGATTATCTTTGTTGTTCCTTCTTGTTCTTCAGGTATTACCCACGACCATGTGAAAATCTCCTTACCATTCGGGTCGGTTGCTTTTAAGTAAAGTGCTTCACTATCTGTCCAATTGCTAGGTAAATTCAATTTCAGATAACCTGTTTCACCAGCAGGAATAGAAGTAAATGCAGGCTTTCCTGTTTGATTTACGATGGCTTCTAAAGACTTATCACTTGGCTTGGGGAAAGAAACCAGTTGCCATTCAAAAGTACATTGATTCAAATCGGTAAAGGAATAGTGGTTTTCAACAGGCAGTTTTCCTTCAAACGTGCGGGGTAAGTATTTTTTTGTAATCCTTACAGGCGACCATATTTCCTTAATAGCATAAAAGCTAGCTTCTTTTTCACGATGTGGTCCCAAAATTCCATCTGGTGCATTGTTACCAAAGCCATCAAGGATACCGTTTTTATCCGTTCTTACGACGGCTTCATCTACAAACGACCATAAAAAACCGCCTGAACAATGGGGGTGTTTCAACATCAAATCCCAAAAGTCTTCCAACCCAGCCCCATGTCCGCCATCATACAAACCGTGCATAAATTCGGTTGGCATCATGATGTCTTTATCGTACAAAACGGCGTTTGCTAAATAATTATAAGTAATATAATGTTTTGAATCGAAACCATTGAAACGCTCCCAAGGGTGAAACACTGGACGTTTTTGTGGGTCGTACAGGGCAAAATCATTATCTAATCCTCTATTCCAACCGCCTTCGTTACCATTGTCCCAAAATAAAATAGAAGGGTGGTTTACATCACGAATCACTACTTCTTTCACGAGCTTTCTGCCGGGAATAGTGTCGTATTTGTTTTGCCAGCCTGTCAATTCATCCATCACATATAACCCAAGTGAATCACAAACATCTAAAAAATGAACATCAGGAGGATAATGTGACATCCTAACGGCATTCATATTCATTTCTTGCATCAATTTTACATCATTGATGCTTATTGATTTGCTGGTAGTTCTCCCTGTTTCAGGATTAAAAGAGTGTCTATTAGAGCCACGAAGCATTACCTTTACGCCATTCACATAAATACCGTCTCGCTTTCTGACCTCGATACTTCTAAAACCAAATCGCTGAGTGCGTGTATGAATGATACCTTTTTCATCTTTCAATGACACCTTTGCCTGATACAAATTAGGGTTTTCAGCATTCCATAATTTTACTTGTTGAAAAGCTTGTTTCAAGACGGTCTTCTCGTCAGCAGGATTGATGTTAGTAGAAATCAACGCTCCTACATTTTGTCCTGCCAATGTTTGTACTTGTACATCGAGACTATGATTAGCAGTAGTTTTGGAAGTAAAAACATCTACAGAAAAATTGCCATCTGCTTTTGCATCAATAGCCAAACGCTCAATAAAACTTTGCGGTACTACTTCCAGATAAACAGGACGATAGATTCCACCAAAAGCCCAAAAATCACCATGACGTTCGGCAACATCAATTGACCTATTGGCTGAGGCTTTGTCGACTTTTACTTCCAGTAGGTTTTTACCTGTTTTTAATAACCCTGTAATCTCGTACTGAAATTGATAAAAGCCTCCTTGATGTACATCACCCGCCAATTTTCCATTGATTTTCACTTCAGTATCAGTCATTGAGCCTTCAAAAATGATATAGACCCTCTGACTTTTCCACGTCTTCGGAACGTCAAAAATATGTTTATAAAGCCCTTGCTCGTCTGCCTTAGTTTCCTCTTTCCGATTTTCAGTACCATAACTATACTTGCCAAAACCTTGTAGTTCCCAATTAGAAGGTACAGCAATTTTAGTCCACTTCCCGCTGTTCATTCCTTTGTTACAAAAGAAATCCCACTGTACGGTATGGTCTTTATCAGTTCCAGAAAGGTAAACTTTTTGGCTCTCTTGAGCGAATGCATTCAGTGATAGCAAAAAAATGCTTACCCAGAAGGCATAAAATAGTTTGTTTTTTTGCATACTAATTCATTGAAGGTTTAATTTTTCATTCATGCGAAACATCAGTAAAATATTTCTGCATAAAATTCTAAAAAACAAAGCACTTCACTGTATGTATTTACTTGTCATAGCGCTAAAATCTTCTTGACTATCACCGTTTTATCATTCGATAATTTGAGAAGATAAGTCCCTGTTTTTAATTTTTGATTCACTTTGATAATCGTATCACCATCGGTAATAACCTGAGTATAAATTTGCCTTCCAGCTTCATCCATAAGTTCCAACTGCTTGAATTTTTCAGTACCAGCATCCACTGTAAATTCATTGTTACACGGATTAGGGAAAACTTTAACAGTATTTTCAGGCTCTGTTAAAGTCCCTAAAACAGCGGAGTATTGTCCTAATTTGCCAACTAACTGTATCGAAGTAATTGACATAGCAGGGAGCGTAAGCGAGATAGCATTGTTATCTATCAATACGGTACCCTTGTTTAAAGCATTTTGAGAGTGAGAGACAAACGTTTCTGTAGTGGGTAATGATTTTAAGGCAAGTGATGAGGCACTTTTGCCTGTTAAAACGAAGTTGTCAAAACTTAAGGATGTAGTTTTCGCACTTGTGGAAGAACGATTTATCAACACGACTGTCATCGAGTCTTGCGTGGCATTGATACTTGGATAAGCCGAAACAAGGGTTTCATCTGATGAGCTACTTTTGATGGAAAAGCTTTTATTATACCTACTAAACAAATGGAGTGTTTCCCACATTCCTGTACTCCAAGACCACGGTGTAAAAACCTCTACTTCATTTTTCATAAACTCGCCTAAAGTAGAGCCATACCAAACAGCCATCGCAGTAGGGTCGGTGATATTCACGCCAGATTCAGTCAAGCCCAGTTTTACTCCATGATTTGTACCTAGGTATTTATCTAGCCAATCGTTTACTCGTCCAAAAATATATTCTTTATTCAACGAATTATCATACCCTCCATTCACTACTTTTACGCCATTTGCTTCTGGATACACATAATTTCTATCAAAGAATACACGATGATATTGTACTACTTCATCAATTTTGTTACTACTTGGATAAAAATGTATATCTAAAACGTCTAATAACTTAATACCAGAACTTTTTTGTTCATCAGCCACTCTTTTAATAAAATATTCTAGCCACGGGTAGGTTTTACCATCCGCATTAATGGCTTTTGACCAATTATACCATTGCCATTCATTGGCTGTCACTGGCCCTACTAATTTAATAGTAGGAAATTTAGCTCTGGCTTTTTTTGCCACCTCGAAATACTTCTGCATAAATTCCTCCGCTGAAATCTGAACAGGCATTACATCATCGTGGGTGCCGTTCCATATTTCCACTTCGTTATCCATGTTCCAATACAGCAATTGGTTTTTATCCAAGGCTAAATCTTTAAACCAATGGTCTAGAATAGCAACGGTCGAATCTGCTGGCCAATTTTCAAGGTATTGGTTAATGTCTCCTTCTATCTTAGCTTTAGACCCCGTAGGGTTTGGTGTACCATTGCCCGCTAAATTCTGATTAACACCTTCCCACCACTGTGATTTATTATAATCCCAATCTGGAAAATTCGCTTGATTGGTTTTGGCTACTTTACCTAACAATTGAAACGCCCACATCCCTTGAGCAGTAGGCATATTGCTTTTCAGTGACTTTGCCGCTACATCCCAATCGTTGGCATAAACATTATTATACCAGTCGGGATGAGAGGAAAGCTTTTTTCGCCAATTATATTTTGTGCAGTTATTTCCACCGCTTTCTCTAAAAAAAGTTACGCCTGCATCTTTTAGCATCGTCCAGTTAATGTCCAATACCTTTCCTGGGTCTGTGGTAAGCGAATTGTTTCTTCCATATATGTATGGAGAGATAGCTTTTTTTTCAGCAGCAGCATCAATCTTAATTGATACTTGTGGATTAGCAGACATGCCTATGCAAATGAATATGGCTAAAATATATTTCATCATATTTTAAGTAATTGAGTAAGTTAATGAATGAGTCATTTAGTGATTAGCAAATTACCTTTTTCCATTATATCGCTTAATGTTGACTCATTACTTTAGCATGAGTAGTTACAATTCTTTATCAAAAATTTACTTTTTATCAACTACCATACAAATAGAACCGAAAGCAGGAACGATTACCTTTATGCCACTGCCAACGAGTGCAGAACGAGCCTTGACGGTCATGTAATCTGAAGGGCCACCTGCTGCTCCTTTTGGTCCAGTGCCATTCACAGATACTTTTCTTGAAAATTCGCCATTATCGTTACTGCCTTCTAAGCTGTACCAGTAATAGCGATTACCGACTAGAAAGTTTTTCGTTTTCACCTCTACTGTGAGTGGGACGCTCGTTGTATTAAGTAAGGTTACGTTTACTTGACCAGCACTATACGTAGAAGCATAAGATTTGATGGATGTTGCCACATTGCCAGTAACGGTGGATGAGACTAGCCTGTCGCCAATGAGTTTCTGGAAGTAATACATATAATAAAATGAAGGACGAGGATTCCATCGTGGGTCGTCGCTACTGCCACCGTCACTAAAAAGCCCGTGGTCGTTTCCATTTTCCCAGCCATTTAATAAATCCCAACGAGCCGACAATCCATATTTATTTTTAATGGCTTCACCTTGAACGATAATTGCAAAAAGTCCACTTATATTAGATACTTGTTGCTTCAAATCAGCAGCCCACATATTCCATTCTGTAAAAGCAATAGGTTTTATTTCTCCTCCATTACTTGTAATCTCATTACTTACAAAACTCATCATCTTTGCAGGCACAGAAAGGGCTGAACTAAGGACTGTGGCTGCATTTGACTTTTGTTGATAAGGTGTAATATAATTATGTACTATATAAAAATCAGCCTTATTGTTGAGTTCAGGAATCAGGGTTGAATTCCAAGTTTTGGTAGTATTATTCTGCCAAGATTCTGTGACAGATTCCTGCATTACAGCTCCAATCTTGATTTTTGAGCCTACCTCAGTCGCAGCTTTTCGCATAGAATCGGCGTAAACTTTAAAATGTTGGGCATATAGTTTTCCTGTCAAAAACTCAGGCTGACCATCTTTGTTTTTAGTAACGTCTATCCTATAACCCGCTTCCCAATCGGCATAATTTTCATTTCCTATTTCCCAATATTGAGTTCTTCCTTTATCATACCGTACCCATTCAGCCGCTAAATGGGCGGCAGTAGCAACGGGATTAGCACTAGTACCATAGCGAGCAAAGCCATAATTAATCGTAATAATGCCTTTATTATTACTTTGCTTCAACATATCATAATAGTTATTCAATGAGGCCCTCCAATTATCGGTGGTTTGTCCATAGCCAAACCATGCATCTTCTGCCACACCGTCTTTGTTTATATATTTATCTGGTAACCCCCATTCTTTCATGTATTGAGCAGAGGGTGTTTGTCGGTTTTTATTATTAGGGTCTTGTGTAGGGCTGGCATTCCAAAAATAGCCATCACTACCACTACCAGCAGGCCAACGAATGATGTTTGGTTTGAGGTTTGTTACATCTGTCATAAAACTAGGCTGATCTACAAAAGTTCCCATCCAAGTATTGGCATTATGTCCGAATATTTGTTGGGGTATCTTGGCTATAATATCCGAAGCATCTACGGTAACAGTAGTTAAGGCTTCTGTGGGTGCTGTAAAGTCTGTGTAAGCAGGAACTACATAATTTTTAGGTTGCCAATCGTCCAAGAAAAAACCAACGGTACTAGCAATGTTGGGTTCAACTGGCGGAGTAACTGTAATGGTGGTGGTATCCTTTGGTGTTGTAATGATATTTTCTTCACTTTTTGAGCAAGAAAAACCCAAGAAGAGTGACACTCCAAAACATAGTAGTGGGTTGAAACATTTCATAATTACGAGTAGCAAATATTTTAAATTGGATAATATAAAATAAGGACGTTTGAAAAAAAATCCTTCTAAATTTTCGTAGAAGGATTTTTAAAGTTTAATAAACTATGTCTGTAATGATACAAATGAAGCTGTTTAAACTTTCTGTTTCATAGGTGAAAGTATTGTATTTTTGAATTGATTTTTTCAAAATTTGCGAGGCATAGCATCGCTACGCTGAGAAAATTTTGGAACAAGCTATTCAAAAAAGACTTAGTTTAACCCGAAAGGGAAAGTTTAAACAGCTTCAATAATACCTACCATAGTTTTCAATTGCTATTTTCTTGTCGTTCTTACAATACGAAGGTTATCTACAGCAATTGCAATCTTATCAATGTCACTATTTTTAGGAGTCGTATTATCAAAGAAGAAAACAAATTCAGCTCCACCATTATTTCCGTCTGCGCCAACAATATCGCTAATTGAGCTCGCCGAAGTACCTGTACCATCTGCTGTTCTGAATTCAGTTAATGCGATTGTTTGAGTAACCCATCCAGTAGTTGAATAAGCCTTTCCAGCGGCTCTCCATGGTTCAAATCTTGCTGCATAATTTTTGCCATTTGCTTTTATCAGGAAAGAACCAGAAGCCCAAGGCTGCTTAACATACATTTCAAACTTTAAAGAATATTGCTCTACTCTATTAGACAAACTATCTTTATTAAATAGTGGGTTTCTTAAATCTGTAGTAAGCCACAATGCTCTACCATCTGCGTTCCACCAAGCATTATCGCCAGCTTTTGTCACCGTATTTTTTTCAAAATAAGCATAAGAGCCTCTAGCACCAGGATAGTCTGTTGTACTGTTTTTCACAAAAATATTCCACATCCAGTCTGCCCATTGTTTGTCGTCAAAATTGGCAAAAACTGCTGTACCAGAATTTAGATTGAAAGGAGCTACCGTTTTAGCTTCACCAAATTTAGTAACTACCTGAATTGGGCCTGCTAGTGTCAAGTTAGCTGGCACTTTCACCTCAATTTTATCTCCTTCTTTAGTTGCCTTAAAATCAGTCACTTCAATATTTCCTGGAAAAACCACTTTCTGTACTAAAAGAAAATTAGCCCCATTTAATGTAATCGTTGTTCCGGGTAGAGCATTTTCATTATCTATCCAATAAATATTGGGTGGAGGTGGCAATAATGTAAAATCATACGTTACCTCTCCATGACTTGTTACAATTCTAATTTTATTAGGAACTGTTGCCATTGTTGCTTCGGTTGGTGCTTCTTTGGGAAGTCTAATAATTAAGTTTGTATTAGTGTTATAATTGGTATTGAAAGAAGCTTCGTAATCGTTGAAATACACTTTGATGATGCCTCCTAAATTTTCACCATTAATCACTAAAAGTTTATCATCAGGGATTGATGATACAAATGTGCTGTCTTTATGTCTGGCAATAGTATCTAAAAGATAAACTTTCTTGATTACTGGCGTTCCCGTAGATATTGTTTCTAGCTCGGAATCCTTGCAAGAGGATAATATAGCAAGCGAGACGATTATTAAAAACCCCAGCTTACCAAATATATGATTTATTGATTTTTTCATCTTCTATGAGAATTTATTGAAAGGAGAGAAATACTCTCCTTTCAAATTTTACAATTTATACTTGAAACTAAAACTTGTAAGGCACTGGTGGTTTTCTCAAGTTTGGAGCCATTGCCAATTCAGTATCTGGATATGGCAAAAACATTGTTGCATCATTTACCGTAAAAGTACGTGGTACTACAATTGTAGTAACAAATTCACGTATTCTACCATTAGCATAAGTACCAGGTTTGATTTCAATTTTATAATCTCCTTTTTGTTGAGCATTAATAATTGCCTTTGCTTTTGTAGGATTGTAGTAATACAAACGAACAATATCATACCAAGCATCACCTTCTACAGCAAACTCGTAGCGTCTTTCATGTAAAATTTTATCAATATTGATTGATGTTACCGACGGTAAACCTGCACGATTGCGTACGGCATTAAAATACTTGAGTGCTTCAGGGTCAGTAGTTGAGGCATTATTACCCAAAATAGCTTCGGCATAAATAAGGTACACATCTGCCAAACGCTGCATATATGTATTGTTTCCAGTAGCTTGAACCTGCCCTTTTCCATCATTGTCGTCTGGTGTACCAACAATATACTTTTTGAAGTGGGCAATGTTAGTGTATGTACTTGCGTTAGGAATACCCTCAGACCAACCTCCGCCTTTTTTGTTTAATTCAGGATAATGGTCACCCGGGAACATATACGTTGCTTTTCTACGGATAGAATCTATTGGGTCAAGGTTTAGTATATAGTCAGCCGATGCACCATGACCACCACCCCAGCCATCAGAACCTCCAGTGATTGTACTATTTTCTGCAAATTGAGATTGGAAACCATTACCAACACCCCAAGGATCACGCAATGGAACCCATTGTAAACCAAATAATTGCTCTGGATTATTGTTGTTTTTAGTATAAAATAAGTCTGCATAGTTGTCCATCAATTTGTATGGACTGTTCAAGATAACATCTTTTGCATAGTATTTTGCACTATCTAAATACATCTGGCTACGTTGTCCATTCGTTGAATTCAAGCCCGAGCGAGTCAGGTAAAATCTTGCTAACATCCCTTCGGCTGAAAACTTTGTTAAACGTCCTGAAGTAGAAGTTACAGGAAGATTAGCAATAGCGAATTGCATATCACGAATGGCAAATTCCCAAACACTTTCTACCGTATTTCTTGATAGCGTAGTATCCCCTCCTTGCTTGATGTTATCCGTAATAATAGGTACAGGCCCCCAGTTTTGTACTAAAAGAGAGTATGCCAAACCACGCATATAACGTGCTTCACCTAGTGCTCTATTCTTTGCTGCTGCCGAAACCGATGGTTTAGCATAAGTATTTATATTGCTCATTAATACATTAGATTGAGCAATGATATTATAAAATGATGACCAAGAGTCTTTTAAAGCTCCATTTGTATTAGATACTGCAAAAGAACAGAATTGAAGCCAGTCGGCTACATAAGGCGTAAAGAAGTTACCTCCTCGGCCATCACCAAAAGCTAGTAACGACTGTCCGTTCGCTCCTGCCCATACTTGGTTGTATAATGCCCCTGTTGACGTTAATAATTCAGCATCTGTATTGAAGAAAGTACCCGCAGTAAGGTTACTTAAAGGGGGTCTTTCTAGGAAATCTTCTTTACAACTACTTGCCAAACCACAAATAGTTAAGAATAAGAACATATATTTTAAAAAACTATTTCTTTTCATTTTCTTGATGTTTAAACATGGTAAAATGTACGATGATTACAAGTCTGCCGACAAACTAAAAGTGTACATTCTTGAAGATGGATAACGACCGTTATCAAAACCAGGAACGTTAGAAGAGTTTCCTACTTCAGGGTCATAACCAGTGTATTTTGTGATTGTAAAAGCATTTTGAACCCCCGCAGTAAATCTTAGTCCGTTAATAGGCAAGTATTTTTTAAGGATTGCTTTTGGCAATGTATAGGTCAACGTGATGTTTTTAGCACGTAAATATGAGCCATCTTCGATAAACTTATCTGTAGCACGGTTATTACCATTTGGTGTATTACCTACTCTTGGTACTTGAGTACCTGGGTTTAGCAACACGGCGGTTTCGTCATAACTACTCGGTCTAGCAAAGTTGATAACTTCTTTGTAAGCACCACGGATAAGGTTTGTAAAACCAGAGTTATTTAATTTCAATTGATTAAACACTTGGTTTCCATAAGTACCTTGCATGAAGATAGACAAATCGAAATTTTTGTAAGAGAAACTGTTATTGATACCAAAAGTAAATTTAGGCCAAGGGTTTCCTACGATTGTTCTATCTTGATCATCAATTACTTTATCACCATTAACATCCACAAATTTTACGTCACCTACCCATACGCCATTTTGACTGATAGGTACGTTGGCAGGAATAGCACTATTGATTAATTGTTGGTAAGTTTGGAAGATACCATCATATTTATATGAATAAAACTGCCAAAGTGGTTGACCAATATCTGAGCGAGAAATCACATCGGTAAACCATGGTTTACGACTAGCAAAAGCTCTTTCAGTATTTAGTTTCAATAATTTATTTCTATCAAATGAGATATTAAATCCACTTTTCCAAGTTAAAGAACCTGCCGTTTTTCCTTCAATAGGTACTGTATTGATTGAAAGACCAATCCCTTTGTTTTCTAAGTTACCAAGGTTAACAACTGGAGAACCAATAGCACCTGTACCTGTTGTACCTGCATAAGCTGGTAATGGGAGCTCAGTGATTAGGTTACTAGTTTTTCTGATGTAGGCATCAAAAACTACTTGAATTCTATTTTTAAGGGCATGTAAATCAAAACCGATGTTATAAGACTGTGTACTTTCCCATTTCAAATCTGGGTTAGCGAAATTGGCTGCTAAAAAGCCTTGACCTGTTTGTGTAGGAATTGCGTTCAAAGAAGCATAAATAGGTTTGCCATAATATTGGTTACCCGTTGTTCCCATTTCTAATCTTAATTTCAAGTCATCAATAGAGCTCACATCTTTCATGAAATTCTCTTTAGAAATTCTCCAAGCGGCTGATACAGAAGGGAAAAAGCCCCATCTATTGTTTGGACCAAAGTTTGAAGAGGCATCAGCTCTATAAGTTGCTTGAACAATATATTTATCATCAAAAATATAGCCAACGCGAGTGAAATAAGATTCTTGTGAACTTGCATCTCTACTACTACCACTGATTGATGTCTTTAAATCTCCAGCAGATAATTCTGGAATGTTGTTACTCGTATAGCCTGTAACACTTCCTGATAAATTTTCAGAAAAGCTATATTGAGACTCATGTCCCATCGTAACATTGATGTCGTGTTTCTGAAATCTCTTCGAGTAATTTAAGCGTTGGTTTGTGCTCCAATAATAGCTATTACCAGCATATCTTCTTGATGAAGTAACCGAGTTGGTTGCACCTTGTGTAATATTATTTACCCCAAATTGGTAAGATGGATTAAAAATCGCTCTGGTGTCATTACCATAAGTACCATTAAATTCAGCATGGAAAACAAAATCTTTTAGGAACGTCAAGTCAGCATATACCGCACCGAAGGTACTTATACGTTTGTAAACATTACTATTTGTATAAGCTAATGCCACAGGGTTCGTTACAAAAACGTACGATGGCGTAGTTGGAGTAACGTTTTGTGGACCACCCCACGAGCCATCACCGTTTTTAAGCGGAGTAGCTGGCGATTGTTGAATAGCTGTACTAATGATTTGGTCGTCTCCGATGGAAAGATTTTCATTAGTCCCTGAAAGTGACAAATTAGTCCCAATCTTTAAATAGCTACGTAATTTATTTTCAAGGTTTAATCTCAAAGATTTTCTATCAAAACCTGAGTTAGGTGCTAGTCCATCTTGATTCAACAATTCGAAAGATAGATAATAAGTTGTTCTATCATTCCCCCCACTTAAAGAAAGCTGTTGTTTCTTCATGGCAGCAGTCTTAAACAAAGCAGTTTGCCAGTTTGTACCTTCGCCTAGGATTGAAGGGTCTGAAAATTCAGCCTGACGACCATATCCAGATACATCAGCCCAAGCATTGCTATAGATTGCATACTCTTTCAAGTTCATTACAGGTAACTGATTTGGCAAAGTCTGGAAATTATACATACTTGTAAAATTAATCCTTGTATCACCAGCCTTTCCTTTTTTAGTAGTTACTACAATTACCCCATTAGATGCTTTAGAACCATAGATAGATTGTGCCGAAGGGCCTGTAAGAACGTTCATCGATTCAATATCATCGGGGTTCAAACTTGCAAGAATATTTGACTGTCCGTCTGATTCAGTATTGTTTGGAGGCACAATTTGTACCCCATCAATTACATACATTGGTTGCGTATTACCATTGATTGAAGAAACCCCACGAATATATACTGATGAGGCACCACCCGGTTTACCAGAGTTACTTGCCACATATACGTTGGCAGCACGTCCTTGAAGTGCTTGGTCAAGCGAAGTATTTACAGTTCTCTTTATTTCGGACTCGCCAATGTTGGTTTGCGAACCTGATAGATAACGTGTTTTTTGCGAACCATACCCTACTACAACTACTTCGTCTAATGAAGAAATATTTTCTACTAAGGTAATATTTATCTTTAGCCTACCATTTACTTTTATCTCTTGAGAAGAGTATCCTACAGAACTAACCACTAAAGTAGCATTACTACCTGCTTCGATGGCGAACTCTCCTAGCGAATTTGCAGTACTGCCCGATGTAGTGCCTTTTACTAATATACTTGCACCAGGTACAGGTTGGTTGTCCTGACTAGAAACAATTTTACCAGTAATTTTTTGTGTTGGACCCGCTGCTTTTTGTGCTGATACTTCACCAAGGTGAAATACGAACATCAAAACAATTAATGACAATTTTAAAAATAATTTTTTGTCCACTTTTGGAGGATCACTGCTTTGGAAAGTTGTTTTCATTGTAAATGAATTTTTGGGTAAAATGTATTTAAAATATGAGAGGAAACTACATAATTAAAAAAGTTAAACTTTATACCAGTATAGTATAATAAATAATAGTACAAAATTGGGTTTAATTTGTACTATATAAATCAGGGCTTTCCCCTGATTTAAAAATCAAGGGTTTACCCTTGGTTTTCAGGCAAAATGATGGAATTTGACTAATAGAAGAAGTATTTGAACTATATGGATATTATATCAAGGAAAGCATAATAGTATTATAGAATACTACATTCCATCATATAAAGAAGAAGCAGTGATTTCACAAGGATAAATATTACTTTGAAGGAGGCAAAAATGATTATTGAGGATAAATAATAAGGTAATGTTAACGAATGGGTAGTGTAGTTATATTTTTTAGACTTTAAGATTTAAGCCTTTAGACACAAGAACTGTCAACCTATGAATATTGTAGTTATATGCTATCGCTAGTAATAAAATGGAAAATATGAATGCTTTTTTATAGCCAGCCTACCAAAATCACCGTTTATCAATTCCGCCAACCGACCATTCCTTTTTCTATTGAAACTATCACTCTATCTGCTAATTTTGAATCAACAATCTAACAACAAAACATCATAATCAATTAACAGACAGTGGTTTAACCTCTAGACAATCATAATTTTAACCGTATCTAAACAAATCAAAAAATGAAAACTTTTGCTCAAATTATCGCTATTGCCACTTTAACTACTTCTTCTATCTTTGCTAACCCTATCGCTGGTGAAACCAACGTAAATGCTAACAAAACTAACAACTTCGCTATCGGTATGTACCAAAGCGTGGGAACTTTAGATATGCACCTCACATTGGACAAAGTGGTGGGAAAAGCAGTTACTGTTACCATCAAAGACAAAGACGGTAAAGTAATACACAATGAAAGAATCGCAAAAAGTGCTCGTTCGTATCATGGTAAATTCGATTTACAAGCATTAAACGACGGTACTTATTCTGTAGAAATTACGGATGGTACTGAAAAAATCACTCGTACAATCAATATTAACTCTGCTAAACCACAAGAGGTAACAAGAACTATTGTAGTGGAATAGGCTAACGATAAATCTTATACAAAGGGCGACTATCAAAAAATTGATAGTCGCCCTTTATTTTTAGGCTCTTTTAAAGAGAATCATCGTTCATTGAAGAGATTGCGTTATTTTAAATTCACGTTAATATTATCAGAAAGGATGTCATGTTTGGGTTTTATGATTAGTTTTGTACAATACCTTATTATCAAAACACATTTCAAACTTTCTATCTCTATGAAAAATATCAACTTTGGTATTCTCCTATTGTTGCTTTCTTTGTTAAAATTCTCTACAGTGACTGCTCAAGTACAATTTGAAACCTTTTCGTCTTTTGACAAAGCGCTAGTAAAGGCTAAAAAAGACAAGAAACTCATCTTTGTGCAAATTGCTTCTCCAAGTTGTGTCCAATGTAATGATGTAGGTCAAAAAGGGCTTTCAAGTCCTGCTTTAAAAGAAAAATTTGACATTAATTTCATTTCTCTTTCTATCAAGTTTGACGATGAGATATACAAGCAAATCATCACTAAAACTAATTTGGGTAGCTTTTCGATGGGCTCATTGTTTTTAGATAATGACGGCTATGTTTTACAAAGACTAGGTTCGACATCATCTAGCCCAATTATGTATTTAGAAATTGCTGATAAAGCTATTGCACTATCAAAGAATAATACGCTTAAAGAACTAGATATGCAATACGCCAAAGGCGAAAGAAATAAAGATTTACTAAAAAAACTTATTCAAGAAAAAAGTGCTGTCAATTTTGAAACCTATCATTTGGTAGATGAGTACATCAATTTGAATAATATCAATGAACTTTCTACAATTGATAATGCCCGACTAATGATTGAACAGGGTTTGCCACTCAATGGAAAAGCAAGGAAAATATTGTATGCACTTTTTACAACTAAGACAATTGATAGCCTTTTCTTTACCTATTCTTTGGAACAAAGGATTAAAATTAATAGTAGAGTAATAAGTTCTACTAGAAATATTGCGAAGAAAGATAAGGATAGAAATTTAGCGATGCAGCTAAGTAGCTTTATTACATCAACCTATGCAAAAGAGTATGAAAAGGGTAGGTTTTATGGACAGTCGTATTTAAATAACTTTTATAAGGATATTAAAGACACAACCAATTTTTTACAAAATGCACAAAGTTTTTGTGACTATACTTTAATGTCTTTATCTGTAGATACGTTGAAAAAAAGAGAAGAAAAAGAACGTAATACTATGTTTACACAAAGGAGACAATCACAAGGTGTTAATGGGATAACATCTTTTTCTTATACTTCACATTACTTAAAGTATGCGGAAGAGTTAAATAATATTTCATTCGATTTTTTTAAATACACCAATGATTTGGAAAAGTTAGTAAAAGCTTTAAAATGGTCGAAAAGAGCAATTGATATTTATGAAGCACTTAGTCCAGATGAAAGCATAAAACAAAACTCAAGCATGATGGATACCTATGCTTGTTTATTATATAGATTAGGGAAAAAGGATGAGGCGATAGAATGGGAGACAAAAGCAATAGATAATTTCAAAAAGCTAGGGTTTAATACCAGTAATTTAGAAAGTACCTTGAATAAAATTAAGACAGGAGTTTTGTAAAAGGCGCTTACACTTTCTTTTCTATTAGCGAGTGACTTAAGTCACTCGCTAATAGAAAAGAAAGTGTATTTTAATAAAATGTTCATTATAAACTACCCTCAAACAAAAGGAATAGCAATGGTTACCGATGTGCCATCTGATGGTTCTGAATGGAGATTAATGATACCATGTAAATAATTTACCCTTGAACGAATATTGTTCCAACCATTATTTTCGGGCTGAATTTTGGCATCATCAAACCCTTTACCGTCGTCCTCTACAGTAATAGTCAATGTCCTTTCTTCCTGATATACAATCTGAATCAATATTTCTGTTGCCTCTGCATGTTTTAGTGCATTAGTCATCAATTCTTGAATAATCCTGAAAATCATTAAGCTACTTTCAGGGGAAATTTCAAATTCTTTTCCAAAATGTTGAAAGATAATATTAGGTGAAATACTATTTTGCTTCAATATCAAATCATCTATCGAACGAATTAGCCCAAATTTTGTCAGGGCATTGGGTTGTAAATTACTCGATATTGTACGTACTTCATCACAGGCAACATCCACCATTTCAGCAATCTGCTCTTTAGAAGTACCAATATTTTCAGTTTGAAATTTAATTCTAGAAAGCAAAGTACCAAGCCCATCATGAAGTTCCTGTGATATTCTTACTCGTTCTATTTCTTGACCGCTAATTAATGCCCTTAGGGTTTCTATCTGTATGTTTTTCTTTACCTTCTCTGCATCCAGTCTGTTAAACCGTTGCCGACTAAGATAAGCATACGCCAATACCCCAATAAAAAATATAGCTAGAATAATTAACACGATATACATTTGTTGCCTTATCAAGAGTTTATCCAATTCTATGTCTGCAAGCTTTTTTTCTAAGGCAATTTTAGCAACAACCATCCGCTGTTTTTCTAATAAATTATTTTCACTAAAATCCCGAACATCACTTTCCATTTTTGAAAAATATAGCTCCTCCGTAGTCTGTCGAGCTTTATTCATAAACTCATAGGCTTTCAGGTAGTTCTTTTTTTTCAAATAATAGTTTTGTATTTCATAGTAAATCTCCTTTTGTAGCTGTATCAAAATAGTATTACTCTCCACAATTTTCTGACTCTCCAATAGTGCGTCTAGTCTTTCTTCCTGTCTGCCTAGCGCATCCAAACACTTAGATTTCACATACAATGAAAGTGCCTCCAGCCAGTCGATTTGTAGTTTTTTTCCTACTTCATAACTTATTTCAGCATGTTTTAGCGATTCGTCATATTTTTTAATACGGTAATAATAATCAGAGTAGGAAGAATGTAGCCTTCCTTCGTAGGCCTCATCTTTTACCTCTCTATTAAGCATTTCAACCCTATCGAGTATTGCTTTTACATTTTTAAAATTATTCCCATGAATATCAATATTGGCTAAATTAACTAAATGCCCGATTTCGCTGTTGGGCTGTTTCTTTCTTCTGAAATAATCAACAGCACCTTTAATGTATTCCTTTGCATATTCTTTAATAAAAGGCCTATCCATAAAATAAGACCCCAATGCTCCTCTGATATTATAAAAACTAGCAGAATCTTTCATTATCAGAAAACACTCCATACTTTTACGGAGGTTCGTGAGTGGAGAATAATTAAGTCCATACTGTTTTTCCTCACTTTTGGCATAACTCCAATAAGTATAAGCTAGCCCAAGTGTATCTTTCCTATTTTGATATTTCACTAGCATTTCATCTAGCTGTGCTTTCGTATAATTTTTACTTAAACTAGGGTACTCATCTTGGGAGATTGCTAAAGAAACCTTGAAAAGCAAAAAAAATATTGTTATTTTAGGGTATAAAAAATATTTCTTCATATCAGTTAAATATACATTTGCCAAATATTAATCACGTAATGGTACGCATTTTATTAGTTGATGATCATAAAATTTTCACTGAAGGTGTTGCTTCTCTGTTATCGACAGAGGCAGACTTTCAGGTGGTAGGAGAATGTAAAACAGCGAAACAAGTTAAGACTTTTTTACAATCAAATAGCATTGATGTAGTTTTGCTAGACATCAACCTTGGGGAAGATAGTGGGCTGGATGTTTGTAAATTTATTTCAGACAATCATCCGAAGGTAAAAGTATTGGCGATGTCTATGTATAATGATGAGAGTTTTATCACTAAAATGATTAAAAACGGTTCGTCGGGATATATTTTGAAAAACACTGGTGGTGAAGAACTTCAAAAAGCTATCAGAACGGTGTATGAAGGCAATACCTACCAAAGCGAGGAGGTAATGAATATTATCATGAGGGGGTTAACTCGTCAGAAACAACAAGAGAAAAGTCTTTATCAAATTCGTTTTACGCGTAGAGAAAGAGAAATACTAGACCTTATCGGGAAAGGCTTAACCACGAAAGAAATTGCTACTGCACTCTTTATTAGTGATAAAACTGTAGAGACTCACCGAAGTAATTTATTAGCAAAATTCGAAGTAAAAAATGTAGCAGGCTTGATTAAGCTCGCTATTGAATATGGGTATTTGAAGTGAGGAGTTGTGAGTTTATTATTTAGCGATTGAGTGAATTGTGATTGAGTGAGTTGTGAGTTAGTGAATTTGTAATTAAATAAAATTAATAATACTCCCCTATTGACAAATCACTAACTCACTCAATCACTAACTCACAATTCACAACTAATATAATCACTAAATCACAACTCACTCAATCGCTAAATAATATAATCACAACTATTAATAGCTCACATATTGATTAGTAAAAGAACCATCGTCGTATAAATCAATTACAGCATAGCCTGCTTCTGTATGCTGATATTTTCCAAACCACCAGCGGCCCGATACAGCACCATTACAACAGTAAGAAACACCATTATAATCAACACGGTCGCTTAAATGTATATGACCCGACACTGCGAGCTTTACATTTTTGTGGTGATGAAAAAGTTCTGCAATTTGTTTAGAATCTGTGTGCATCCAACTCCCTGGCACTTCCCATCGTCCATCTTTTTCTTTCATGTTATTACCATCAAAAAAAACACAGGCTGCCAAAATAGGAATATGCGATATTACCATTGTTGGTTTATTGTCAGGCAAAGCTTTCAGGTCTCTTTTTAACCAATCGAATTGTTCTTCATCCAAATTAGCCGTATACCACGAGCCATCCTTCTTTTTCTGAACGCTATCTAGCATCACAAAATGCCAATCGTTATTATCAAAGCTATAATAAGGCTTGGCTAGCCCCATTTCGTCCATTGCCCATTTTTTTCCATCTTCAAAACTACTTTGACTATCACCCTCACAACAAATATCATGGTTGCCAACGCTATGAAAAACAGGCAATGAGTTTTCAGCTTTCAATACATCATTAAATAAATCCCACTGCTTTTTTACATTTCCTTTTCTGTGTTTATGGGCATCCATCACACAGTCGCCAGAATTGATAATTAAATCGGGCTTTACTTCATTTTGTATATGATGTAAACATCTTGCAAAACCTTTAGAAGAATTCACTAAAGGAATAGCTTCTTCGATGTGTACATCAGTGATATGAGCCACCCTCAATACTCTTTTAGGAACAGTTGGTTTGTCTTCTTGTGCTTTTACTAAATTCGGAATGGATAAACCGCCAGCAATAAGCCCCATCTGGCGAAGTAAATCACGTCTTTGCATCTAATTACAGTTTGGTTGCGCAAAGATGGGTTTTTAAGATAACCTCTTAGTTTTCTGACAATTAAGCCTTTGTAAACTTTATCTATTGTTTGTAAAGGAATTGTAAACTAAGCCATTTCAAATTCAATAGGTTGGTTATAGGCTATTTGAGTGACTAATAAAATTCTACGAAAGAGTTCTTTCAAGTCAACACCTTCGTTTTGAGCAATACTTGGCAAGAAACTACGAGCATCCAGATTAGGCATTGTATTGATATCTAATACATAAATCTCACCATTATGGATTCGGATATCTGTTCTAGACATTCCTTTTATTTTCATGGTTTTGTGTAATGTCAATACTTTATGCATGATTTCCCTTTTGATGCTTTCTTCAATGTCAGGATTCAGTATTTTTTCGGTTACTCCATACGATTGTCCCGCTATATATACCTCACGGTCGTCATCAGGGCGAATTTCTAAAGGCGTCAATGCCATATAGTCTGTCCCATTTTCGTTTGGAATTACTCCTACCGTAAATTCACGGCCTGTAATATAAGGCTGTATGATATAGTTTTCTTTTTCGAGTAATTCCTGATAAGGTATTTCAGAGGCATCGAATACTAACATATTCAGGTGTAAACTTCCCATTCTGTGTTTTACGATATAACGTTCGTATTCTAAAGTAGCTACGTCACCCAACTGGATGATAGGAGGCGTTTTTACATCGATTTCTTCACAGATTTGTGGAAGATTCATTTTATCCTTGGCAAGTATCTGTATATCATAAGTACTGGCTGTATGTTTAATGGCGTGGCTATCTAACCAACGGGCAATATCTGCTTGACCAGCTTCACCGAAACCATAACATACATTAAAAACCATGTCGAATTGTTTCAGAAAATCTGCAAATTCTGTCGTAAAGCCCACAAAATGTGTTACATAAGGATAATAGTTTTCGGGCGTAGCTTTTAGGAAAGTAGCGATGGTACTTCCGAAAATATTTTCTTTCCACGGCGTAAAGGTGGAGTCAGAATAAAGAAAAATGAGTTTTTGGGCTGACATGATTTCGTGATTAATATTAGAAATCGAAAATAATATGCTCAGGAATATTCTATGATTATCAGATAATTATGGATATGTTAATTCTCTGTCATTCTTCAATCCTTTACGAAATCATAAAGTGCTGTTAATGATACGGTTACATTGAAAATGTATTTTTGCCTAGAACTTAAAACAAATCATCTCATGCAAAAAGCAAGACGTTATCTGACCGTTTTTCAACGCAATTTTACTTGGTTTATGACATCTATGTTTGTTTCATAATAAACATAAAGAAAGCATAATTCAACCTTAACACTGAGATAATCTTAGAAGAGTAAGTTTGACTAAATTTTTGAATCAAACAGTTTTTAAGATTATAAATATGATTGACCTATCTCTGAAAATCTTGTTGGTTGACGACGACCCAGATATTCTAGAATTACTTGAATACAACCTCCAGAAAGAAGGTTTTCAAACACGTACTGCCGAAAACGGTCTTCAAGGTATTCAAGTGGCACAAGAGTTTTTACCAGATATGATTTTGATGGACATTATGATGCCCATCATGGACGGCATAGAGGCTGGGCGTATTATTAAGCAATCTAAAGAATTAAAGAATTCTTACCTTATTTTCTTGACCGCCAGAACTGAAGAGTATTCGGAAGTAGCAGCCTTTGATATTGGTGCCAATGATTATATCATCAAACCTGTCAAACCAAGGGCTTTGATTAGCAGAATAAAAGCTGTTTTCCAAAGAAATATTGCTGATACAGTAGATGAAGAAAAGGTGGTTTTAGAGGATTTGATTATCAATCGCCAGAATTATTCTATTGCAGTAAAAGAATCTTCATGGACTTTACCTAAGAAGGAATTCGACTTGCTGATGTTCTTTGTCAGTAACCCTAATAAGGTGTACACCCGTGACGAAATTCTTTCAAGTGTTTGGGGAAAGGGCATTCACGTAACCGAACGTACAGTAGATGTTCACATTCGGAAAATTCGTGAAAAGATTGGTGAAGATTATATCCGCACGATTAAAGGAGTTGGTTATTTGTTCTCAAGAAACTAAATCCTTAACAATCCTTTAATATTCTGGCAATCATAGGGTTAAAGTAAAATTACAATTTTGGTTTATGAAAACGCCAAAACAATATAAAACCGTCATCATATCTGATGTTCACCTAGGCTCAGAAGGTTCAAAAGCTAAAGAAGTAACTGCTTTCTTGAAGAGTATCTCGTGCGAAACCTTAATTATGAATGGCGATATTATTGATGGCTGGCAACTCAAAAAGGGTGGTTCATGGAAGAAAAAACATACTGCTTTTTTTAGAGCTGTGTTGAAAATGATTGAGAACCATAATACTAAGGTAATATACCTGAGAGGTAACCATGATGATTTTCTAGACCAAATTATTCCTTTTCAGTTAGGTAAATACTTCACTGTTCAGCGCGACTATATTCTACAGTCGGGCACAAAGAGTTACCTTATTACACACGGAGATATTTTTGATTCGGTTACCTCACAAATGAAATGGCTTGCCTATTTAGGTGACATTGGTTATACCTTTTTATTATCCATCAATAAACTGTATAATCAATACCGTAAGTGGAGAGGGTTTGAATATTATTCTTTTTCACAGAGGATTAAGCAACGGGTGAAAGAGGCTGTAAATTATGTGTCGGATTTTGAAGAGAAATTGACGGAGTTAGCCCGAGCAAACCATTGCGAAGGTATTATTTGCGGACATATTCATAAACCAGACATTCGCCTTATTCAGGATATTACCTACATGAATTCGGGCGACTGGGTGGAATCGTTAACAGCATTAGTAGAAGACTATCAAGGGAATTGGGACTTGCTCTATTTACTCCAAAATAGTCTGGATTTAGAAGAAGAATTATCAGATGAATTAATAGATTCTGAGGCTATGAAAACTGCCAAAGGAATTTTTATGAGTATCTCTTAAAATATACCCAATATGAGTAAGTATCTATTCGTAGTACAAGGTGAAGGCCGTGGACATTTAACGCAGGCTATTTCCCTCTTTGAAATCCTAACGGCTGCTGGGCACGAAGTGGTTTCTGTAATGGTGGGTATGGAGGATAAACATCATATCCCTGCTTTTTTTAAAGAAAAAATTACTGCTCCAATCAATACTTTTCCTGCCCCTAGCTTAGTTTATGGACAAACCAAAGCTGTAAAGGTATGGGATACGATTAAAACGCACGTTTTACAGCTTAGAAAATACCGTAAAAGTGTTCAGTTTTTGGCAGATGAGGTTGAAATGCATCGACCTGATGTTATCGTGAATTTTTATGATATTATCTGTGGCTTGTATGCACAATTCCACCGTCCGAATATTCCTGTTGTTTGTGTAGGACATCAATATTTGTTATTACACAATCAGTTTATTTCATTGCCAGACAAAAAGATAGATCGTTTTTTATTAAACCTCAATACACGTCTTACCTCTTTAAATTCAACTAAAAAATTAGCTTTGTCTTTTGTAGAAATGCCTGAAGACAAAGCTAAGCACATTGTAGTAACGCCACCACTTTTACGAAAAGAAGTGAAGGCATTGACGCCTACAGTAAAACCCTATTTCTTAGCTTACATCACTCACCATAAATTGGGTGAAGATATTATCAATTGGCATTCTGAACACAGAGATGTGGAAGTACATTGTTTCTGGAACAATCCTGATTTTGGGAATGAATGGCATTGCCAAGAAAACCTTACCTTCCATCAGGTAAATGCTGAAAAATTCTTAACCATGATGCAAAACTGCTCAGGGTTAGTTTGTACAGCAGGATTTGAATCTGTTTGCGAAGCCATGTATCTAGGCAAACCAATCATGATGGTACCAGTGCCAAATCATATCGAACAGCAAATAAATGCCTTAGATGGCGAACGTGCAGGGGCAGGAATTGCAGACACTACCTTCAATTTCTCACGTTTTATTGAATATGTGCCAACCCACCAAAGTATTAGCGACGTCTTTCAGGCTTGGCTAGGGCAAACAGCACAAGTATTCTTGAAAAACTTAGAAGAAGTAGCTCAGAAAAAAGTGGAAATTTATACGTTCAGAAGAACCTCTCAACTAGGAAGACTGTTCCGTAGGTCTTTGGGTTCTACTTTGTAGGACACAAAAAATTTTATTAATAACGGTTGATACCCCAAAACTAGCGTTCTCGTTCTGTTACAGATAATATTTTTATGAGGCTATCCTTTTAGGACATACTATTGACATAGAAATGGACCAAAAGCTTTTTTGATATTGAGTTTATTGTCTATTGTTTCTGCAATTAAAACATAGAATGTTTCTCCTCCAGGCAAAACCCTTATGATGGTATGTCCAAACATACTTTTAAAACCATCAGTAAACCAAAAACCTATCGCTGCTTTAGTTGCTTCTTGGATATTGGTTGCAAATAGGTTCTTTTTCCCTTTATAAATATGGTCTGAGATAAGCCTGTGAACAACTTCTTCTCCGGGGTGATTGCTACTCCAAGTTTGTTCTACGACTACTTGGGGTTGCAGATTTCTGAGAAAATTTTCGTTAGTAGCATCTCTGCACCCATGATGATCTAAAGTAGTTACTTCTACTTTGCCAACCGCTTTTGAGATAGGCGTTTCTACATCAAACCATGTTGGTAAACCATACCCTTGCAAGCCTGTATTATCACCTCCCGTAAAATAATCAAACTTACCATAAGACAGCTTGATGGCAAGGCTCAACGGATTTTCATTGAATCTTTTTTTAGCATCTAAAACACTATCTGCCGTAAAGAACTCAAAAGTTTCGTTTCCATTACCTGTCCAAATAGTACCATTGGCTTTTACTCCCCGAACCTTAAAATTGGGATACTTTGATGGATTGTTTTTTAAAACTATTTGGTCAATTGCACCTACTTTCAATTGTTCGCCGATTAGTCCATTGTGTTGTTTTTGGAACTCAATGAATTTTTGTAGATTCAAGAAAATACTTGGTTCATTCTTGTATGCAACTTTTAAATCAGTCGGGAAATTATTGTAAGGATAATTCCTATCAATCAACTTTTTGATGGGTACTAAATCACCCACTTCAGTTATGCCTGATAGTTTATAAGCACCATTAGTGGCTATTTTAGTACCAGCGTTGATAATACCCATGTGGTCGTCGTGATAATGAGTAATCAGGGCATAATCAATAACAGGTTTATTAGGTAATATTTGTTGAATATAATCTGCTATCCATTGTCCAGCAGTTTTAGTATTATTAGGGTAAGGAAGTGTATACGTAAAGGGCCAACTATTTCTACGAAAAGCAACATCCCCAATATCTCCAGCATCAACCATCATCGTAGTTCCGTCAGGCAAAGCAAAGAATGTCGAAACGCCACTTCCCGTAACAATATGATGAATATCTAAATAGCCTTGATGCCATTGAATATTGGTGGTATCTGGATTTATTTGTGCTTGAAGCCTAGTAATGGAAGCACAAAATATCAACAAGAAGAATATGTAAGTTTTCATCAATATTGTATTAGGTTGTTGGGTTGAATGATGTGTATAAAGCAATCTAATTATAAAGAAGAGAGTAGCTAATTTACGCTTCAATTTGAGAAAGCCTTTAACATAATAGTAAATTATATCTTTTTCTTTTATTTCTCTAAATGATGAAATTATGATAGCGTTAATTTTGTAGTAAAAGAAACGCTTATAAATAAACAATCATTAAATATCTTGTCCTAGTTCAATGTTTCGGAAATATTGGCACAGTAATTTTGACTCAAGAAAAAACAAACACGACGATGGACAGAAAGACATTCATACAAAAAGGCATTACAGGTACTGGTATTTTTGCAGCAACTGCTGCTTTGGGCAATGTAATCAAAAACGATATAGATGAATTACAAGAATTGGATATTATCGGGTTTAATCATATTCCTAATACCCCTTCTAAAATACTAGAAAACTCGGTTTTGCATAAAGCTGACTCTCGTGGGCACGCTAATCATGGTTGGTTAGATAGTAACCATACCTTTAGTTTTGCCAATTATTATAATCCAGAACGCATGCACTTTGGCGTGTTGAGGGTTTTGAACGACGACCGTGTGGATGCTGGTAAAGGCTTTGGCAGACATCCGCATGATAATATGGAAATTATCTCTATTCCGCTTGAAGGGAACTTAGAGCATAAAGATAGCATGGGGAATGTGGCGGTAATTAAGCAAGGAGATATTCAAGTAATGAGTGCAGGAACAGGCATTTACCACTCTGAATACAACCAAAGCCAAGATAGCTTAGTGAAATTTTTGCAGATATGGGTTTTCCCCAATAAAAAGAACGTTACGCCACGTTATGACCAAATTACGTTAGATACAAAAGACAGGCACAATAATTTACAACAAATATTATCACCCAATCCAGAAGATGAAGGCGTATGGATTCACCAAGATGCATGGTTTCATTTAGGGACATTTGATAAAGATTTTGAAAAAACGTATCAAATCAAGAAAAAAGGGAACGGCGTATATGCCTTTGTATTGAAAGGAAGCTTTGATATTGAAGGCTTCGAGGTAGCAAACAGAGATGGCTTTGGTGTTTGGAATGTGGATAGTCTGAAAATAAAAGCGATTAGTCAAGATGCTGAAATATTATTAATGGAAGTACCGATGTCGATATGAAAAAATTTGAAATTTTAGTAATCGGAAGAAATGTTGAAATCCATGAAGTAGTACTGCGATTAATCAACAAAAATGAAGCTTGGTGGGCTACAGGAGCATTAACTGATGAAGAAGTGTTTGCGATATGCAAGGCAAAAAGCTTTGATATGGTCTTACTAGGAAGCGGTATAGCAGAGGAGTCGGAGGAAATCCTCAGAGAATATTTTAACAAGCTTAATCCTCATTTACCAATTGTACAACATTATGGTGGTGGAAGTGGGCTGTTATATTGCGAAATTCAACAGGTTTTTGAAAAGATTTAGTTAAGAAATGAGCACAGTATTAGTTAGCATAAAATCTAATCACCAATTACTCATTTATTAATTCTTAGCATTTTTTATCTCTGGCGTGTGCAAAACACGCTTGATGCCCATAAATCTTTTTTGATAATAAGCGGCATCTAAATAATCATAGCGAACACCACCGTTCCAAGCTGAGTGAATAAACTTAATATATTTGTCGGTTACTTCGGTAACAATCCCGACGTGACCGACTCTTTTTCCCTTCGCATTATGTCCTTTGAAGAAAATCAAATCACTGGGCTGAGCTTCCAATCTTGATACTGAATATCCTAATAAACTTTGAGCAGCGCTACCATGCGGTAAAATCATCCCAAAATTCTGGAAACAATAGCGTACAAATCCTGAGCAATCAAAACCTTTTTTAGAAGTTCCACCCGAGCGGTATCTTAAATGAAGATGGTCGTTAGCGAAATCGAGGAGATTATTTACAGTACCTAGCGTGGTATGTGAAGCATTATTTTGAGTGGAATCTTTTGGTAAAAATTGCCCAAAGATAGTGGATTGAAATCCGACACAAAGTATGGTAAATAAGACCTTTTTCAGCATAATTGTCTGTTTAATATCTAAATACTGTAACCAAATTAGCAATAAAACTTTAAAAACCAAAATTCTTGTCTTAATTAAATCCTATTTGTCATAACATCATTAGGTGGTTTTACGTATAAATGTCTTTGAAATATGCTGTTTTATTACTTTTAAAGTGCCCTTATCAACATATTAATGATAAAAATCATCAGAAGTAGATAGTCTGCTTTTAGTAAACCATTTATGAATGTTTTATTGGAAAACTCTTCGTTATGGCTTAATTTTCGATACATTTTTTGATTTAAGTTTCGTGCAAAAAACAAATAAAAAACCTTATTAATCTATTTAGCATCGATAAAAATGGAAATAAAAACACATGAAGTAAATACCATCAAGATAGCGGAGGCAACAGCAGATTATATTTTTATTAATAATGCCCAAGATGGATTAGATTTATTAGGAAATCTATATTATCAGGGCTTTGACAACATCATTATTCATCAAAAAAACATCACTCCAGATTTTTTTGATTTAAAAACAGGCATTGCGGGTGAAATACTTCAAAAGTTTTCAACTTATCGTGTTGCTTTAGCTATCGTTGGAGATTTCAGTCACTATACCAGTAAAAGTATCAAAGACTTTATTTTTGAAAGTAACAAAGCTGGGCATATTAACTTTGTTAATAGTGTTTCGGAGGCTTTAGGTTGTCTTGGTAAGGAATGATATTAATCAAAGCTGGGCGTAGTGTTTTACTACCTTCAAACGAAGTTTAATACACTTAGTATTGCTGTTTAAAAAATAACCCATATGAAAGTAACTTATATTTTAATCATCATGTCTATAATTACGTGTAGCTATAAAATAAGTAATTTGAACAAGCAATACAGTGAGTGTAGTAAAACCTATGACACATTGTTAAAGATGGATGTTTATTCTTTTGTAGATGAAATGCCTGATTATCCTGGAGGAAACGGAGAATTAGCAGTTTTTTTACAAAAAAGATTAATTTAGTCTAAAGTGACTAATAAAGAGCAGGTTACAAGAACTGGAAGTGTTATCGGTAACGATTTAGTAATGGTGCTTACTACACTTGCTTTCATTTGATTACCTTGTAAATCATTACGGCAAATTTAAAAAAATAAAGGTAAAGCCGTGAAACTTTACCTTTATTTTTCGTCTTGCTCGTCCATTCTTTTGATTAGTGCATCCCGAAGACTATCCAGGAATTTAGTTCGGTTTATTTTCCTCGCCTTTAATTCCAAATAGGAATGATAGAAATCACCCAGATCAATATTAAACATAGTCTCAAAGGTCTTGGCGATGATTTTAATATCCATGTTGCCATTGTCAATAGAGCCTTGTGAATGTAGTGAGTATATTAACTCAATTAATGAGGTTTTACTACCGGTCCAGTTTAAAGGTGGATTATCTAATGCTCTTTTCTGGCTGTTATTATTTAATTGGTCTTCGAGGTAGACCTGTATTAAATCGTGGGCAATAATTTTGGCTACTTTGAAATCGTGTGAGGTTGAAAAGTTGTGGTCTGCTTCAAAGTAATAAGTATCTAAACTTAGTTTGATATCGTGCTTACCCCGTACAAAGTATTTGTTGTCAAGATGGTTACTATTAGTTCTGTAGTATTTGTAAAATTCTAAATTTGCATCGAAATAACGTTTGATTTTGGAAAGTTCAACGTTGAGATATTTTTTAATGATTTTTTCTCCACCTCGTGGTCTTTTTGTTTCAATCTTGTAAATCGCGTTGAAGAAGATTAACTTAGAAATCAATTGCGGCTTTACCTGCTTGAAAAACATAATTTCCTCTATCTCGTCTTTAAAGCCGATTTTCAGGAAATGCATTTTTACCGCTTCAATCTTTTGTAACACCAGTTCGATAGCATTTTCATAAGCTATTAATGAATTGCTCTGTTCGTAGGTTATTTCTTTTATTCTATCATCTAATTCGCTTATTACTGTTTGGCAATAGTTTATCATTGAACTTGGAATTTGTTGAGGCCGTTAACAAGGATAAAATGAGTTCGTAATTGAGGGTCGCCTACAATCAAAAATCTCATTCCAAGACATATTGGGTGTTCATAAAAAAGCCCTATCCGTTCTCTTTGGTAACTAATAGGGCTTATGTATTAAACCGCTAAAGGTTCGGCTTTAAAGCCCTTTTTCTTAATGATTGCGACTACCTCGTCCTCTGTAATCCCCTCTGCTTTTACGGTCAGAATTTTATCGCTGTTAGCCGTATCTACGGCCCATTCGCAGATGCCATCGGCACCGTCCAAATCAGCTTTTACTTTTGATACACATCCGCCACAATTAAGATTGGTCTTGAACTGAAATTCTTTATTTTCCATTTTTGTAATTTATTTATGATAATTAGTACACCACAAAATTCACCATATTTTTGAGGCCAGGTATTGTGATATTCTTTGTTTGATTTGTGAGATTTACTGATTTTATTAATGCTGATGGTTGCCGTGACTATGTTTTTCACCTGTGTTTTCGCCCTCAGAAACCGTAATCGTAAGGTCTGCTGTATGTAACACATCGTTTATTTTAAACTGTACCCACATTCTATAAAGCCCGGCCTTTTTAATAAGTGTTTCTGCGTATATTGGAAAACGGTTATCAGAAATCGGGTGAATATGTAGAAAATCTTTATCGGCTTTGCTAATCATTACGATATGGGCGTTTGCTCCGAGATACTTCTGCATATCTTTTTCCTGTAATTGTTTACCGTCCTTTTCTACTGAAAATTGCAAGCCTTGGCTTCTGTTTGTTTCAAAGTATTCGCCATTAAGCAGGGTTAACGTATAACCGTCAACCGTTGAAACCAGATTAGTTTTTAACTCGGTTGTTTGAGCTACCGAGGTGCCCTTTACATCGATCTTTTGCATGTTCACATCGGCTTGGCCGCTGCTTGGCTTATAGTCGATAAACAAAAGGTATTTCCCTGCCGCCGGAAACGATTCTGATACGTTGTACGAACCATCTGCTTGTTCTTGGGGGTGTATATGGTCAAACCAGGTCAGTTCTTCATTTACAACCAATAAGTGCATTTTCATTTCGTGCACTACTTCCAACGGAACCTTCTTGCCGTGTTCGGTAATGGCAATTGACAGGTTTGTAGATTTGCCAGCTTCAACATCTTGTGGGTTGGTTGCAAGCTGCACTTCATACTGGCTATTCTTATCTTTATTAACAGGTATCAATCCCATACCACATTTAGGACATTTATCGCCTTTGTTTCCTGTTACTTCCGGGTGCATCGGACAAGTGTAAGCATTGTCGTGATTTGCTTGATGATGTGTGTTCATATCTTATGATTTTTTATTACTGCTTTCCGCATTGTTACAAGCCGATAAGGTTTGTAAGTGAAACTGCGGTACTTAGCAATAAGGTTTTTAAAATTTTCATTTACCTTTTAATACAATACAAAGTTCCACATTAAAGGTCGCGCAGGCATTGTGATTTTTCTTGTTTGATTTGTGACTTTTACTGTTTAGTGTACGCTCTTCTCTTTCTTCATTATAATTCGGATCGCCGCTATCAATGTAATGATGAGCATAGGTATCATTACTATGTTTACGCCGTTCCAACCCCAATGATTAAACAAACTGCCTGCAAAGAAGCTTGCCATACTGATGACTGCAAAAACCGTAAAATCGTGAAAAGCCTGTGTCTTTTCTTTTTCTTCCGGTCGATACACTTTGGTAAGCAATGCCGAACCACCGATAAACAGGAAGTTCCAACCTAAGCCCACAATGAACAAAGCGGAAACAAAATGAGCGAGCCCTGTTCCCAGTAGTGCAACAATGATGTATAGTGACAAAATGATTAAGCCAGAAATAATGATACGATATACACCAAATTTTTGAATGAGCATACCCGTAAAGAATGACGGCAGGAACATGCCCAAAACGTGCCATTGAATAACGGTAGCCGCATCGTCAGAAGAATGCCCGAAACTGTGCATTGCTATCGGTGTAACGGTCATAGACATCCCCATTACTGCAAATGCGGTAGCTGATGCCAGTATCGCAAGAACGGTATCTCTGTTCTTAACGATTTCCTTTAAAGGGCGACCTTTTTGTACTGCCTCATTGATTTGTACTTGTGATATTCTTTGCAATTTTAAAAAGGAAACGACACCTAATGCGATTATGCTTAGCAGTATAATGGAAAAGTAGGAATAGGCATAAGGAAACACCCCTAAATGCTGTGTAAAGCGTGCTAAGTTGGGACCAGCGAAAGCGGCAACAACGCCTCCCGCAATAACGAAAGAGATTGCCTTACTTTTTGCATTGTCTGGAACTGCATCAGCCGCCGCAAAACGGTAGTACTGCGAAAATCCCTGATAGGCGCCTATCAGCATATTGCCAATGGAAAATAGCCAAAAAGAATTTTGAATAATACCGTACCAGGAAACCAAACCTGATAAAACACCTATCAGCGTGCCCATCATAAAGGCTTTTCGTTGACCTAATTTTCTTATGATAAGTGATGCAGGTATCATCATACCTGCTGTGCCTACGGTAATCATTGCTAATGGTAATGTCGCCAAATTTTTGTCGGGAGCCATTTGCAAGCCTACCACACCTGATAGCGTAATAACCAATATGGATGCGGTCTGGAACAACGCCTGCGAGGTAAACAGGAGATACACGTTGCTCCACTTTATTTTTGCTGTCATAGTCTTAAAATTTACGATACAAAAATGCTAAGTAGCTCTGGTTTTCCTATTGTGATATTTCTTGTTTGATTTGTGAGGTTTACTGATTTGGTCTGCATTGTAAAAGCAAAAAGGTCATAGCCTCAGCTACGACCTTTCAATAATAATGATACATTATTTTAGTAATTAAGGGAAAGCCCGACACCAAAGCCCATATCACTATCATAGTGTGTTCTGATACCTATATTTCTCGTAATAACATAGCGTAAACCAGCCATATATTCAAAATCTGTATTGACCATAAAATCGCCTCTCAAACGTTTCGAGATGGGAATGTCCTCTCTCATTAACGAAAGCCGGACAATACCATCATGATAAACCTCTGCCTGGAAGTTCACCAGCATCGGGAGCGTAGCCATCACACCGAGGCTGACGGCTCGCCGGGTATCTTTCTCGTTCTTTTGTCCAAAAATATTTTTCTCATGTTCGTCCATTCCCATCTTGCGATAACGCCAGTCAAAGCCCACAAATGGCATCAGCCATTGCATCTTACCAATGAACCTTCCCAGGTGTGTTTCCACTTCGTAACCATGCATGTCATTATAACCTAAGCGCCATTCCGTGCCCAGGTTCCACCTTGCATTCATTAACATGGCTTCACCATCATTACCGTTGCTGGCAAAATCATTCTGCGCCATAAAATGCGGCATATTACTTTCGCGCTGAAGCATTTTATATGCCATCGCTTTATCAGGCAATTCAGGATTTTTATAATCCCCCACAGCAAAAACCCGGTTCATACCTGCCATCATGTGATAAAGAATATGACAATGGAAAAACCAATCACCTTCCGTATTCGCTTCAAATTCGATGGTGTCTGTTTCCATCGGCATAATGTCGATGATATTCTTCATCGGCGCTTTATCACCTTTACCGTTCAGCAACCTGAAATCAAAACCATGCAGGTGAATTGGGTGGCGCATCATGGAGTTGTTGTAAAGCGTAATCCTTAATATCTCGCCTTTTTTAACGGGTATTTTGTCCGATTCTGTAAGTACACGGTTATCCATGCTCCACACATAGCGGCTCATATTGCCTGTAAGAGTGAATTTGATATCTTGAACAGGAGCATCAGCAGGAAGTTTCGTATTACTTGGCGACTCCAGCATGGCGTAGTTAAGCGTTTTGATCGTTCCCAGTGCATTGGCATTATACCTGTTAGGATCGCCTTCTAATTCTTTATTACGGTCATTGGCTGCATCACCCGTTATTTCAGGATACATCACCACGTTCATATCCATCTGGTTCCAGCTCATGTTCATGCCCATATCATCCAGATCGCCGTTCATTTTCATCATGTCATTCATCATCTTCATACCATCGAAGTATTTTAACCTTGGTAGCGGGGAGATCAACTGCTTGATACCATTTCCGATAAAATAGCTCGTCGATTGTGTACGATCCTCCGTAGTAGCCATAAATTCATAGGCTACACCATCTGCCGGGATAGTGACCACTACGTCATAGGTTTCAGATACAGCAATGATCAGACGGTCAACTTCAACTGGCACGACATCATTACCGTCACTGGCCACTACTGTCATCGGGCCTCCGGCGTAACGCAACCAAAAATAGGAAGACGCACCTCCGTTGGAGATACGCAGTCGCACTTTATCACCAGCTTTTAGTTGTTTGCCACCTGCACTTTTCAGTTCAGATATATGTTGACCGTTCATCAATACCTTGTCGTAGTAAACGTCACTGACATCCATTGCCGTCATACGTTTCCATTCGTTTTTGACCTTCGTCTTAAAATTACCGCTCCTGATGGCTTCCGTATAGCTTTGTGTAGCACCTTTCTGAATGGCAAACCAGTCATTGGCAGCATGGAGCATGCGATGCACATTATTGGGATTAAGATTCGTCCATTCACTTAGGACAATAGGTAATTCCGGAAGGTCATCAATACCTTTCCTAAAAGACTTGTCACCCGCTTTTTTGTGCATGATAAAGCTGCCATACATGCCGATCTGTTCCTGTAAACCGGAATGTGAATGATACCAGTGTGTACCTGTCTGAATGATCGGGAAACGGTAGGTATAGGTTGTGCCCGGTTCAATGGGCATTTGAGTGAGATACGGTACACCGTCTTCTTTATTAGGCAAGAATAAGCCATGCCAGTGCAAGGATGTACTTTCCTTTAACTGGTTATGCAGTACTATTTCAGCCGTGTCACCCTCTGTAAATTCCAGGGTTGGCATTGGGATTTGCCCATTTACAGCAATTGCCCTTTTTTCTTTGCCAGCATAGTTTACAAGTGTGTCTTTTACATACAGGTCGTAATGAACTACCTTTTGAGCAAAACTTACCTGTACTGTAAAAAATGCGAAGAAGCTTAGCGACAACAGCTTTTTGTGAAAATATTTTTGATTATCCATTTTAAAAACCGCATTGATTATAAATATTAAAAGGCATTGCCCAGTGAGCAATGCCTTGCAGGTTGATTATTTAGTTTCTGCGACTTTACCACAGGTAAGCATTGATGAACCATAATAAGGATTTTTAATTTCCTTTTCCTTGCTCAACCAGTATGCTTTTTTCATTGGGCAATACTGGTAGTAAACCGGTTGATTTACTTTGTCGGATGATTTTACCAGTTTCCACATCAACGTAGACACTTCATTGAAAGCAGATCTTTGCTTTTCAAGGTTGTCGCCAGCTTTGCTTAATTTCTCGGTTGCTTTCAAAAGGTCAGCTTTCTGTGAAAAATTATCCTCGCTTTTTACGGCTTCGTTCAATGCTGAAATAGCGGTGCCTGCCTCTTTACTATCACTGCTAACCAAAGCATTTTTTACGCTGATATAGTTGTTCAGCAGGTTGCTGGTATTTTGCGCATAGGCAGAAAATCCAAACAACGTTACGGTTATTGCTACTATTAATTTTTTCATTATTTAATCCGTTTAATATTAGTGAATAGCTGATTGTATTATTCTGAAATAGGCTCAGCTTTAAAACCTTTTTTCTTTATGATTGCGACTACCTCGTCCTCAGTAATGCCCTCTGCTTTTATAGTCAGGATTTTATCAATGTTTGTGGTATCAACGTTCCATTCGCAGATACCTTTAGCGCTGTTCAAATCTGCCTGTACTTTTGCTACACAGTTACCGCAGTTAAGGTTTGTCTTAAATTGAAGATTTTTGCTTTCCATTGTCTCGAACTTTTAATTGTTTTTGTTGACACAAAGTTCGGCAGGTAATGCGCTAATCTGTTTGTGATATTCCTTGTTTGATTTATGATATTTACTGTTTCGCCTACCTATCATCTTTCTTTACAGCTTTTTCAGCCAGATTAACAGTCTGTTTGCTTCGTCATTACTCAGTTTAGCATCCTTATGTATCCAGGTATATGAGGGTAAAGGCATTTTTTTATCTGCTATCTGGCTCTTGATAGACATCAGCAACCGCTCCTGCTTGCGTTGTGAATACGTTCCCCACTCATCAAAATTCAATTCTTTCTTAGCTGATTGTATGTGACTTTCAACTAAGGTTCTTGCAGGTTGTATGTAATCATACCAGCGATAATTAGTATTATTGCTGTGACAGTCAAAACAGGACATCCTCAAAGTTTCAGCCACATCAGCGGGTGGTGAATACATGGTGATAAAATCGACATTATCAGCAGTTGTTACTGTTTTATTTACGGCTGGTTGATAAAATTGCATAAGTATAACGAGGGCAATCAAAACAAGCAGAACATTTTTTACCCTTCCTTTCATTTAAGCTCTTTTTGAACAGAGCCACAAGTGGACATCTTGGCACCGTAGTACGGGTTCTTTATCTCCTTTGTTTCACTTAGCCATATAGCGCCTTTTTTGTCGTTAAACATCGGGCAATAATCCTGATACAATTTTTGTGGAGTACCAAACAAAGAAATAAGGTCGTTAACGTCTTTGCTTAACGATGCCAGGTGCTCCCGCTGATGGTCTATCTTTCCGGCGTTGTCTCCAATATGTTCGGCATTTTCTTTTGCATCATCCGCAATATCCATGTACTCTTTGTGTTTATCGGAGGGAATGGTTTTCATATCTACATTGTTAAAAGTAGCCAGTAACGTTTTCCCAGCGGTGGCTGCGGCCTTGTCATCGTCAGATGCCAGGGCATTTTTGAGTGAAAGATAATCCTTAATGATCTGTGCGATAGAAAAGGTGTCAGTCTTACCGATTAAGGGCTTTGTGTTGCCTTTATCCTTTTCATCTGCTAATGATTGCTTAGCCGAATCTGTAACCTGTCCGCTTTCATTGCGAGTTGCCGAATTGTTATTACAAGAGATTGTAGCAAATGACACCATCAAGGTAATCAGTGCTAAAAAAAGTATTTTGTTTATCCTGTTCATTTTGTTCATTTTTAAATTCATTTGGTATTAGATTGTTTCTTTTGCAGGTAAGGTCTATTTCTTTTCAAATTCCAGCAGTTTACGCTTCATGAGCTCAATCTCTTTAGCCTGCGCTTCTAAGATGTCATGCTGGAGTTTAATCAGTTCGGGGTCGGTGAGCTTTGTTTTCTCCGACATAAGTATAGCCGCCGCATGGTGGGGTATCATCCCTTTTACAAATTGCTTGTCACCAACACCAATCTGCTCCCGGATACCAACCCAGGAGAAGAGGCCAACTCCGACAGATAGCAGAATTATAACTGTATGCAGCTTTTTACTGGTGTACATGCCTTTCATCGCTATGAGTTCGATCAGTAGCATGGCGGCTGTCATGAGTAAAGTCATATACAGGTTGTTGATGTTCAAATACAGATTATGCCACCCATCTATCATAGCATACATGATAAAGTACATGGCTACAAACATGGCAACTGCCATGATCGCAAAACGTTTATACATTGCCTTTGACGAATGCTCCATTCCGTGTTTGCTTTTCATATTTTCCATAATTCGTGATTTTACTTGACAGATAATGTTTCAGTTGTACTTCCGCAAGTCAACATTTTATTTCCATAAAAAGGATTGCTGATTTCTTTGCTTTTACTCAGCCAGTTCGATCCATTGTTGTACATGGGGCAATGCTGGTAATACACCGTTCCGCTAAGTTTGAATACCTTAGCCAACAGGTACATTTTTTCTGAAAGCATGGCAAATGATTTTCGCTGCTTTTCTATATCCTTTGTTTGCGAAACAGCCTGCGTACCAGTTTCCAAATCTTTCATTACCTTCATCCAAGTGTTGTGTTGTTCCTTTTCCAGCTTACCCATTTCTACCGCTTTTATGGCGGAAAGAAGTTCTTTTGCCTTTGCGGCCGCAGTACCTGCATCTGTTTTGACAAGGGCATCTTTCAGATCGAAATAACTGTTGAACAATGGCTGCAACTGGTCGGCATTTTTAGTTGACGGGGCATTTTCCATATTCATGCCTGAATGGTTACTATGTTCCTCTCCGGCGGGTGTTTTCTGACTATGATCCATGTTCATATCCATCCCTTTAGAAGCCTGCTTTATGGTAATACCTGGATGCAGTTCTCTTTTGTATTTACAGCATTCAGGAAGTTTTGCATATACATCATCTGGAGCTAGAAATTCTTTGCTGTCATATCCTGCACGGGCAATGCGTTCAAGAATTTCATTCTGACTTGTCTTCTTATCATCGTATGTTAGCGTAGCCATTTTGGTATCCTTATTCCATTCTACCGTAGCTACATTTTTTACAGTCCCTGCATTTTCAATTGTCTTTTTACACATTTCGCAGTTACCGTATATTTTAACGGTTTCTGTTTTTACATTTTTGATTTGTGCAAAGCTGCTTATGGCTGATAGTAATACAGCAATTACCATCAATACCTTTGATATTGATTTCATTTTTAAATGTTTAAATTATTATGGAATAGATAATCAGCGAAAACGAAATTAGTTTTCAACTGGGCGTAACTATGGCTGTCAAGCCACTATTTTTAGCCTATTTTGGGCGGTTGCCAGATGGAAAAATAGCCTGAAGAATAATAGGCTGGACTAAAGTCAAATTTCTTCTTTTTGACTTCTGCAAAATAATTCTCGGTTACGATACCAAGAGGTATATGCAGGTTTAAGGAAGATACGGAATTGATGCAACCGCAAGAACAGTTCTTACATTTTCCGCCGCAATCATTGTGATGTTTGCCCTTTTTGCAGGACATTGTTTTGCAGCAGTCTTTTTTTTCCGCTGTAGAAGATTGGTCTTTTGAGCAGGTTTTTTGCTCTGTCTTCGCTACTTTTTTAGTACAAGCATAGCTTGTGTCTGGCAACAAGAAAAAAGCCAAACACAATAAAATGACAAAACCGATATGTTTACTCAGATTTTCCAACTGAACAAAGTTAGGAAATTATTTCTTTTGGCTATGGGGCTAGACACATTTTTATCTGGTAGCACTCGTATTTACACAAAAATCATCGTCGATTTAATAAGTTGTAGTACAGCGTTTTATTCCACCAAAACATTTTACTTATTTTAAAGCTACGCTTATACTTTCCTTGACTTTTTTAATGTGTAGGTTGCAGAAAATATTAATAAAACAAAAATGACAGATGGAAACATCTGTCATTTTTATATTCAGTAATCTTTATGTTAGATTTGAATTAGCAATCCGAGAAGCGAGGACAACAACAGTACACACTTCCAACAATTTAGTCTATTTTTCATAATATACATTTAACAGTTAACAAATAAAGCGGCTAATGGTTATAGGTGCATAGCCTCTCCAAAAGCTACTTCTATAGCACCTTTTACTGAACTTATACTGCCGGAATAATCAACACCGGGACTTTTACTAAGTGTCTGACTTGATTTATGGTTGCGCCGTACAATAGATCTTTTAATCCCTTGTGACCATGAGCTCCCATTACAATAGCTCTACACTGGACTGATGTGCAATTTGGGCAATGCTCTCGGCTGTTTTTCCAAAGCCTAGTTTCGCTTCTGCATGATAGCCATCTTCCTGCAACTGCCTGGCATATTCGTCCAGAAATTCACGGTCTTTTATCGTTTCCTCATCCGTACTATCGTGAAAATGTGAGGCTGAGGCAACACTTTCTACAACGTGTATAAGCGTATAAATACAATTTTTCCCTCCTTGTGTGATGGAGTGGTTGATAACCTTATGGTCAAGCTGTTTGAAATCGACTGTAATAGCAATTCTTGTCAATGGAACATGAGATTGCAATCGCAACGGTTCGGGTTTGTCGTGTGGCGTTATTTCACAGAACGCTTTTCGGCTGAATAATGGATACAAAGTGGTGTAAGCCATCAAGATTACAAAACCAATCCCCCCTAAAATGATCAATCCTTTCCAAACGATATTGCCCGAAGTTGCAAAAAAGCTGACGGCTTCTTCTAACAATAGTTTGGAATTGAGGTAAACCAATACAATGGTTATAACCCAAGCGGATATTTTGATCAGGGGCTTAATGGCAAACTTGCCCATTGTCTTTTTATCGCTTACAAAATGGATAAGGGGAATTACCGCAAAACCCAACTGCATACTCAACACCACCTGGCTAAAGACAAGCAAGCTGTCCACGTTATTCTCGCCGTTGACAAGGATCACCAAGGCTGCCGGAACAATGGCTAAAAATCTCGTAATAAGTCTTCGCAACAAGGGATTCATTCGGAAGCGTAGATAACCCTCCATTACGATTTGTCCGGCAAGTGTACCCGTGATGGTGCTACTCTGTCCTGCGGCTATCAATGCCACGGCAAAAAGTTTTGCCGTAAAACCGCTTCCGAGGTGTTGTGGTAGTAGTTCATAAGCTTTTTTCAACTCTGCCACGTCAGAACGTCCCGTTTTGTAAAAAACCGTAGCAGCAAGGATTAATATCGCTGCATTGACAAGCAATGCCATATTCAAAGCAATGGCACTATCCCAAAAATTGAGCCTGATTGCTTTTTTGATGCTGGCATCATCGCGGTTAAATTTACGTGTCTGCACCAGTGCGGAGTGCAGATATAAGTTATGTGGCATTACCGTAGCCCCGATAATACCGATAGCAATATACAATGCAGCATCATTCTGAATGTGCGGTATCAGTCCTGTCGCAATTTCCCCAACATTGGGATCAGCTACCCATATCTGTACAAGGAACGACATTCCGATAACGAATATTAAACCGATGACAAAGGCTTCGAGCTTACGCATTCCCCATTTTTGCAGTGCCATCAGCAGGAATGTATCTAATGCAGTAATGGCAACACCCCAAATCAAAGGCATTCCCGTAAGCAACTGCAAGCCAATCGCCATACCCAATATTTCAGCCAGATCTGTGGCAACAATAGCAACTTCTGCAAGTATGTATAGTACAAAGTTTACTTTCTTAGGGTAGGTTTCACGGTTTGCCTGTGCCAAATCCCTGTTGCGGACGATGCCCAACCTTGCCGATAAGCTCTGGAGCAATAAACCCATAATGCTACTCATTACCAAAACCCATAGTAATGAATATCCGAATTGACTACCGCCCGCCAATCCCGTTGCCCAATTGCCTGGGTCCATATAACCGACACTGACAAGATAGGCGGGGCCAAAAAAAGCGAGTACCCTCCGCCAACGGGATTTACCAGGGGCGGTAGTATCTACTGAATTATGTATTTCGCTTAGCGAAGCCGGTGATTGTTGTTTACCCATCTATCAAATCATTTACGATTAAACAAAACTGCCGCAAGAATAATCCGGCGGCAGTCCAACTTGACAATTAAAACTTCATTTTTTGTATTCGCACGGCATTAAGAATTGCCAGTAAGGCTACACCTACATCGGCAAATACGGCTTCCCACATTGTAGCCAATCCGCCTGCACCAAGTATAAGTACAATCGCTTTTACACCGAATGCCAGAGCAATATTTTGGAATACGATTTTTTTGGTTTGCTTACCGATGTTAATGGCCATTGGTATTTTGGATGGCATATCGTCCTGTATCACTACATCGGCTGTTTCAATGGCTGCATCGCTTCCTAAACCGCCCATCGCGATACCTGCATCGCTCAACGCAATTACCGGGGCATCATTCACACCATCGCCTACAAACGCAACGCTGCCATTGCGGGATTTAATTTCTTTTACCTTATCAACCTTGTCTTCGGGTAATAGATCTCCATAAGCATTATCAATTCCCAATTGACCCGAAACGTATTGTACAACGGTATTTTTATCACCACTTAACATGGTAGTTTTTACGCCCATTTTACGCAGCTTTTCTATCGCCGCTTTTGCATCCACTTTAATGCTGTCCGAAATGGTTAAATACCCGGCAAATTTTCCACCATAAGCTATTGCAATTACCGTGTAAACGAGGTTTGCCGTATCTGCATCGTGACTAACGTTGAATTTATCGAGCAATTTGAAATTACCTGCCAAAAGCTCCTTACCATTGACGATGGCTTTTAGTCCGTGTCCGGCTATTTCTTCAATATTTTCTAACCGCACGCTGCTATCAACCTCTCCCCAATAATTATGGATTGCCGTTGCCACCGGGTGCGTACTTTGGCTTTCCAATACATTGACAAGGTTTAGGATTTCGTCTTTATTAAACTCAGGTCTAATAAAGACTTCCTGCACTTTGAAAACGCCCTCGGTAAGCGTACCTGTTTTATCCATCACTACGTTTTCTACTTTGGCGAGAATATCCAGGAAATTAGAACCTTTTAGTAAGATGCCGTTTCGGCTCGCTGCACCGATACCACCGAAATAACCCAGCGGGATGGAGATTACCAAAGCACAAGGACAAGAGATTACCAAAAATACCAGTGCCCTGTACAACCACTCGCTGAATACATAATTATCTACAAAAAGTGCAGGAAATAAGGTAATGGCGACAGATAGAAAGACCACTATCGGAGTATATATTTTTGAAAACTTACGGATAAACAACTCCGTTGGTGCTTTTTGCGATGTGGCATCCTGCACCAGTTCCAAAATCCTGCTCAATTTACTATCTGAATAATCGGTTGTTACTTTTATCTGGCTTACGGTATTGAGGTTGATCATACCTGCCAATACAACTTCGCCTTTGTTTTTTGTGTCAGGTTTACTCTCTCCGGTAAGGGCTGCTGTGTTGAACGAAGCATTTTCTGAAATCAACTCACCGTCCAATCCTAATTTTTCGCCCGGCTTTAATTGGATAACGTCACCGATATTGGCATCTTCAGCTTTTATTACCATAGGTTTTCCGTCTCTGATCACCGTTACCTCATCAGGACGTTGGTCTAACAGGGCCTTAATGTTTCCTTTGGCTCTTGATACGGCAATGGTCTGAAATACTTCTCCTACGGAATAAAACAGCATTACAGCTACTGCTTCTGGATATTCGCCGAGTGCAAACGCACCGACTGTAGCAATTACCATCAAGAAAAATTCTGAAAAGAAATCTTTGTAGCGGATACTTTCAATAGCTTCTTTGATGACCGGCAATCCGACAGGGATATAAGCTATAACATACCAGGCTATTCTAACCCAACCTGTGAACCAGTTTTGGGTTAGGTAATTATCAAAACCAATGGCTACCAGCAACAGAGCCAAAGATATACCCGCAGGCGTAAATAGCTGGAACGCGGTTTTGCCCTCAATGTCGTGGCTGTGGTCGTGGTCATCGCCGTGGCTGTGTCCGTGATGATCGTGTCCGTGATGATCGTGCCCGTGGTCGTGATTATGATTGCTATGGTCATCGTCACAATGTTGAACATTGGATTTACTGCAACTATCGCCGTCAGCGTGTCCGTGTCCATCATCGTTATGATTAGCATCTTTCAGCAAATCTGATGCTCCTGCATTTTTATAAATCTTTTCTGTTCTCAAACAGCACAGTTGATTTCCCTGTGTATCATATTTATGCTTATGCTCTTTTTTATTTACGAGGTTCAGACTATTGTCTGTACTGCAACATATTTTTGACATATCTAAAAATTGTTTTTATTTCTATTTCTAAGACAAAATTACCCAGTCGTTTTGGGAACTTGGTTGCAAATGCAAAGCAGCAACTGTCTTAGCGAAATTCTTTTACTTGAAGACTGGTTGATTGCTTATAAACAACCAACCAGTATCTGTTATATGACTCTAATGTGCATGAGCGTCTCCGCCACCACCTGATAATTTCGCATTGATGAAAAATGCGCCTTTCGTAACAATCCTGGCATCCTTGGGGATCTCATTTACCGGAGTAATGGCTGTAAATCCCATTTCGGTAACACCAGCAATGACCTCAATTTTTTCAAAGTTTACAGTATTTGCGACTTCCTCTTTATGAGGTGTCTTTTCATCGTCGTGGCTGTGTCCGTGACCTTCTTCTTCAGCTTCCTGCGGTTTTTTGTTGGTAATAACAAAGATGTATTTTTTGCCATCTGCGTCTACTATGGCATCGTTTGGAACTGCCGGAGATAGAACATTATTGAGACTAACGATTGCAGTGATGTTCATTCCGTCAATCAGCCCTTTTATATTGCCCTTTACACGGGCATGTATGGGAACAGTCTTGCTTTCATTTTCAAATGCGGAACCAATACCATATACCACAGCATCATACTCGTTTACCGGATTGTTGGTGAGGGTAAAATGAATGGTTTGCCCGACCTTGAGCATAGGCAGATCTTTCTCAAATATGTTAAGGTGCAGGTGTAGCGAATTATTATCTACAATTTCAGCCACCGGCGAAGAAACGTCTACATAGCTTCCGATTTTTCCGTACACATTGCTGATAGCTCCGCTAATGGGGCTTGTTACCACCAGAGAGGATTTAAGGGAACTGTTACTGACCGTATTTGGATTGATACCCATTAACTGTATCTGCTGATGCAAAGATGCTTTTCTGGTTCTCAATGCATTGAGTTCGGCGGTTGCGTTTTGCAGGTTTTTCATTGCTCCTGCATTACCTGCATTCAGATCCTTTTGCCTTTGCATTTCCTGTTCGGCAAAGGTTATTTTGCTATTAATGGTCAGGTATTCTTCCTGCAATTGTATAAACTGCGGATTGGCAATAGTAGCGATAACCTGTCCTTTTCGAACATAGTCCCCAATCTGTACATTCAGTGTTCGGATTACGCCACCGTATAATGAGGTTGCATTTGCCTTACTGTTGTTGGGCAAGCTCAAAATACCATTTGCCTTTATGGTGGCGGTTAATTCCTTCATTTCCACTACGCCATATTTAATGCCTACGGCTTCAATCTGTTGGGGCGTAAGTGCCGCAACTGTAGCTGAACCCTCTTCGGCTTCCGGCTCGCTATGCGCTTTTTCGGCTTTTTCTTCCGTTTTATGTTTGTGGTTGTCACCATCCGCGCTTTCCTCTTTCTTACTATCTCCGCACGCGGTCAGGGAAACTGCAAAGATTGCTGCCAAAAATATTTTCGATATATTATTCATCTTATTTGTTATTAAGGTAATTGTATTGAATTGCCGACTGATTATAACTGTTTAGAACATCCAGGTAGTTTTGACGGATATTGATCGCCTGCGTCAGGAACTGGCTTAGTTCAGCAAAGCTGATTTCTCCAGAACGATAGCTTTGCGATGCCGCTTCGGTAATATCCCTTGCCTGTTGCAGCCCTGATGTCTCATAGAAGTTCAAAAGAGCTACATTCTTTTCCATTTCTGCAACGGCCGATTTCTTTTCTGTTACCATTACCTGTGTCTGATAGGATAATAAATTTTCCTGCACTTCTTTTTCCTTGTTAGCTACATTTACTTTGTTTTTGTAAGCACTGGCACCAAACAAAGGAAAGCCTACAGAAACGGAGAATCCCGTGAAAGGATCTGACATGCCGTATAATCTCTGGCTGAAAACCCTTGCTGAAAATCCAGGAAGATTGCTGTTCTTCTGTACTCTAATATTTGCTGCTGCTACGTTTACATTTTGCTGCTGCAACTGCAATACGGGATGTAGGTTATTTTCGTCATACAGGTCCGCTTGTAGTTTACCTAAAGGTGCAGCGGTTGGAAGCAACCATTCATTGCGGTTGAGCAGAACCATTAGCTGCTGTTGCTGTATCACAATTTCCTTGCTGTTCTGCTCCACATAGGCTTTTAGCTGTTTAAGCTGGGCATCTGCCGCAATCTGGTCAAGCTTTGCTACATCGCCCGTCTTTACCCGAACCTGTGTCGTATTGAAGAGATTGGTATAGATACTGTCGAGGCTCTTCAGCAATAGATTTTTGTCCTGAAAATACCACAACCGATAATAAGCGGTTCTTACATCTTTCCTGATGTTGGCATTCATTACCTCAGTATTCATTTCGGAATATTTAAGCTGAGCTTTTAAATAATCCTTACGGGCAGCATATAAGCCGGGCCACGCAATACTTTGCGTAAGTCCGATTTTTAATATACCTGTTTTGTCCGATGGCCGCAAATCTTCGTTTTCCGCAAATACCTGTGTCATTGGTATATCGTTAGCAGTCTTTACATTGAATTTTGCAGCTTCAATTTGCGATTTATTGACATTGACCTGTTGGTTACTTTGCAATGCTGTGTTGATCGCATTATCTATGCTTATTCTTTCCTGGGCATTGGCAGTGGTCATACTTCCGATGCTCAGTAAAAGAGCAATTACGGTTACTTTCATTTTATTGGGACCTTTAAGATTATTCCTTTTTGAATTGAGAATGATATAGAGTAGTGGCAGTACAAACAGGGTAAGGAATGTAGCGGTTATCAATCCTCCGATTACCACCGTTGCCAATGGCTTTTGTACTTCTGCACCGGCACTGGTGCTGATAGCCATAGGCAGGAAACCTAACGAGGCTACGGTTGCTGTCATCAGTACGGGACGTAAACGGATCTTTGTACCTTCGATAGTTCGTTTGATAACATCGTCCCAACCCTCTTTTTTCAGTTGATTGAATGTGCCGATCAATACGATACCATTCAATACGGCTACACCAAACAGGGCGATAAAGCCGATACCCGCACTGATACTGAAAGGCATTCCCCGAAGCATTAAAGCGAAAACCCCGCCGATGGCGCTCATTGGGATTGCAGTGAAAATCAATCCTGCCTGCTTAAAGGAGCGAAACGTGAAATAAAGCAGTGCAAAAATCATCAACAGTGATACTGGTACGGCAATCATCAATCGGTTACTGGCTGCCTTCAGGTTTTCAAACTGTCCACCGTAGGTAAAGTAATATCCTGTCGGCAGCTTTACTTTTTGGGCAAGCTGTGCCTGAATATCTGTAACAACACTCTGCACATCACGCCCGGTAACATTAAACCCAATTACAATTCTGCGTTTCCCGGCTTCCCGGCTGATTTGTGCTGCATCCAGTTTATAATTAACATCAGCTACCTGTGATAAGGGTATCTGAAACCCTGTATTGGTTGGTATCATCAGGTTCTTTACGTCTTCAATACTGCTTCTGTGCACACTATCCAGCCGCACTACAAGGTCAAACTGTCTTTCATTTTCGTAAATTACTCCGGCAGCTTTACCAGCAAAGGCAGTACTTACAATATCGTTTACTTCTTGTATGGTCAATCCGTAATTTGCCATCCTGGTACGGTCATAGTCGATGTTAATCTGTGGCAAGCCGCCAACTGTCTCCACCTGCGGAGCTGTGGTTCCCTTTACCTGCTGTACTACTTCGCTTACCTTATTGGCGTAAACACTTAACGTATCCATATTTTCCCCGAAAATCTTAACGGCAACGTCTTGACGGATACCTGTCATCAATTCATTGAAACGCATTTGTATCGGTTGGTTTTTCTCAAAGAAAACACCTGGAATAACGGATAACTTTTCCATCATTTCATCGCCCAGTTCATTGTAACTCTTTTTGGATTTCCATTCGCTTTGCGGTTTCAGTATAATCATCATATCCGAAGCCTCCGGGGGCATCGGGTCAGTCGGAACTTCGGCTGCTCCGGTTTTCCCAACTACCATTTTTACTTCGTCAAATTGTTTCAGAATACGTGATGCCTGCATCGAAGTTTCTATACTCTGATTGAGTGAGCTTCCCTGTGGGAGAATACAGTGAAAAGCAAAATCGCCCTCTTGCAATTGCGGAATAAACTCGCCGCCCATTCGGCTGAAAAGGATAACAGCTATAACAAATACCGCAGTAGTAGCGCCGACCAACCAATATTTCACTTTAATGGCTTTCTGGAACAAGGGTTGGTAAATGCCTTGCAGTTTCTCCATAAACCTGTCGCTGAAGTTAGGCTTATCGTGTCCTTTTTTGGGCAGGAACAAAGCACACATCATTGGGATATAAGTCAGCGATAATATCAATGCTCCGAATATGGCAAAACCTACGGTTTGCGCCATCGGCGTGAACATTTTACCCTCAACACCTACCAACGTCAAAATCGGGATATACACGATAAGGATAATAATTTCACCAAATGCGGCACTGGTTCTAATTTTCGAGGCGGATAAGAAAACTTCCTCATCCATTTCGCCTTGCGTAAGCTTATTGGTAGACTTTCGTAATCCCAAGTGATGCAATGTTGCCTCAACCACGATTACGGCTCCGTCAACAATCAAACCAAAGTCTATTGCTCCCAGGCTCATCAGGTTGGCACTAACACCAAATACATTCATCATTCCCAAAGCGAATAGCATTGCCAATGGAATAGCCGATGCAACGATTAGTCCGGCTCTTAGATTTCCTAAGAACAGTACTAATACAAATATCACAATCAAAGCTCCCTCAATCAGGTTTTTTTCTACTGTACTCATTGCTCTGGCCACTAATTCGGTACGATCCAGGTATGGTTCAATGGTAATATCATCGGGCAATGATTTTTGAATCGTCGGTAGTTTTTCCTTTATGCGTTTTACCACCTCGTTACTGTTTTCGCCTTTCAGCATCATTACCACGCCACCAACGGCATCAACTTCGCCGTTGTAGGTCAATGCGCCGTAACGTACTGCACTTCCATAGCGCACGTCAGCTATATCCTTAATAAAAATGGGGGTATGTCCCGTAATTTTTACAGGGATATTTTTAATATCTTCTAAAGAGGTTGCCAAACCAACTCCCCTGATAAAATAAGCGTTCGGCTTCTTGTCTATATAAGCACCGCCAGTATTCTGATTGTTTTTTTCGAGTGCATTAAATATGTCGGGAATGCTTATGCCCATTGCTCTTAAACGGTCAGGATTTACTGCAACCTCATATTGCTTCAATTGACCTCCAAAGCTGTTAACTTCGGCAATGCCAGGAGTACCATATAATTGGCGTGCGACAATCCAATCCTGCATTGTCCGCAAATCCTTTGCATTATACTTATGCTCACTTCCTTTTTTTGGGTGGATGATGTATTGATATACCTCACCAAGCCCTGTACTGACAGGAGCAAGTTCGGGCGTACCTATACCTTTCGGTATTTTTTCTTCCGCCTCCTTTAGTTTCTCGTTGACCAACTGCCTTGCGAAGTAGATATTTACATTTTCTTTGAAGACTACGGTAATTACAGAAAGCCCGAAACGCGAAATACTTCTTGTTTCTTCTAAATCGGGAATATTGGCGATACTTTGCTCAATAGGGAAAGTAACCAACTGTTCCACTTCCTGTCCTGCCAGAGTAGGACAAGCCGTGATGATCTGTACCTGGTTATTGGTAATATCGGGTACTGCATCAATCGGCAGTTTGGAGGCACTCCATACGCCCCAAATGATAAGAACCAAAGTCATTATTGCGATAACGATTTTGTTCTTAATACTGAACCTGATTATATTATCTAACATTTGAGATTTTTATTAATGTTTATACAAACCTGTACTTGTCATTTTTAAGAAAATGATGGCGCACAAGGACATTACATACACTTGGTGCAAGTGATGTGATGAAAGAATTACACAGTTATTTGTTAAATATTAATCTTTGGCGGTTGCCAGATGTTCCCGTAGTATTGGGAATAAAGATTTGCATCTGTAATGGGGACTTACTTTTCGTTTGTCATCTAAATGAAATTTCACCATTTGAATTTCGGGAGTTTTGAAATTCAAAGTAGCCCCGGCAATTGTGCCACAACATTGGCATAAACAAAACGGACTACAAAAATCTTTGTGTTCCTTTTTATGGTTGTGTTCTGCGGTTTGCGTTGTTTGCTTAATACGGTTGCTGTTGCTCATACATTCATAAAAAGCATCGCTGCAAGGGAGTATTGCCAACCCCAACATATAAACACTAAATATGAATATAAATATTTTCACTTCTAAATTTTAAATTTCAATTGGTCGGGATTCTACCTATTTATATAGATACAAATTTATAAAAAAGGTATATCCTAATGTGACGAATCATTATTCTATTTTCTATTCGACTAACCCCTTAACGACGATGAAAATTGCAATGCTTTCTTAATGAATTTTAGTCATCCGATATTTTCAACAGTATGAAACAACCCGAATACCTGTCGTCAATCATAACGATGATTACAGGCTCCTGCAACTCGTTCAGACTTTCATCATAATAAAAGTCATAGAGGTTCATCAACGATATATTCCCGATGATTACCTCGTGTCCATTCACAAATCCTTTAATGCCGTGCCCCGGTAACTCTTCAAACCTTTCGACCTGGTAATCAGATGAAGTAATTGACGGTAGAAATTTGAGAACACTACTTGCTATCGGGTGTATTGAATGTGCATGTAATGCCGCTGTAAAATCGGTTACTGTTTTTTTGTCGGGCAAAGCACATTCAAAACTTATCACTTCAAACTGAGTGTCGCTTTTGTAAGCGTCATCCGCAATTGCCGATATATGTTTTTTGATTGCCATAGTGATTTTGTTTAATTACACAGCAAAATTATCAGTAGTTTTTGGGAACCTGGTTGCAAATGCGAACAGCTATACCAAGGAACCGGGTTTAAATTCATGAATAAGCGTAAAAAAAGTCACCTTGCTTTTACGAACCTTGAACATTCAGCACACATTCCTTTCATTACGAAATTGATACTCTCCAGCAAAAATTTATTGGGTAGCTGAATAGATGGTATGGCTATACTTTCGAGACAAAAAGTATTCTTACAACGATTGCAGTTAAAATGAACATGCAAATCACCAATGGTACACATACAGGTATCACTGCAGATGGAATATTTCACGGAACCTGAACCATCATCAATGGTATGGATAAGGAGATTGTCGTGAAACAAGCTCAATGTCCTGAAAATAGTAGACTTATTGACCGTTTCCAGTTCTGTCTCCAAATCGGTAAGGCTGAATGCCCTATCAAATTCAGACATTGTCCTGAAGATTAACAGCCTAACGGATGTAGGCTTGATACTCCTGTTGATTAATTTTTCTTCTAAGGCGTCCATCTTTTTGAGGCGGTTTAAAATCCGGCTATTAATACCAATGTAAAATTATAGAAGCTGCCCTTTAAAAATTTGTAATTTTCTTTGATAGATTTATGACTTTTACTGTTTACTGTATTAGAGATAGTGTATATAACCGATTTCAGGCAAATACTTACAATCCTCACAATTGTCGTATTCTACGGTCGATTTTGCCGGATGGTCGAAATTGGCTTTTAAAAAGGCATCAGAGAACAGCGCGTAAGGCGGATGTTGGGCAATATGGTTCTTAAGCATTTTGTGTGCCTCTACTATTGGTGCCCCGTAGAGCTTCTCGAACCTGCCAATTTTATAAGTAGTAAATTCGCCATAATGGACAATTGTTTTTAACGATAAGGGGATTTCGATAGCTAACTGCTTTGACAGGCGCTCTAATTCTTTTTTGAAATTATTGTACATCTGTTCTATCTGCACCAAAGTTTCTTCAAACGTAGGAAGGTTACTGCGTTTGAAAAAAAGTATGGCGTCCCCCTCAATTTCTGAAATTTCCAGGGATAGTATATTGCTGTCCATTATGGTCTTCAGCAGGCTTTCAGTAATGTATTTACCAACAAACATGTTAGATTTGATAACGAAATCTGTAAAGCCCGAAATATCTGGTATCACTACCATTCCGGTCTGATTATCGGTAGTTTGTTCTTGTATCATTTCAGCATTAATTCCTATTAAAAATGCAGGGGCAGTTTTTGCCCCTGCATTTATTCTGTCTTTCTATATCAGCATTAGAGGATCTGTTAACCCCTTATTTAATTTGCCCGGTAGCTTTTCGATATATAGCGTCTGCAATTTTATACCGGACCTTTGCATCGAGCATACTACTGTATGCCTTTTGCCAAAGTGTTTCTGCGATCAGTACATCTTCACCGGTGATGGTTCCTGCTTTAAAGCGGTCATTGCTTAATTTCAGGTTTTCATCAGCCTCAGTCAATGAAGCCTGCATTAAATCAATGTTGTTAGCCTGCAATTGCAGGTTAAGCGTTGCCTGCTCAATCTCCACACTGATCTGGCTTTTCAATTCTTTCAGGCCATATTCAGATGAACGTATACTGGCTTCCTGTTGTCTTACTTTTTCACGTCTGCTTCCCCAATCGAAAACAGGGATTTTCACACTTAACATTCCAAAATAGGTAAGCATACTGTTTTTTGCAGGGTCGCCAAAATTGATGCCCTGTTTTCCAAAGGCAGCCAATCCGTTAAGGGCCAAACCAACAGTAGGTTTCAGGTCGGCTTTGAGCATACCCTTGGTGAGTTCACTCATTTTAACCGCATTGTTGGCCATATCAATTTCAGGCCGCACAGCACTGGTGTTTTCCGAAATTCCCGGCTTTGAAAACGTGCCTGTGTTAAAAGTGTCCGCTACATCAAAGTCTGTTTGCGCTTCCATCCCAATTAATTGGCTCAGTCTTCTTTTTGCCAGGGCGAGTTTATTTTCTGCCGCCTGCAAACGGGCTTCATTTTCATTCTGGAGCACCTTTGCCCGCAATACATCATTTTTGTAAATCAAACCTGCCTGAAACTGATTGTTCAGGAACGTATAGTGTGAGGCCAATTGTTTTTTTACCTGTTGCTCCAGTTTGATTTCCTCCTTTGCCTGTACTACCAGCCAGTAAGCTGTTTCGGTACCCAATAATACTTCGTCTTCTACCAGGCGCTGCCCGGCATTGTTCATTTCGATATTGGCTTCTGCCAATTGCTTACCGAATTTGATCTTTCCTCCCGTATAGATCGGTTGGGTAACGCTCACCATTGGTGCCAGGCCATATTCAGGAAGCATCTTGTTTAACGGTTCACCAAAGTAAAATGCAGTGGCTGATGCATCCAGTTTAGGTCTGCCCGCCACATCGGCAATTAGTTTTTCAGATTTGCTGGCAGTCACCTCTTCTTTGGCTTTGCCGATCCTGTTATTGTTTTTTAAAGCCAATTCCCTGCTTTCTGCAAGTGTCAGTTGCTGTTGGGCAAACAGGTTTCCTGTGCCCTGTAAAACAGCAAAGGCACAAACAAAAACCTTTACGAATGTTTTATATTTTCTCTGTAACATAATTTCTCTTTTTTGTCGGTTAATTTTCGTGCGGAAAATCATACTTCTCGTGTATTTGTTCATTCAAAGGTTTTTTCGACGGTTTTACAAACCTGCCGTATAATACCGGAACGATAAATAGGGTTGTAACCATTGATACCAGGATCCCGATGGAGATCGTACTTGAGATCGGCCCCCATTCAGGCGAACCGCTTGACATCAATGGTATCAATCCTATGGCTGCAGCCATAGAAGTAAGGAAGATTGGGCGCATTCTTCTTTTTGCCGCAAAAAGTGCTGCATCTTTGATGCTGTGGCCGTGATCACGTACCAGTTCGTCGGCATAATCCACCAGGATAATCCCATTTCGGACTACAATTCCCAACAAGGCCGTAATACCGATAATTGCCATAAACCCGAACTCATATCCTGTAAGGAACAAACCCAACATTGCCCCGAGCAAACTCAACGGGAATGATGCCAGTACAATGAATACTTTGCCAACACGCTTAAATTGGAATAGCAGAACCAGGAATATCAGCACAAAACTTATCATAAAGGCTTTACCCATTTTGGGGCCGCTTTCCAATCCGTCTTCGTACTCACCTCCATAAGCGATCTTTATTCCTTTAGGCAGTATCAGACTGTCAATTTTGGGCTGTGCTTCTGCAAATACCTCTGCGGGTTTTCTACCCAATTGGGCTTCGGAAGAAACGGTTAAGGTTCTTAATCCGTTACGGTGTACAATAGCTCCGGTATGCCAGGATGGTTGCAGATCTACCACCTGCTTTAAAGGAACCTTAGCGCCGAATGATGAGGTAATGTACATATTGCCCAAAGCATCTAAGTTTTCACGGTCTGCCTCGTCTGTTCTCATTACAATATCAATCGCTTTATTGCCCTCCCACATCTGCGATACTGGATAACCTTTTATCTTAGCACCCAAGGCCTGGGCGATCTGCGCTTTGGTAATGCCCAAACGTAAGGCTACATCTTCTTTTACAACTGCTTTCAGGGCTGTATAATCTTTCTGGTAATCGGTACGTACCCAGTTTGCGCCTTTGGTGCTTTCTAATATTGCCGCCACTTGTTTCGCTACCTTTTTCTGCTCGGTAATATCCTTACCAATCACACGTATCTCGATGGGTGCAGGCTGTTGTTTTTTACTTAACTGCCTAACACGTACATATCCGTTCGGTAGGTAGTTGTTGAATTTCTGAACGTACTCATCTATCATTGCTGAGGTTGCATCTTTGCTCACAGTATTGATAAATATCTGCGCAAAGTTTTCTCTTGGGTGTTCCGGCGCATAAGTCGAGTAGAAACGAGGTGAGCTTGTACCGATAAAACTTGCCGTGGTTACAATGCGTTTATCTCCGGCAATTTCCTTTTCTATCTTTTTAACTGCTGCTTCTGTTTCGTGGATGTTCGTACCGTTGTCCATCCATAATTCAAGGTTGAACTGGTTTCTTTCTACAATCGGGAAAAACTCGGTTTTTACCTGGCTTCCGACTACAAACGACAGGAAGAATATTATCAATCCCGCTACCAATGTAGTTTTCTGCCATTTCATACAGAACTCGATTGCCCTGTCGAAACCATCCTGCATCCTGTCTAAGAAATTGCGTTTTTTAGGCTTGTCGGCATCGTGTTTTTTCAATCCTTTTTTCAGGAAGTGGTAACACATGTAAGGTGTAAGGAACAAGGCAACAAGGAATGAAACTGCTAAGGCAATACTTACCGTAATGGGTATCCATTGCACAAACTCCCTTGTCAGTCCGGTAAGCGTAAATGCAAGCGGCAGGAAAGAAAGGACGATGGTAAGGGTTGCGGTAAAGATGGGAACCATTAGCTGTGTGGCACTCTGCCATGCGGCAGTCCATGATGGTATTTTCTCATCCACTTTCTCAATGTAATTGTCCACCACAATAATGGCATCATCTACCACCATCCCCAGTACGATAATCATAGCAGCCAAACTCACCTGGTGCATTTCAATGCCAAGCAGGTTAAGGATAGCAAAAGTTACCGCAATAGTAACCGGTGCCGCAATCGCTGAAATTGTTGCGATCCTGAATGGTAGCAACAGCATAACGACCAATATCACGGAGGCAATGGCAATACCAAACTCAATGAAGAAATGGCCTAAGTTCATATCAACTACCTGGGGTTGATCAACAATGGTGTTGACCTGAACATCCGATGGCAGGATCTCTTTTGCTTCGGCGACTTTCTGTGTCAATGCCTTGCCCAGATCAACAATGTTCTGTCCGGGTTGCATTTCCACGGTCAGCATCATTACATCGTTTCCGGCAACGGTAATTTTACTTTTCAGGTCTTCGTATCGTCTCTCTATTTTGGCTATATCACGCAAACGGATATTGCTGCCCTGCGGGGAACTATATACGATCAGGTTCCCGATTTCATTTTCATTCTGATACTGAGCATCGGTGAAAATGAGAAAACGGTTTTTGTCAATTTCAATATCGCCGCTTGGAATGGTTACATTCTGCTGGCTTAATGTCTTTGTGATTTCGTTGATACCGAAACCGTACTGTTTTAAAACATCTTCACGAAGGGTGATAAATATCTGTTGCTTCTGACCACCATAACGCTTTATTTTGGAAACCTGCGGTATGGTTTTTATACCATCTTCCAGTTCATCCAGATAGTTTTCCAACTGTGCATAAGAACGACCGGGCGCTGATACAGCTATCATCTGAACGACTACATCGCCGAAATCGCTGTTCACATACGGTCCCTGTACGCCTCGGGGCATGATCAAGGGCATATTGGCATCTAATCCATGCTGTAAGGTGTTCCAGAATTTTTTCGTGTCTTTTACATAATCCTGCAACTCGACTGTTACAACTACCTGCCCAGGCTTGCTTTCTGAATGCGTTTTTTCCTTTTTTATTTCCTCAAAACCGAACAGGTATTGTTCCAGTTTATCGGTTACTTCTTTTTCTATCTGCTCTTCGTCACTTCCGGGATAGAAGGCCACGACAAGCCCCTGTCTAACTGTTACACGGGGGTCTTCACTTCTCGGCATCGTCATTAATGAAATCAACCCTGCAAGCACCATGATAACGGTAATCGCTATGGGCACCTGCGGAAATTTCATTGCCGCTTCAATGAGGTTTATCTTTCTTTTCATAAATTATTCAGATTTTGGAGCGGATGGAGTTACCGATGCTGTTTCTGTCTTTACTTTTTGCCCATCTTTTACATTGCTTTGGCCTGCAAGGATAATGGTCTGGTTTTCTTCAAGACCGTTGGTAATAATAACCTCATCTCCGGCAATTTTACCTACCGTAACCCTTGTAAGCCTGGCACTGCCGTTTTTATCCACTACATACACATTCGGGATCTTGTCAACGTTGTTCACGATAGCCGTAAGTGGTACACGCACCTGCTTAATTTTAACGGGAACACCCGCAAGCACTTCTGTAATCATGCCCGGCATCAGCACACCGCCGGGATTGTCAAGGCGTACTTTCAGGGTAAAGGCTTTGGAAACATCATCAGCTACGGGATTGATAATGGTAATTTTTCCTGTAAAATTGCGTTGCAGTGTTGGTATGTTCACATTTACCAGCATACCCTGTCTGAAGTTTCCGATTTCGCTTTCCGGTACTGAAAACTGCGCATACACCATATCTGTTTTTACAATGGTAAAGGCAGGCACACCAGGCGCAGCCATTCCGCCCACTTCAGCCGTTTTTACCGTAATAATTCCGTTGGATGGGGAATGCAATCGGCTGTCGGCAATACGTTTCCTATTGATCTTTTTGTTTGCCTGAGCCTGTGCCACTTTCGTTTTGATGTCGATGTAATCCTTTTCAGGGAAACTTCCTTTTTTGTACAACTCATCAAATCTTCTGAACGCATCCTCACTTTGGTCAAGGTTCGCATTGGCTATCTGCAACGCAGCTTCATATTCGGTAGCATCGATGCTTGCAAGGAATTGTCCTTTGCTGACACGTTGCCCTTCATTTACGCCGACGCTATTGATTGTTCCGGGAACTGCAAAACTTACGGTGGTCGTATTGTCGGGCACAATTGAACCCGAATAGGAAACGGATTGCTCTGTTTCCGAACTGTTGATCGTCGCTACGGTTACTACCGGAGGCTCATCTTTTAGTTGTTTTTGCTCTTTTTGTTTGCAACTCTGTATCATACCCGCTCCAATTAAGAAGAGGGATAACAAACCCATTTTATTTGTTCTCATCTTACATTTATTTTGTTATGCTTCTTTGTTTAGTTAAACTTCTAAAATCTTAAAATTTCAGGGACAAAGGTCGGCTGGCAGCCTGGGAGAAGCTATACGAAATGACGGCTAAAAGTTGTGAAATTTACTTCTGTGGATGGTTCGTTTCTGCTGAAAACAAACAGAGCTACTGATGTTTCAGTAGCTCTGATGTCGTATTTGAAATACCTTAAAGTTTGTTGGGGATAAAGCCTTAAATCATGTTATTCGCCCGCTTATATTGTAACGGTTTGTGCATTGTCCTGCTTTATTTGCTTGAAATAACTTGATGTAAAACCGGTATGCTTTTTCAACTGGTTTGAAAGGTATGCCTGGCTGCTATACCCCAACACATGGGCAATTTCGGTCAAAGACATTTCGGTATCAACCAAAAGCTCTTTCACCTTTTCAATCTTGCGATGAATGATGTACTTTTCGAGTGTTATCCCCTCTGCGGAAGAGAACAAGGCGCTTAATGAGTCGTAGTTCTTATGCAGCTTATTACTGATAAAGGTGGTAAATTTGGTAGGTGTTCCACTTGCCAGTTGCAAGGCGATACCTTTCTCTACCAACTCCTTTATCCTGTTTATGGTTTTTTGGTTTTTGTCGTACATAAGTTCAAAGCCGTTGCTTTTCAGCATTATTTTAATCGCTCCCAACTTCTGCGCAAAATCCGGGGTATCTTTCACTACCACTTGGCCCAGTTTTATTTCCAGAACCACAAAACCCAAAGCTGTCAATTCCTGTTCAAGAACATACGTACATCTATCGCACACCATTCCTTTTATCAATAGTGTCATAGCTTTCAAAATGTATTAGTCCCTTTATTCAAAAGTCAAAATTCTGCATTTGCCACGGGCAAAGTGTTATGATATTCCGGCTTTGTTTTGTGAAATTTTATGAAAATAGGCGAAGCAACATTAAATATCATAAACTAAAAAGGGAAAAGTACATAGCTATTCCCGCTAACGATACGGAATTTTGTAACAGACAACATCCGTAAAAAATGAAGAACAAAAAAAGCAATGAACATCAGGTTTTAAAAGTGCTGAAAGATTATAACGCAGGGAAAAGCGGACTGGAGCTTTTTGAGAAATATGGTGTCTATGGCACTAACATCTTTGAACTGAAGCACAAATACATGGACATAGGACTGGATATTCTTGTAGAATTGGTAAATTTGAACGAAGAAAACAGCAGGCTGAAAACGATGTATGCGGAACTGTGCGTACAGCACAGGAAACTTAAAGATCTGCTCAAAGAAGATTTCTGACTGGACAGCCGGAAAGGGAAAAATAATTTAATAATCCGTTTAATATGTCAAATGTAACTTACAAATATGCTACGGTTCTGGTAGCGATAGAGAACCTGCGCAGCGAGGGGTACAATGTAGATTTCAACCTCGAAGAAAACTGCTTAATCTGTGGCATCAACAAATATACCGTTGATGATTTTGAAATTGAGCAGGTGTACCGCTATGAAGGCGATAGTAATCCGAGCGATCAGGCTACGGTATATGGGATAGCATCGAAAGATGGCTTAAAAGGAATTTTGGTTACAGCGTACGGCGCATATACGGATAGCATGAGTTCGGCGATGCTGCGTAAACTGGCACTTAAAAATGATTGAGAACATCATTATTAACGAACAAAAGCAAGGGTAAAACGATAGTTGAAAACTATTGCTTTGCCCTCTTTTATTTAGGGCATTACTTAATGCACCGTGACACAGACATCCGCATTCAAAGGGTAGCTTTGGCACAGCAAAATTATTCCCGCCGCAATATCCTGTTCGCTCAGCGCCCCATTATGGATCATCCTGATTTCGCCATCAGTTTTTACAGCCCAACAAGCTCCACAGGTTCCGTTCTTGCAGGAACTCGACACCTTTATATGGTTTGCTTTCATTGCATCCAAGAGCGATTGCTGTGGCTGGACCTCGATGAGCGAGGTGCATTCAAATGTCTGCTTTTCATCGTTCACATAGCTATCCTCATAATAGTTTACCATCACGTCTTTGACTGTACCGTCCGTTTCCAGATCATTTACATTTATCGGCACCGGGTCAAAGTATTCGATATGGATATGGTCTTGTGGAATGTTCAAACCTGATAAAGCATCCTTGTACAAATCCATTAGCCCATTTGGACCACAGATATAGTAATGGGCTTCTGCCACCTCGCCAACTACTCTTTTAATGACTGACCTCAAGACAAGCAGGTTAAATCTGCCTGCAATGTGGTTCATTTTAGTTGAGATAAATTTAGGTGCGGTAAAGGAGTAGCAAATGTTCAGCTTTTCCTCGGCCTGCATGGCCTCCAGTTCATTCCAAAAAATAGTTTCTTCAGGCGTTTTGCTGCTATACACCAGTAAAGGCATCCGGTTGCCACTATCAATATTTTTCAGCATTGAATACAAAGGTGAAATACCGCTGCCACCGGCCAATAAAACTATCATGGATTGCTCCGCAACCTGCCTGTCCAAAACAAAATTCCCGAATGGGGCTTCGATCTCCCAGGCTTCGATAATGTGTGCATTATCCAAAATGTAGTTACTCATCTTTCCGCCCGTAACCCGCTTAATGGTTACTGAAGGAAATTCATCAGACGGCCTGGAACTGAACGAATACGAACGTATGAGCTGTTCGCCGTTTACGGTAAGCCTGATATTTAAATATTGGCCTGGCAGATAGGTAAATTCCTGCTCCGCCTTGTCAAAATGTATCGTAATGGTGTCTTCCGTTTCCTTTATAATTTTATGTGTTTGCCACGTGTATTTCTTCATCCTCCGGTAGTTTCCTGTCTTGACAAAAAGAAAACCTCCGCTTTCGTACAAAAAGAGAGGTTCATCAAGACTTTATATTTAAAAGTTTGCGGTTCTGATAACTATTGTTCGTTTTGTTTTTCCTGCTGTTTTCTGATGATTTCAAGCTTATTTTTTCTGATCTGCTTGAAATGTGCAGATGTTAGCCCTGTATAGGTTATGAGCTGTTCGGATAGTTCTGCGGGCTTTTGATAGCCCAGTGCTTTAGCAATTTGCGATAGCGATTGCTCGGTGTACACCAATAGTTCTTTTACCTTTTCGATAATGCGCTTTATGAAAATGATGTCAAGGCTCATATCGCACTTAACAAGTAACAGATCGTTCAACTGCTGATAGTCTGCTTTTAGTTCGTTTGTAAGCTGCACTGCAAATGGCGCAGATGTACCTGTGTCCAATCGGCTCTGAATATTCCGGTCTGCTACACCGCAAACTTTCGTCATTATGTCCGAACATTCGCCTGAATTTTGTTTATGTAACATAGCTTGTTATTTATGGAACGAGGTTTTTAACTGTTTCATATTTTAACGTGTTTTGGAAAAAATCCCGGAAAAGCACTTGCGTACATCCCCCGGGACTATCCAAAAATTATCCGCAACATCCGGTTGAGCAACTTGAAGCCTTTTCGCTGTCGTCGCCGCCAACTTTGTAGCCTGCTTTTTCGATGGCTTCTACCAATTCTTCTTTTACTTCATCGTTTTCAACTGAAACGGCTAATTTTCCGGCTTCCAGTTTTTCGATTTTGATGCCGTCAATATCTTTGATAGCACCGTTTACCCTTGCCTGGCAATGTGCGCTCTGCATATCAGGTATGCTTAATTCTACATTTTTCATTTTGAATTTATTTAATGTTGTTGTACAAATTTCCGCTTTAAACAGAGTATTACTATTACGCTATTCCCTGTAAGATTTGTGATTTTTACTGATTTTACTATCGCCGCCTTATTCTACGATCAATTTACCTTTCATATTAATGTAGTGACCGGGAAACGAACATAAAAAGTCATATGAACCTTTTGCCGGAGCAACAAAGGTTATTTCGGTAGTTTGCCCCCCGCCAATCATATCTGTCTTGGCGATAACAGCCTTTTCCATATCTTTTGGAATGTAGCCATTGTCCTTTGCATTTATTGCGGCATTGGCGAAGGCATCGAAGTCTGTGCCCTGTGCAAGAATAACAACGTTATGTCCCATTGCTTCAATCGGTGCTTTTCCGATATGCTTCAGAATGAGCTTTACAGTATCTCCTGCTTTAGCTTTGAGTTCGGTTCTATCAAACTTCATCTCATCACTACCATTAATGGTAATTACACGTTCACTTCCGGTTGGGGCCGGAGGAATTGTTTCTTCTTTTAATGGCTGATTACTTTCATCTGCTTTTGGTTCTTTCTGCTGATTGCTGTTACAAGCGGTAAAAGCAATTACTGACAAGGCTAACACTAACTTTTTCATTTATACTTGAGATTTTATCTTGTTATCTGTTACTGCAAATTTCCGCATATTGTAAGCGCTTCTTATTGCGATTTTCACTGTTAGATTTGTGATATTTACAGATTTACCGGCACAAAAAAAGAGGGTTATAAAACCCTCCTCAATCTTTCTGTAACATAAAAGCGGAGATTATGCAGCCTCAATCATTTCCTCTAAAATTTCAGCACATCTTCTGCAAGTTTCGGCACATTCGCCGCAGTGATATATGTCCATTGAGGCATGTTTCTCACATTCATCAGCACAAGTGTTACAAATTTCCATACAGAGTTTGCCAATATCTATACTGAATTTTCCATCGAGGCTTAGTACATTGGCTGCCGCCTGGCAAATGGCAACACATTCGAGATTTAGCTGAATACACTTTTTAAGATTCGCTACATCGTTCTCATTGAAGCAAGCTACTGCACACTGATTACAGATGGCTATACAGCCAAGGCAGGCTTCTATACACGATTGAAACTTCGTCTGAATCATATCTATGAAAAAATGTGAATACTAAATTAAAAATATCGAAAATATTTGCTGGTTTTTATGTAACTCATACGGTTGTCGTAAAAAAAAGGCAGTCCTTTTGCAAGAAACTGCCGTTAAGCAAACGCAAATAAAGCTACTCGTATTGTTATTTTTTCATCTTATTCGCAGGAGGATTATAATCTGCTAAGGTTGTAACCCTAACAGTATCGACTCCGGTAATATCCCAGGTGATAGGGATCATCGTCATATACTCACATTTCGGGCATTTATCGCCCTGTGAACCTATCATTTCTTTGTGTCCGGGACAGCCTGTAATCAATTGACCTTTTGAGTCAATCAATTGTCCTTTTTCATTTCTGTCTTTGGTCGCTGCTTTCCCGGCAGGTTTACCAGCTACCTGTTCAGTGGCGTGGTTGTGACCATCGCCATCTGTATGTGCATCCTTAGCAGTTTTGGTGTCACTACCGCAAGAGGCTAAGAAGATGGCTATAGAGGCGAATGCACCAATCAATAATTTATTCATTTTTATTTATTTTTTAGAGATTATACTTGATTATAAAATGGCAGGATTAATGATTGTGGTTGTGTCCAGACGATTCTGCCTTTATCATACACAATACCGATTCGTCGTGTTTATGTGCTGCTGATTCTAATTGAATGGTTACGTGTTGAATGTTCATATGCTCCAACTCGTGTTCAATTTTACGCACCAACATTTCACTTTCTCCAATCGTCATCTTTTCATCTACAACGGCATGGCAGGTAAGCGCATTTAGTCCGCTTGTAATCGTCCAGATATGCAGGTCATGAATACCGTTGACACCTTCCGTACTAAGGATCTTTTCTGTTACTTTATCAACCTCAACATTTTCGGGTGTGCCTTCCATTAAAACGTGCACTGAAGATTTCGTAACTAAATATCCGCTTCTCAATACCAGTAAGGAAACGATAATACTTGCCAGGGGATCTGCCCATCCCCAACCGAAGAACATAATGAGCAAGGCTGCGATAATCGCCCCTACAGAACCCAACATGTCACTCATCACGTGCAGGTATGCTCCACGCATATTAAGATTCTCTTTTACATCAGCACCACGCATCATTATCCAGGCTACCAATACATTGACCAACAATCCAACGAATGCAACAATGAGCATACCGCTTGACCCAATTTCTGGCGGGTTCTGAAAACGTTCGATGGCTTCATAGATGATATAACCTGAAATCAGGATGAGTGTTGCGCCATTGATAACTGCGGCCAGTATTTCAAAGCGCTTGTAACCATAGGTCTTACCATAATCGGCTATTTTGCTGCTGAATTTAAAAGCCATCAGCGCAATGAAAAGTGATATGGCATCACTCAGCATATGCCCGGCGTCTGCCAATAATGCAAGGCTGTTTGTCAGAAATCCGCCTACAACTTCCACTGCCATATAAGCCGTGATAATAACCAGGCTAATGGTTAAGGTCTTTTTATTTGCACTGTGCGAATGGCTGTGCCCGTGGTCTTGTTCCATATTGTTTGTATCTATTGTTTTGCTGATGCAAATGTCAGCAGCAAAGCGGTTCTACCTATTTCGTTATTCTTTGTTTAAATTGTAAGATTTACTTCTTCCACTTTAAACGTAAACTGTTACTTACCACACTTACACTACTCAAAGCCATTGCTGCTCCTGCAATCATCGGGTTCAGTAAGAAGCCATTGATCGGATAAAGAATACCTGCGGCAATTGGAATACCAATGAGGTTATAAATGAACGCCCAGAACAGGTTTTGCTTAATGGTTGCCACGGTTTGCTTTGACAGTCTTATCGCTTGTGGTATTTTGGTAAGGTCTGATGAAATAATGGTCATTTTTGCTACATCCATTGCGATATCCGAACCTTTGCCCATTGCGATACTTACATCGGCTGTTGCCAGTGCTGTACTGTCGTTGATACCATCGCCAACCATTGCCACTACCTTGCCTTGCTGTTGCAGCTCCTTCACAAAATCTGCTTTATGCTGTGGTAATACTTCAGCTTTGTAATGCTTGATACCGGTCTGTTCGGCAATGGCTTTGGCAGTAGCTTCGTTGTCTCCGGTCAGCATATACAGGTCAATGCCCGCATCCTGCATTTCTTTGATAGCCTGCACCGATGTTTCTTTAATTTTATCAGAGATAGCCACTACTGCAAGTGCTTCTTTACTGCCCGCAAACCAAATAACCGTTTTCGATTGTTTGCCCCATTCGTCAGCTTGCTGCTGCAATTGTGCAGGAACGGTAATATTGTTTTCGGCTAATAGCTTTTTGTTCCCAACGTAGTAAGTTTCATTGTTGTGGTCGGCTTTTGCCCCCTTTCCTGTGATACTATCGAAGTTTGATAGCGAGGTGGTGGCAACGCCCTCCAGATGTTTTACAACAGCTTCAGCCAATGGGTGTTCCGATTGTTTTTCGATACTCAACAAAACATCTTTGGTCGCATCGTCATTATTCAGCCATTGGATGCCTGTAACCTCCGGTCTTCCCTCGGTAATCGTTCCTGTTTTATCCAGAACGATAGCGTTTACTTTTTTAGCCAGTTCAAGGCTTTCAGCATCCTTAATCAGGATACCGCTTTCAGCACCTTTACCAACGCCCACCATAATAGCGGTTGGCGTAGCTAAACCTAAAGCACAAGGACAAGCGATAACCAATACCGTAACGGCTGCCAACAACCCTTGAACTACTCCGTTGTCGCCTCCAAGAATTAACCACAAAACAAAGGTCAGAATGGCAATACCGATAACTACAGGAACAAAGATCCCTGCGATTTTATCCACCAGTTTTTGCACCGGAGCTTTACTTCCCTGTGCATCCTGCACCATTTTGATGATATGCGCAAGCATTGTTTCTTTACCAACTTTCACCGCTTTGAACTGGAAGCTGCCTTTTTGGTTTATTGTACCTGCAAAAACTTTTTCATTCTCTTTTTTCAGTACGGGTACAGGCTCTCCGCTTAGCATACTTTCATCTACATACGAATTGCCTGATACAACCATGCCGTCTACTGCAATTTTTTCTCCAGGTTTAACCAGGATAATATCACCGACGTTTACGTTCTCAATAGCCACTTGCTTTTCAGTACCATCGACCTGAATAACCATTACGGTTTTGGGCTGCAGGCCCATCAGTTTTTTAATGGCGGATGAGGTATTGCCTTTTGCTTTTTCTTCCAAAAGCTTACCTAACAGAATAAACGCAATTACAACTGATGCCGCTTCAAAATATACGTGTGGATGAATACCTCTTTGCATCCAAAAATCCATAAAAAGCATATTGAAAACACTGAAGATGTAGGCGATGCCTGTACTCAGTGCTACCAATGTATCCATATTAGCAGAGCGGTGCCTGGTCTGTTTCCATGCATTGACAAAGAAGTCTTTACCAAGCCAAAGTACTACCGGCGTTGAAAATGCCCACATGATCTCATTGGCATAAGGTATATCCATAAAGAACATACCGATAGCAACTACCGGAATGGATAGGATTACCGCCCAGATTGTTTTGTTCTTAAGTTTTTTGAATTTTTCGGCATGGATGGCTTCCAGCGTTTCCTGTTGCTTGTTTTCATCTTCAAGCAGTAAATCATAACCGCCATCCTGTACAGCTTTGCGGATAGCGTTGGCATCGGTCATATTAGGAAAGTACTCAACCGAGAGATTTCCCGTAGCAAAGTTCACCGAAGAATTAACGACACCGGGAACATAGCGTACCACAGATTCGGCACTACCGGCACACGACGCACAAGTCATTCCCAGTACAGGAAAACTTGCTTTTACCGTAGGTACGCCATAACCTAAATCTCTTATAGCATTAACGGCATCAGCAACCACTTCTTCATCTTTAACGGTAATTGCTGCTCTGCGGTTGTTTATCTCTACTTTGTGGGTTTCTACGCCTTTTACCTGTGCAAGTCCTTTTTCGACTATTAGTGCACAGTGCTCGCTTTCTACATCCTCTAAAGGAATGTAAATTGTTTCTTTATTTGTTGCCATATTTCGATTGCTTTATTTTCACAATACAAAATTGGCAACAAATAGGGGGATAGTTATTGTGAAATTATGGGTTTGATTTGTAAGATTTACTTAAACCTTATCTAAAGGCTTACGCTTGTCTTCCCTGACTTGCTTGAAATGGCTTGGAGTTAGGCCGGTTACTTTCTTGAACTGGTTGCTCAGATAAGCTACACTTGAATAGTTCAGGCGGTCTGCGATTTCACTCAATGACAACTCATCATAAACCAACAATTCCTTAACCTTTTCTACTTTTTGTGCAATAAAATATTTTTCGATAGTTGTACCCTCAATATCAGAAAACAGGTTGGAGAGATAATTGTAATCGTTATGCAGAGCGTCGCTCAATACATCCGAAAGGTTGGTCTTTGCATCATTATCCTGGTGGTGAACCAGATCAATGATAACGTTTTTTATCTTTTCAATTATTCGGCTTTTCTTGTCGTCAATAACCTGAAAGCCCAAAGGGTCTAAAACGTTTTCCAGCGCTTCGCGCTCGTTTGTGGTTAGATCTTTTTTAAGGGAAATCTCGCCCAGTTTTATATTGTCTGCTTCTATACCAAGCTTGTCGAGTTCGTTCTGAACTACGAGAATACAACGGTTGCAGACCATATTTTTGATAAATAATTTGCTCATATCTTACAAAATCACAGTTCATATTGTCGCATAAATACGCAACTACAAATTTAGTATTAAAATTCAAGTATTTATTGATTATGAGCCAATAAGTGATGCAATAAGAGGATATTAAGGAGAAATATTGCGAAAAAATAAGGAAAATTTCCCCCAGTGTGGGTACATATTGGCTATTAATATCCTGTTTATTAACAAGATTTGCACGATATACTGATATTGATAACAAAATCCTCCGCTTCTATGAAAAAGTCACTAGGGAATATTGTTAGCGAAATTCAGGAGCAGGAACGGAAACTTTCAGTCACGTGCTCAGGGCTAATTGAAGAGGCTTTTCAAATGACAGTTTATCTTCAGGAGCTACTGGTTTCGACAAAAGAATGTATTTTAGTTTCAGGATTTGACGATGAAACTAAGGAAATTGATTTCTTCAAAAAAATCAAGCCTCAAATCCTGGGAAAACTCATCTACTATAACAAACTCTACCGGATCGAAACTTCCTGTCCGGTAAATAACGGAAAAATGTATCACACCTATTTTTCCACCCATTTGCAGGCCCTGAAAATTGAGTTTCGAGAGCACATCTGCAACTCCAATTTTTACCGATATTATCGCTCTGGCAGATCAGATAAAGATAATGAATACTTTAAGCGAGGCCAAATAAATTATCTCGATGGGCTAAATAGTTACGTCTTTGAAATCGATCCGCAATTCTCCACTTATTACGATTACAAAGTCGCCCGCATAATAGCCAATGATCTATTATACAACTATCTCTTAACCAAAATCAGCCCTGAAGAAAACGCCGAAGTCTATTTGCAGAATGTAGACGACATCAAAGAACTTTCATGGACGGACAGCAAAAACGCTTTGATTGAATTGATGTATGCGCTATATGCGTCTGGGGCCATTTCAGGAGGCAAATTAGGCATCAGAAAACTGACTGCCATTTCCCAGGTATTATTTCGGATTTCACTGACTGATGTGCATCACGCATTCCATAGAATGAAAACCCGTGCAGGCTCACGGACATTATTCTTAGACCAGTTAAAGCAGGCTCTTGAAGAGTATATGGATAAGGATTTATAGATAGGTTTTCCATTGATGAAGAAAAAGCAATACACAACAGTATTGCTTTTTTTATTTCCGTACCTGCCCATATATACCAATTGGCAAATGGGCTGACTTCTCTACTCCAAAAAACGGGAAAATATCATAAATAGCTGATAATAAAACAGTTACTATAAATTGTTAAATTTTCAAAAAACCACTTTTTCAATTGGCAAGCATTGGCAGACAAACACTGCCACTCTTCTGAATTTTGTCCTGTGAACATTAAACAACAGTGCAATGAACATTATAACGATTGACGAAGAAGTTTGGAAACACCTCAATGAGCGGTTAAAAGCCATTAGCGAATATATTCTCAAACTGGAAGATAAAAGCTACGATAGCCTTTGGCTCAATAATCACGAAGTCTGTCAGTATCTCCACATCAGCGAAAAAACATTGTGGCGAATGCGCACCAACGGGCAGATAGCCTTCTCAAAAATGTACGGACAATATTACTATACGATTGCTGCTATCAAAGAAATGCTTAATGCAAATGCGGTGCAGACTACGGATGAATATGTAGAGCAGCTTATGGCGAAAGGCAAAAGCTATATTGAAAAAGGAAGGAAAATGAAACCTGGTAAATAATTAAAAGCGTAAGGGTATGAATATCGACAAAATGGAATTTGTGGCGTGGATGGAGCGCATAATGGACAGGCTTGACATTCTCGGCAACCACATAGACGACTTACAAAAGAAACGTAACAGCATAGACGGCGAAGAATTATTGGACAATCAGGATCTGCTACAAATGCTAAAAATCAGTAACCGTTCCCTGCAAAGGTACCGTTCCATCGGAAAGCTTCCTTACTATACCATTAGCGGAAAGCTGTATTACAAACTGTCCGATGTACATCAGTTTATCCGGGAGAGTTTTAACCCTCCCTTGCCTAAGCTGAATGCCAATAAGTGACAAACACTGCCTTTGACTGCCACATAAGGCAGTACGGTGGCAGCATCCTGTACATTAGACAGCGAACTTTTTAAAAATTTCACATCATGAGCGAAGAAACAACAAATAAACATGAAATGCCCGAACAGCTTTCGGACATATTGCTGGTGCTGGATAAAGAGAAAATGAAAATCCAGGCTGTAAAGAGCATCGACGAAAACGGTAAAATGGAAACGGTAGCGCCTACAAAGAAAAATGAAAACCAGTTTATGCGTGTAGATAAAAGCGGCGATTTCTTCTCCAACTTCTTTTCCAATTTTTTCAGTCAATTGAAGAATCCTACTAATTTTTCATTTTTTAAAGTCCCTGCCCCACTTGCTGCTGAAAAAGCGCAAGAACTTCAAAAGCACGTAGATAAGCCCACTCCCGAGGGCGAAAAAATAATGAAAGAGCATGAAGTGAAACCGGAACCACAAAAGGATAAAAAACAAGAAAATCAAAATAATATGGCAACAACACAAACAACTCCGGAAACAAGCGAATACCGCTACAAACCGGAACAGATTGATTGGGATACGATGAAAAATCTTGGATTAAGTAAAGAGTATCTCGAAAAAAGAAATCTTCTCGACCCTTTATTGAGAGGCTACAAAACCAATGAACTTTTACCTATTGGTGTAAACCTGGGAGGTTCAATTCTCCGAACAGATGCCCGGCTTTCTTTGCAGCAAGCCGAAGACGGCAACGTTATAGTGGCAATTCATGGTATCAAAAAAGAGCCCAACCTGCATTTTGAGTTTTTCGGACACAAGTTTACCGATGAAGACAAAAAGAATTTGCTCGAAACAGGGAATATGGGTCGGGTGGTAAATCTAATAAACAGTAAAACGGGCGATCTGATGCCGTCTATTATCAGCATTGACAGGCTTACCAATGATGTAATCGCACTGCGAACAGAGTTTGTAAAAATACCTGATGAAATAAAGGGTGTAAAACTGAATAATGAACAAAAGCAAACCTTAATGGACGGCAAGCCGCTTTATCTGGAGGGCATGATATCTAAAAAAGGTGAACCCTTTAGCGCCAATGTTCAGTTTAACGCTGACAAACGATTTGTTGAGTTCCTGTTTGACAGAAGTAATAACAATCAGCAGGCGCAATCAAACCAACAAAACAACCAACAGAAGCAGGGCACCCAGCAAAGCCAATCACAGGAAGCTCCAAGAACTTTCAGGGGCAAAGAACTGGATGATGAGCAATACAACAAGTTCAAAGCCGGTCAAACCATATATGTTGAGCTAAAGGACAAAAAAGACCAGCCTTACAAGGGGTATATCACTTTCGATAAAGAAACCGGAAAAACCAATTTTGAATTTCCTACCCAATATAAGGAAAGGGTACAACCTACCGAAGCCCATAAAACACAAACAGCCGTCAATTCGGAGGGTAAAACCAACGAAGCAACCAAAAACATCCAGGAGCCTCTGAAGTCGGGACAACAAACCCCCAAAAACAAGCAACAGCAGGATCAACAGGAAAAACCAGAAACTCCCGGAAAATCCAAAGGCAGAAAAATGTAATATGGTATGAAAACAATAATTGCAGAAAAACCAAGCGTAGCAAGAGAGATAGCCGGCTTGTTGGGAGCATCCGAAAAGAAGGACGGCTACCTGACAGGTAACGGCTATTTTGTTACATGGGCGTTCGGTCATTTAATAGGACTGGGAATGCCGGAAGATTACGGGATGTCGGCATTTGATAAAGCCGCTTTACCAATATTGCCTAACCCGTTTTTGTTGACCGTTCGCAAGGTGAAAAAAGACAAGGGATATACACCTGATGCAGGTGCATCGAAGCAACTGAAAATCATCAAAGAGCTATTCAATAAAAGTGATAGCATTATCGTTGCAACCGATGCAGGAAGAGAAGGTGAGCTCATTTTCAGATACATTTATGAATACCTGAAATGCAACAAGCCATTTGAGCGTCTTTGGATTAGTTCACTAACCGAAAAAGCCATTAAACAGGGATTTGATAATCTGAAAAACGGAAAAGAATTTGACGGCCTGTACCAGGCGGCACAAGGCAGAAGCCGTGCTGATTGGCTTGTGGGCATTAATGCTACACAGGCATTGAGCATCGCCGCAGGCCACGGCATCTATTCGCTCGGGAGAGTACAAACACCTACACTTGCTTTGATATGCAAACGCTATATTGATAACAGGAATTTCACGGTAAAAAAATACTGGCAGATACAATTGGCGCATAACAAGGCACAGGTTGATTTCAAAAGTATTTCCGCAATAAAGTGGGACGAAAAGCAACTTGCCGATGATACATTGAAAGTTATTCAGCGAGGCGGAAGCGCAACGGTTACATTCGTAGAAACCAAAAGCATTACAGAACAGCCGCCTTTGCTTTTTGACCTGACTGGCTTGCAAAAGGAAGCCAACAAAAGGCTGAAATTGTCTGCTGAAGCAACGCTTAATATTGCGCAGAGCCTGTACGAAAAGAAGTTTATAACTTATCCACGTACCGGAAGCAAATACATACCAGAAGATATGTGGGCAGAAATACCCAACCTTGTAAGGGCATTGCAGAACCGTGAAGATTGCAAACAGGCACTTACCCAAATCAAATGGGGACGCTTCAATAAGCGTATCGTGAATGACCTCCGTGTTACCGACCATCATGGCTTGCTGATCACTGATAAAGTGCCGTCAGTACTCAACGCTGATGAAAACAAGATCTATAATATGATTGCGTTCCGGCTGCTCGAAGCCATTTCACAAGCCTGTGTCAAAGAAATAACCGATGTCAGTTTACAGGCTTTGCATTACGATTTTACGACCAAAGGCTGTAAAATTCAGGAAGCGGGCTGGCGTGCCATCAAAGGAAGTTTTACTGATGACGGCGAAGAGCCGGTGCAGGAGCTGCCTGAACTGAACAAAGGTGATGAACTCAAAATAAAGGAAGCTACCGTTTTGGAAAAGCAAACAAAACCACCAGTTCTTTATACAGAAGCCGGGCTTTTATCAGCTATGGAAACTGCCGGAAAAGAAATAGAAAACGAGGAAGAACGTAAGGCCCTGAAAAATATTGGTATTGGCACTCCGGCTACAAGAGCCGCGATAATTGAAACGCTCTTTACCCGTAATTACATCCAAAGGGATAAGCGTTCTTTAATACCTACGGAAAAGGGATTACAGGTGTACGAGTTGGTCAAAGAACGCAAAATTGCAGATGTTGCAATGACCGCCGAATGGGAATTGGCATTGCAGAAAATTGAAAATAATGAAGCGGATGCCGGAACATTCCAAACTGAAATGGAAACCTACGCGAAATCCATTACCGATGAACTGCTGCAAACTTCCATTGCAAACACTAATCAGCCGAAATTAACCTGTCCGAAATGCAAAAGTCAGCCACTTATTATTCGTGATAAGATTGTGAAATGCCCTGATGAGGCTTGTAATTGGGTTCAGTTCCGTACCGTTTGCGGTGTACAAATCAGTATCGAAAATGTAACAAACCTTATAAACAAGGGTAAAACCGGTTTAATCAAAGGAATGACAAGCAAAGCCGGAAAGAAATTCGATGCCTACATCGTACTGAAGGAAAACGCCGAAAGCTCATTTGAGTTTGAGAAAAATAAAAGCAATAAACGAAATGGAAAATAAACCGTCAATCATACCTAAAGAAATCAGGAACCTGATATATACCATCCGGGGCAAACAAGTAATGTTGGACAGCGACCTCGCTACCTTATATCAGGTAGAAACCAAGAACCTGAACAAAGCCGTAAAACGAAATATCGAGCGTTTTCCTGCTTCATTTTGCTTTCAACTGACCGAAGGGGAAATTGAAAACTTGAGGTTCCAATTTGGAACCTCAAGTTTAAACTACGGCGGAAGACGTTATTTACCATACGTTTTTACAGAACAAGGAGTTGCAATGGCTTCTGCCATACTCCGTTCTGATATAGCCGTTAAAATGAGCGTTGAAATAATGGAAGCATTTGTAGAAATGCGACGTATGCTCATCAGCAATGCTTCCCTGTTTCATCGGTTAGACAACATCGAATTAAAGCAACTGGAAGCCGACCAGAAATTTGAAGAAATTTTCAAGGCCCTGGAGAGTGACAAGATCTACAGCGAAAAAGGTGTTTTCTACGATGGGCAGATTTTTGATGCCTATACTTTTGTTTCCGATATTATCAGAAGTGCCGAAAGCTCTATTATCCTGCTTGACAATTACGTGGACGATACGGTGCTAACATTATTGGGAAAGCGTAAGGACAATGTAACTGCAACAATCTACACCAAAAGTATCAGCAATCAATTGCGGCTGGATCTCCAACGTTATAACAGCCAATATCCTTCGATTGGGATTGAGGTGTTCACTGATGCCCACGACCGTTTCTTGATAATTGACAACGCAATACTTTATCATATTGGAGCATCGCTTAAAGACCTCGGCAAAAAATGGTTTGCCTTTTCAAGAATGGATATTGAAGTGGGCAGAATGCTTCAAATTTTAAATATCTCATAAAACGGGCGGGAACAAGATATTGTGAAAATTCAAAGCCCTGTTCGTAAGCAATATTTCAGTTCCAATTCTTTCAAACGTCCTTTTCTAATGGCTCTTTGGGCTATGTAAGTAAATAATGGTTCCGCGATTTTCTGTAGCCCAACCATTTTTGAGTTGTTTAGATAAACGAATAGCGCAAGGTCAGATAATTTCTTTGGTGTTCCCGCTGCACTTGCCAAACCTTCAGTTGCAAGTCCTTTGTAAATCAGAAGAGCTTTTTCAAAATTGTTATTGCCTGGGCTTATTGTCACTCTTATTAAACATTCATCACTTGAAATGTTGTGAAAATAGTGCCTCGCATTTGGCTTAATTATTACATTGTCGCCCTTTTTCAATTGAAGAGTTTCATTATTTAACCCAACTTCCAGTGTCCCTTTCAGCACTTCAAATGCCTCTGAAAACAGCGTGTGGTAATGCCAGGGTGTTTTTTCGCGCGGAAGGATATTCATTTCTAAAACACTTTCTTTATTTGTATCTGCTGAACTAATCAGTTTGACATATCCTCTTGTATTCATATTCCTTTATTTGAGGTCCTATGCGTTAATAAAATTATCCCGGTTACAGCGCAAATAATTATTGCAGAAATGTGAGGCACGGCTTGTGCCACGCTGTTGTATTGTTTGCTTAAAACAATGAGCATATCTGCAATCGGGATAATCGTCCCCACCATTAGTACTATTCCCAATGCTTTTGTTTGCTTGGTCAATACAAGCAGACAAATAACTAAACCGGAAAATATATCCCGAATCCCTTTGATGTAATGAAAGGAATGGTCGCCTTGTTCGTTAAAGTGTATCCCATAACCGGCTTCGCCCATTTCTGGTGCTAACAGAAATCTTGCACCCAGGAAAATCATTCCTAACCCTGTTAGAAACGCGATAGCAATAACAATTCTTTGTGTCATAATCATATATTTAATTGATGACACAAAATTTCAAAACCCAAAAGCTAAATTGATGCACCTGGGTTAAGAAATCATTTTTGACTAAAAATTCTTTTGCGAATACGGCTAAGTGACTGTGGTTTTACACCAACATAGGATGCAATATGGTATTGAGAGATCCTTTGTTGCAAGTCAGGGTGTTCGGTTAGGAACCTCTCGTACCGATCTTCAGGACTGTCGGTATAAAATGAGCTAAGGTCATGCAAAGTCTGTATAAAAACCTGTTCAATAACAAGTCTGCCAAAACGTTCTGCTTGCCCGATGGATTTGTAGAACTGCTGCAGGTCGTCATGAGAGATTTGCAAAATTTCACAGTCCTCTAATGCCTGAATGTTTTTTTGAGAAGGCGTTTGCGGAATAAAGCTTTCGTAGTTACAAATAAAATCACCTTCTTTTGCAAAGGCATACGTTTTATCTTCGCCATTATGATTGATGTAATAACGTATGAGCCCTTTTGTAATAAACCCTACTTGCCTGCAAACTTGCCCTTCCGCTAAAAATAGGTCACCTTTTTTATACGTTTTCCCTTTCCACAAAGACGCTATAATATCTTTCTCAGTCGCGGTTAACGAAATTACATTTTGTATGCTATTCAGTAAACTGTATATCATTTTATTGCCTCTTCAAAATTGTATTTGAACGTTACAAATTTACTTTTTCTTCAGAGAGCATTCGTTAGTATGTGATGTTTTCTCAATACAACTTTGCTCTAAATTCTTAGTTTGCGTCTCATAAGTATTATCCTGAACTTGATATTGTCGTACACTAAACCAGCGAGTAACAGCATGCTCGTGATAACCAATATGTGCAGATTCATTATCGAATAAAGAAAGCCGCCGGATATGCCACCTAAAAAGAAAAAGATGATAATAGTAAAGCGTAGTTTGATCGATGAAAGTAGTTTCTCTTTATGTTCGGGTGATCTATAAAAGAACAGTTGCGAAAACTCAATACCTAAATCGGTAAACAAACCAGTAAGATGAGTAGTCCTTACAGCCGAATTGGATATAGTTGTCACCAAAGAATTTTGCAAGCCCATTGCAAAGAGTAGGCTAAATGCTATTGAATCAGGGTTGCTTCTTATGAAATATGGGTAAAATAGTCCAACGAATAATAGAATAGTACATTCTATTATCACAGGTAGCACATAAATGAGCTTTTCGTTTTTTCTGACAACATGCTCTGTGAGCATCCCAGACACAAAAGATCCTAAAAAGAAAAAGAAGATATACAGGAAGTAAACAAAGCCCCGCCACAAATCCAGCTTGAATACTTCATCTACAAAAAACGCAAAATGCCCGGTCACATTTGTTGTTAAGCGTTGCACTGCCAGGAAGCCACCAACGTTGACGATACCAGCGACAAAAGATAGCAAGGATGCTATTTTTAGGTTATGGCTTAATGTCCTGATTTTACCTTGGTGTCTAAACAATGTCTTATCGAATTTGGAGCAAATTTAACAAGTAGCTGAAGAACTTACTTATAAACACCTAATTATATGCTCTTTAGCTAATTAAAAACTATAGGAAAGCTTTGCTTTTCTATAGAGGGGCGGAGTGCTCAACTTACGTACTATAATTTAGTTTTTAAATACCTTACGATAAAAGCTTCAAATTCGGTCAAATCCATTCCCTTGCCAATATAAGTTTGGGGAATTAGGGTTCTAAAATCACCATCAAGATGTATTGTTTCTGGTTCACTTGATTTATTCAAAACATCTATTAAATGAACCACATTACTACCAATGTCATTATTGAATTTTATAAAATCCTTTATTTCATCAATATTTTCTACATGATATTTATTCTCACCATTGTAATTGGTCATATCAACAGTACATAATGAATAATTTTCTTTTTGCTCAAATGATTTAAGTGTTTGGTTTTTAGACATTCTCACAGAGTTATTCGCATCCCACCTTGACTTTACTTCAATAAAATACACAGGAACTGCATTCAGAAGAATAACAATATCCTGTCCATCCTGAACATTTTTAATATCAGCTTTAATAGTAGCAGGTATTATGCTTGTTATCGCTTCTCTTAACACACTTTCAATATGTGTTCCTATGGTATATTTGTGCTGAAAGTTAGCATTCTCTTGCTGTTTCTGTACTAATGCTTCATTTCCCAATTTGATAATTTCATCAATATTGGGGTTTTTACCAAGCTCAGCAAGTTTTTTAATCTTTGATGAATCAAGACTTAATATTGAGAATGAGTCTTCGCCGTCCGCCAGTTCAACAAGAATAGAAGATCGTTTACTAAAAACAACCGGAAAATACTTTTCGTATTCATCCGTAGTTTTGAACTTTTGTATTATATCTATGATATATTCTTTTAGTGGATGATTCTCTATGTTTGTAAATTGGGAAGTTTCAAAAAAAGCTGTTTCGATTTTCTCTGTGAGATTTCTAACAGTTCTCTTGTCCTGCCCTTTTAAGTATTTAGCAAATTCGTTATGGATGAGATTTGCTCTAATTGGAAAATTCGGTTTTATTATTTCATCATAAATATTTTTAATTTCTTCAGGTATATTGTCATCAACTTTTAGAAAGTTCTGCGTAGATAGTTCATTTAATTGATTCGGGAATACCGCCAAAGGGCTAAAAATTTCTTCATAATCATGATATGAAGATCCTATTTCCAAGATGTCTTTTAAAAACTGTAGGTTTTCAATGACCCATTCAGAACTTTCTTTGCTTATATCATTTAAAAACAAACGAATCAACCGACGTTGTGATACTCTAGTATCTAACTCGTCATCTTTTATAGCCGGAACTTCGATAGTGGTGCTATCAAAACTATAATAGTCACAAATCAGCTTTATTAATTTTATAGGCACGCTAATGGAGTCAATTGATGAGGCTATTTTTGAGTAGCGAATTATGGCTCCTAAAAAATCAGAGGGAATTTCCGATGTAATTGTTTTGTCCTTAACTTTTTCAGCTATTGCAGCATTAATATCGGTTGTATAATTTTTTCTCGCGTAAGGGTTTAATTCCAGTTCGAATTTAAATTCAGGATCAATATGTCTCTTTGGAATATCAGGCATAATAATATCAGCAATTTCAATCAGTTCTTTTGGCAAACTGATATTCTTGTTCAAAGCCGATAAAAGTCGAAACTCTCCTTTAATATTGGGAAGAAGTTCAAATGAGTTGAACAAATCCCCATGACCTTCTTTAATCAAATGTTGATATAAGTTTTTTAAATCCTGTATGTATGGGATTCCATTGAGATTGCCGACCTCTTTTATTTTGACAGCAAGGTCCTTATAGCCAATGTATATAATCTCATCAAGATTCCATTCTTGAATAATTGATGACCATTCTTTTGTTAAATGCTTTAGTGGTGTGTTATCCCAGAAAAAATCTACCAAAGTAAAAATTGACTCAAAAATGCAATCATCGTGGAGTAAAACAGGGTCAATAAAAACTGACTTTGAAACAAGGATATTTCCCGTTTTGGACTCAACCAATGGAAATGATTTAAACTGACCTATCCAAGAATATTTTAAGTCCTTAAAGTATCCATTTAATAGCGGTTTATCGCTGTCTATTTTAAAATTGATACGAGCTAACTTAATAGGATTGCTTATTTCTTTTGCGTCTGATTCGACATATTCAAAAATTAGCCTTGAAGCAATATCTATTAGATTCCGATTGGCTTCTTCTTCATTTTGATTATCCTCATTATTTGATTTTAAATACAAGCCATTACGTGGTTCATTTGGCAGGAAATGTCTTGAATGTAATAGGTAATTAATTCCAAAATTTTGCGATCCTACTAATGGATAGTATAAAAAAAGTTTCGGTAATTCATCGCTTAAGTCCGTTGCAGTAAGACTTGACGAAAATGGTAAGATTACCGTGATTTTATTATCATCAGATTTTAGATAGAAAACTTCGGCGCTATCCTGATTAATTAGAATAGATGTACTATGAAGTTTTCCTTCTAAAGAAGTCCCATTCCGTTGATAAACTGTTATCTTACCCGATAGTTCTTTTACTGTGACTTTCTTCAGTCGTGGATTTAAAGTTATTACATAAGGCAAAATCGTACGTAAAGAGTTGACTGCCTTTATTGCACAATCTTTATTATTTTTTGAAATGGTGTAAAATGAAAATTCCGTATCAGGATATGGAGGCTGTATGGTTCCTTCTTCTTTAAGTAATTTGCTTACTTCTTTTTTTAAGAGTCTTATTCTTTGTCCAAGTTCTTTCCAATTGTCTGTATTCCTATCAATGATAAAATTATTTAAAGGTACATACCCCTCATCCTTTACTAAAGCTCCGTTTATCTCGATTCTCTTTCCAAATGTATGAGATGTGATGAATCCTGTGCCATATTGACCAACAGGTTCATTGTCTTCAAATGTAATTTTCCTTTCTTCAAGAGTTTTAGAACTAACTTGTTTGAAAAGACAATCAAGAGTCATGGGTGTAAACGGCTCCCCATTGTGTTTAAATACCAAACGATCTTCTGTTTGGGTAATTGTAATCTCGCAATTATCACTTAAATCTATCGCATTTTGAAAAAGCTCCCAAATCGCTCTATTGGCATCATTTTCTTCTAATTTTTTTATTCCTTGAATAATCTTATCTGCATGTTGCTTCATATCGTTTAACTCCGACAGATCCTCATAAGATAGTGTCATTTCAAGGTTTTTGGTTTGTTCCTCCATTGTTGGTATAGTTTATAACTCCGCTTTTATTCAAACTATAAAAATACAAATTAAATCCCCTCTCTACTAATATCCTACGCCAAATCCTACCTCTCAGAGCCAAACCCTGCCAGACTTAGGCAAGCTTCTGCATACCGTTTTAATTTTAGGCTTCAAGAAAAAAAATCTAAACAAAATTAGTATGGATACACAGCAAAAAGACCTATCGTATTTCAGATTGCGACTGCAAGAATTATTAAACAGCAGCTTCCCTGAAAAGATCCACGACCAAAAATTTATTGACCAGCGCTCATCCTGGGCTGCCAATGCTTATCAGGGGGCTTTTAGCGCCGGGAACTCCATTGAACAGTGTGACCATTATGCCAATTATATTCTGTTTGAAAACCTGCACTTCTCCCGGTTCGACACGGTTTTTAAAGTGGTATGCAATGAATTTGATACCCTGATGGCAGACGAGGAACTCCGACCATTCGCCCTGAAAATGTTCCCTGTCTGTGAACCTGTGTTTACAAGATATGAACTAACCGATGATTTCGCTGGCAGCGCAGAGTATGATTTACTCTATACCGAAATAACGGGCACCATCGCAATATGGATAGAGGAAAATGGGCTTCAGTAAACGCCAACATCTCCAACTAAACATTGATGCCCTGCGAATTGCTTTTAAACTGGAAAAGGAGAACCGACAAGCCACCGTAGGTGAAAGACTGCTAATGATGCAATACAGCGGATTTGGCGGTCTTAAATTCGTTTTGAACCCTATAGAGAGCGAAATAGACATCAATCACTGGAGAAAAACAGAACACGATCTGTTTCCGCTCACTCAGGAACTCCACCGGCTACTCAAAGAAAATTCTGGAGACGATAAACAATACCGCAGGTATGTGGATAGTATGAAAAGCTCTGTGCTAACGGCTTTTTATACACCTCCACAGGTCATAAATGCGATTTCCGAAACCTTACGTGAAAGTGGCCTGAATATTGAAAAATTCCTCGAACCCTCCGCAGGTATCGGCTCATTCATACAATCCTTTTCTGAAGAACCACGAACCAGCGTTACCGCATATGAAAAGGATCTGCTGACAGGCAAAATTTTAAAGCAACTTTATCCCCAAAGCAATATCCGTGTTAGTGGCTTTGAGGAAATACCCGAAAAAGAACAAAACAGTTTTGACGTAATTGCAAGCAATATCCCATTCGGTGACACTTCTGTATTTGACCTTTCTTATTCCAGAAGTAAGGATGCAGCAAAAATACAAGCCGCCCGGAGCATACATAATTATTTCTTTTTAAAAGGTGCTGATACCCTTCGTGATGGCGGCATTTTGGCATATATCACTTCTCAGGGCATTCTCAATAGTCCGAAAAACGAACCGATACGTAGGGCATTGATGCAGGAAAACAACCTGGTATCAGCCATTCGCCTCCCGAATAATTTGTTTACCGATTATGCAGGTACAGAAGTAGGCAGTGATTTGATTATCCTGCAAAAGAATACAGCAAAACAAGGTCTGACCGAAAGGGAAGAACTATTTTGCCAAAGCGGTCAAACAGCCTACAATACGCCCGGTAATGCCTTAATTCAGGAGAGTAAAAGGATTGTACATACCGAAAGCAAATTAGACACTGATCCTTACGGACAGGCTGCACTCATCTATACACATAAAGACGGGGCTGTCGGAATCGCCAAAGACCTCCGGCAAATGCTTTCCGAAGATTTTGGAATCCACCTGAGTTTGAGACTGTATAAAGGTGAACGGAATGATGTGCCTGTGATACAAATTCCGGTGGAACCAAAGATTCCACCTACCATCATCGAACCCGTAAGCATTCAACAGGAAATAAGGCCGCTATCAGTTGCGATAAATAGTGGGGATAGTGCACAGGAATTAAAGCAGTTGAGCATTTTTGACCTGTTTGAAAATGCTGAGGACACGGTAGCCGTTATTGCCCCAACGCAAAGAGTGGTGCAGGCGAAAAAACAAAGCAGTAATAAAAAACGAGGTACAATTGGTCGCCAAACCGACCTGTTCAGTAGCGGAATGCCACAGCCTTTTACGGCACCGGTTACCAATAGGGAGGTCAATGGAAACATACCATCGAACGACAAGAAACAAGAGCACATTGGCGACCTTTTTTCAAACATTAATGGGAATGACCAGATCGCTCAATCAAATAATTTCATGAGCACTACCATCCCCAAACCTGCTTCCTACAGCGGTAAACTGCAACCGTTCCACCGCAACGATTGCCTTGTAATGGATAAGGGTTGGATTGGTCATTTGCAAAATGTAGACACGGCAGACGGTACGGCTGTTTTTCACCCTTTGCAGTTACCTGCAATACAAAAAGCAAGAGCAGAAGCGTACATCGAAGTGCGGGATATTTACCAACAGCTTTACGCGAAAGAGGCAGAGCTGCAGACAGAACACAAGCAAGAAAGGGAAACGCTTAACCGCCTTTACGATGCTTTTGTAAAAAGATACGGTAACCTTAACAACGCCGATAATATCAAACTCATTAAAACCGATAGCTCCGGCAAGGAAATCCCTTACTTGGAGCGTATGGTGGGCAGTGTAGTGCATAAAGCCGATATCTTCAACCATCCGGTTAGTTTCTCGACCTTAAACATAGCAGCGGACAATCCTGAAGAAGCGTTGGCAGCATCGTTGAACAAGTACGGAAGCGTGCATTTGGGCTATATGTCCGAAATAAGCGGTATGCCTGATGATGCTTTGAAAGATGCTTTACACGGACGTATTTACTATAACCCCTTACAAAAGGAATATGAAATATCCGAACGATGGATTGCCGGAAACGTGGTGGAGAAAGGCCACAATGTAAGAACCTACATTGAAAATAATCCCGACGATACCGAGGCCAAAGCGAGCCTTACTGTATTGGAGGAAGCCCGGCCAAGACGTATTGAATTTGAAGAATTGGACTTTAACCTCGGCGAACGTTGGATACCTACAGGTATTTATGCCCGATTTGCTTCGCATTTATTCGATGCGGATGTGAATATCCACTATTCTGAAAGCTCCGATGACTTTTCCGTAAAGTGTAATCAGGGCAATATGAATATATGGGAAAAATATGCCGTCAAAGCTGAAAGCCGGACATTTGACGGGGTTGCCTTGCTCAAACATGCTTTGGTGAATACCACGCCAGATATTACCAAAAAAGTGATGATGGGTGATCAGGAAGTGAAGGTACGGGATATGGAGGCCATACAAATGGCCAATACCAAGATTGACGAAATCCGTACCGCCTTCACTAACTGGCTTCACGCCCAAAACGATGAGTTCAAAAACAGGCTTACCGACCAATACAACGACACGTTCAACTGCTTTGTTCGGCCAAACTATGACGGTACGCACCAGGACTTTCCGGGATTAGACCGCAAGGCGCTCGGCATCCAGGATCTGTATTCCAGCCAAAAGGACACCGTTTGGATGATAAAGCTGAACAATGGTGCTATCTGCGACCACGAGGTAGGTGCAGGAAAAACATTAGTTATGTGTACCGCTGCACATGAAATGAAGCGTTTGGGACTGGCCCATAAACCAATGATTATTGGACTTAAAAGCAATGTGCACGAAATTGCCGAAGCCTACCGTACCGCTTATCCGCATGCTAAAATTTTGTTTCCCGGTAAGGAAGATTTTACGCCTCAGAAACGTTTGCGCATTTTCGGCGATATTAAAAACAACGATTGGGATTGTGTGATCCTCACGCACGACCAATTCGGAATGATACCACAATCTCCCGAATTACAAAAGGAAATCCTCCAAACAGAACTGGAGAGCGTGGAGCGCAACCTTGATGCCCTGCAATCGCAAGGCAAGGAAGTAACCAGGGGAATGCTTGCCGGAGTAATCAAGCGGAAAGAAAACCTCGAAGTAAAGTTGAAGACCCTGCAACACGATATCGAACACCGCAAAGATGATGTGGTGGACTTCAAGATGATGGGCATTGACCATTTGTTTGTGGACGAAAGTCACCAATTCAAAAACCTGATGTTTAATACCAGACATACACGGGTAGCCGGGTTGGGAAATGTGGATGGAAGCCAAAAGGCGATGAACCTGCTTTTTGCCATCCGTACCATTCAGGAACGTACCAATGCGGACATGGGAGCAACCTTTCTTTCTGGTACTACCATCAGCAACTCTTTAACTGAGTTGTATCTGTTGTTTAAATACCTGCGACCAAGGGCAATGGAAAAACAGGGTATCCATTCTTTTGATGCATGGGCAGCAATCTATGCAAGAAAAACTACCGACTATGAGTTTTCAGTTGCCAACAATATCGTAGCAAAAGAACGTTTCCGATACTTTATTAAAGTACCGGAACTTGCTCAATTCTATTCTGAAATTACGGACTACCGAACAGCGAAAGATATTGGCATTGATCGTCCGAATAAGAACGAGGTGCTTTATAACATACCGCCTACTCCTGACCAGGCGGTATTTATCCAAAAACTTATGGAGTTCGCCAAAACAGGAAATGCAGAACTATTGGGCAGACCTAAGTTAAGTGATAGTGAAGAAAAGGCAAAGATGCTGATTGCTACGGATTATGCCCGCAAGATGTCTTTGGACATGCGCATGGTAAGTGGAGCTTATGCTGACCACCCCGACAACAAGGCTTCGCATTGTGCGGCAAACATTGTCAAATATTACAACCAATATAATGCACAGAAGGGAACGCAATTCGTTTTCTCCGATTTGGGAACCTATAAACCTGGCGAGTGGAACGTGTACTCCGAAATCAAGCGTAAGCTCGTAGAAGACCATGGCATACCAACAAACGAAATCCGTTTTATACAGGAAGCCAAAAATGATAAGCACCGTAAGGAACTTATCAAAGGAATGAACGAGGGTAAAATCCGCGTGCTGTTTGGATCTACAAGTATGCTTGGAACAGGTGTGAATGCCCAGAAAAGAGCCGTTGCTATTCATCATTTAGATACACCTTGGCGACCAAGCGATCTTGCGCAAAGGGATGGCCGGGCCATACGTAAGGGCAATGAGATTGCCAAGTTCTTTGCAGACAACAAAGTAGATGTGATTATTTACGCTGTAGAAAAATCATTGGACAGTTACAAGTTCAACTTGCTGTACAATAAACAGCTATTTATCGACCAACTAAAGACCAATAATCTCGGTAAACGAACCATTGATGAGGGCAGTATGGACGAACAATCGGGAATGAACTTCTCAGAATATGTAGCAATACTATCGGGAAATACTGACCTGCTGGACAAAGCTAAATTGGAAAAACAGATTGCCGGACTGGAAAGTGAAAAGCAGGCATTTAACAGGTCTAAATTCCGCGCCAAATACAAACTACAGGACTTTACGGAACTCTTGGAAGCCTCTCAAAGCCGGTTGAACCGAATGAGCCTCGATTGGGAAAATTTGCAACAGCGTATGCAAAGACATTCAGACGGCTCTATAGCGAACCCTGTTCAGTTAGACGGCTTACAACCCAATGCGGATGTTAAACAAATTGGTGCGAAGCTCAACCATCTTGCCGACAAATCCCGCACTGGTGGACAGTATGAAGAAATAGGAAGCCTGTATGGGTTTTCGCTATTGGTTAAAACCGAAGTATCAGAAAAAGAAGGAGTAGATATTCGGGTAAACCGCTTTTTGGTGCAGGGTGAGGGCAATATCAAATACACCTATAATAACGGCATCATCGCCAAAGATGAAAAGCTGGCCACAATGAATTTCTTAAACGCATTGGAAAAACTGCCTGGCTATGTGAAGCAGGAACAGGAGAAAATCGCTGAACTCAAAAAAGACCTTCCTGTTCTTCAGGAAATGATCAACGGAAGCTGGTCTAAAGAAGGCCGGTTGAGCGAACTTAAAACGGAGCTGGCTGCGGTGGAACGAAAGATACAGCTATCCATAACGCCCGAAACTAAGGAAAGCCCCAAAGAAGCACAAACCGAAAAACAAAAAGAAGCTCCACAGGTTTCGGAAAGCATTGTGCGGGTAAAAGGTATTCATATGCCCCGTGGAGTGCTGTAAACCTGACTGAATAGATATGGAAAAAGGAGATCATTTTTAAACCTCCCTTTCACTTACCCCTTCTGTACTAAATGCTGCAAGTTTGGGTCATTGTTGATGCGCTCCATTTCGTTCTCAACAATGCTCAAAATGTCCGACTTAATCTGTCGGTAATTGCTTTCAATCTGTTGTTTCATTTTATCCTCGCCCTGCTCATCCACAAAGGAGAGGATCTGCGGTATCTTCTGATAGGCTTTGGTTTCTGAAGCCACCTTTTCATTATCCACCACAATTTCAGCGTGAAATATTTTCTGTTCTATTCGTTCATCAAAGTTATCAGATACCGAACCAACAAACATACCTTGTGTCAAAGTTGAAATTTTAGAGGCAGGTATCAAACTATCCAACTGGGTAGATATCGAAGTTGATTTATCATTACGGTTAATAGTCATACTCTGGCGTTTCTGCAATACCTTACCAAATCGCTCCGATAAGCTCTTTGCCGTTTCGCCGACAACTTGACCGCTAAATATATTACCAACTGTATTTTGAATTACCTTACTCTCCTTGTCGCCGTAATCACGGGTTAATTGAGAAAAGTCCTGGAAGCCCAGGCAAACGGCCACCTTATTACTTCTGGCCGTCGCGATCAGGTTATCCAGTCCCCTGAAATAAATTGTAGGCAACTCGTCTATTATTACAGAACTCTTTAGCTGGCCTTTTTTGTTTATCAACTTTACGATCCTCGAATTGTATAAGCCCAGTGCTGCAGAGTAAATATTTTGACGGTCGGGGTTATTTCCGACACATAAAATTTTAGGTTCTTTCGGGTTGTTAATGTCGAGGGTAAAGTCATCGCCGGTCATTACCCAGTAAAGTTGTGGGCTTATCATTCTAGACAGCGGAATTTTTGCAGATGCAATCTGGCCCTGTAACTGGTCCTGCGCACCACCTTGCCATGCATCCATAAAGGGGGATAAATAGTTTTCCAAATCAGGATATGAGGTAAGTATTGTAAATACATCCGAATACTTTTTGTTCAGCAATTCAATGGCGTGCGGAAAAGTGCAATATTTACCATCTTTATAAATTTTCAGATACCAGATAATGGCGGCCAATAAGATAATTGGGCTTTCCACGAAAAAATCCCCTTGCTTCTGTATCCAGCTTCGGTTCAGGTTCAGCATTATGGTATAAGCCGCTTCATAGGCATCTGAAATGTCCGTCATAAAGTCGGGATTAAGCGGGTTACAGCGGTGGCTCTTGCGGGGATCGTCAAAATTTATCACATAGAATTTTGGCTGCACTTTGTATTTGTCCCGATGCTTCAGTAAGTGATTGTAGGCAATGGTAGAAAGGTCGTCAAATTTGAAATCGTAAATGTACATGCTGAAACCCTTCTCAATCTGCTGTTTGATGTAGTTGTTCACGATGGCATAGGACTTACCGGAACCTGGTGTTCCCAACACGATTGATGCACGAAATGGATTTACAATATTTATCCAGCCATTATTCCATTTGTCCTTGTAATAGAATTTGGTAGGCAGATTGACGGAGTATTCATTTTCCATCAACTTTGTTTCTTGTTGGAAACTCTCGTTTTCGTTATTGAAAACATCGTCCATAAGATTGGTGCGAAGCAGTCGGCTCATCCATACACCTGCCATCAGCAGAGCGATATAACCTAAAGAGATTGTAAGGATATAAAGGAATGTACCTATTGCAGGAGATAGTTTTAACAATGGGGTATTCAGAAAGAACAGTACAAAGCCAACACCCAGAGCCACGTAAATTTTAGACCAGGTTATTTTCTCGTTCTTTACGCCTTTCGTACCTAAGCAACTCAAAGCCAACAAAACCAGCGCAAATGCTTTAGTGTATAAGGTGTGTGAAAATAACCCTGCCGTTCTGTCGAAATTGCCTAAAATTTTATTGATTACTTCCAACGTCCAGCCACGCCCTAAAAAGAAACCATAGCAGAACCAATAAAGATGCATCAGCACCAAAAGAATACTGACTGCCCGCATAAAAGCCATTATCTTGGCAAGTCCTCTTAAATCGTCTTCTCCCTGCATTATCTTTAGATTTAATGTTCGGGCGTGAATTTAACGGCTCTAAAGAGTGGTCATAGTAATGTGGCAGTCAGTGGCATTGAGTGGCAGCGTTTGGCGGGACGAACGTGGGACGGGGCAAAGTCACCTGGTATTCTGAGTTTACAAAAATTACTTATTTAACCAATTCAATGCTTCTGCGGTTATTCCTTCATACCAATCCCGCTCATTGTTTGTTATACTTGCTAACTCATTTGAACGTTCAAAAAATCGTTGAACGTGATTTGGTTCAGGAATATAGGCTGCCTTATGAGAGTCCTCTACCATTTTTATGAAAACACTCAAAGGAAGAGGTACAATAGTAGAAGTCCCTCCATAATAACTAATATTCATTTTGTGCAACGCATAAAAATGGGCAATACAGGCTTCATTTATGTTTGGAGCAATAAATAAACAATAAGCTGGCTTTTCGGTTTCCCTTTTCACTTTTGCAAGATGTCTGGTAACAGGTTCGCCCTCGGTTTCATATTGCCGTTGCCCACCTTGCATAGTAACCTCAACGGTTAATCCAAAAGTTTCATAATCACAAATGATGTCAGCCATATTTCCTTGAGCTGTAGACATAGGATTTCCAAAGTCGTCAAATTTCAAATTTGCTCTGATGTTTCCGCCATCCAACATTGTCATTGCCCGCCAAGTATTCCATTCTAGCATCAGAGGAGCATCATATAACGAATTGTCGAGTATTTGCTCAAATGTTGAGTTAATATCATCAAATAAACGATAATCTTTTATTGCCGCTATCTGCTCATTAAGGATTTCCTCTTTTCGATGTAATAGTTCATCCGCGAAAATATCTTTAAGTTCTTGCAGCGTTGCTGTTTCAGATATTGTAGCATACGGAAATTCGGAACTGATTTTTTGTTCAAGTAATCCTCTGTCATCAGTTAATAGAGTCGGGGTTTCAGCATTTCCAAGATAAGTGACGTATTGTGTTTCATTATCTACAAAAACCGGATCTCTATCTGTGTGTGCCAAGAAAAAATCGACTTCCTGAACTTTTTCAGGAATAATTGAAACTGTTTTGCCGAGGTGTGAAATGTTTACGATACCTGTCGCTCGTAAATAGCGGATACATGCATCAGCATAGTCTCGCATATTACTTGCTTTTGTTTTCAGAAATTTAGCAACTGAAGCGTCGTTCGTCTCTCTGGTTCTTGTATTTCCCGCAATGATTTCGTCGGCATAAATCGTTCTCAACTCTTGGTCCAAATATTCAAAACGAAACTTCTTGTAATTACCTTCGTTTTGAGCTTTAGCTGCTCTAAATTCATTGATTGTAGAAGCGATGGTATCAAACTCTCGATAGTCAACTAACTGTAACCCAAAGATCATCAGTTCATCAAATTTCAGAGAACCAAAATGGCGAATTAGTCGAAAAAGCTCAAGATATGGTTTTACCCAAAAATCTGCTGAATTGGCGGAAGGTTTATGATATGGAGAAGGAACCTGAAATTTTAGTAGTTGTCGTAAAAAGATTTCATCTTTGCGAGCAGAATTTACTAATTCTACACCTGCCGGTGTTAGGGAGATTGTGGGTGAAAGAGTAACAAAACCTAGTGCTTTGGGCGCACGGTTAATTCGATCCCTTGCGCTAAATGCAGGGTCATTTGCACCCTCCCCATTGAAAAAGTTTTCCTCTTTCAACAATTCCATAAATGCTCTTTGTGTTTCTATATTCCATTTCTGCCCGGCAAAATGAGTATTCAATAGCTCTATTTCGGGTATCATTTTACTCGGTGTTCGAGGCGATGTTGTAACGAAAATCACCTTGCTATCTATTCTTGCCATAACGTTTTATAGTGACAATGCTTGTTCTAATTCCAATTCGGAAATTTGCTCATTAATTACATTGCCATAGTTAGATATTAAAATATGAGAAGCTGAAGCTTTAAATCTGTTACGTATATTTACAGCATAAGATTTTCCGTATTCGTCCACAATCATATCTCCATATAATTGTTCGGTTAACGGTGTTCTTCCAATTACCATTAATGCTTTACATTTTAGCTGTTTGTAAGCTTTTGCCAGTGCGATATGATTTGTTTCGTTAAATCCGTCTTTATACTCTGCATTTCCATAGTCGGAAAAAATGCAATCGTAAGGAGGGTCTAAAAACATAAAATCGTCTTCCTTCGCCATTTTAAAAATATCTTTGTAATCAAGATTATATATTTCAGTATTGGCAAGTAGCTGACTGTGAGCTATCGTTACTAACGACGTATTAAAGTTCGCATATCTTCCATAGGGAACATTAAATTCTCCTTTGGAATTATAACGTATCATTCCCGAATATGACGTTTTGTTAATGAAAAAGTACAGCAAGGCATCCGAATATTTTTTAGTTGCCAAATCATTAAACATGTCTCTAATTTGATAATAAAGAGTTTCGTTATTATCATCTACACGTAAATTGGGTGTCTTGCCTTTTAGTTCTTCAAACTTAATTCGATTTACTCGATACGTTTTCTCTATTTTAGAAAGTTCTTTTTGCAGACTACTAAAGTCCAGCTTAACACCCTTATAAAACGACATTAATTTTGAGTTAATGTCATTAATGATAGCTTGTTTAGGTTCTAGGTAAAAGAACAAAGCCCCGCCGCCAAAAAACGGTTCAATATAGCGTCCAGAAAACTTTGGGATGTGTTTTTCCAAGTAAGGAATTTCTTTTGACTTTCCGCCCCTATATTTAAGTAATGGTTTCATAACTTCGCTTTTTGACGTTTATAATTTGTAATATTTTCAGCAACTAGACTTAGAATTTGAGCTGCTTCATCTTCTTCAGCAACAATATCATAAACTTTATCTGCTGACCATAATCTCAAAAGCTCTTTTATATCGGCTTTTAGTGTGTTGGCAAGTTCTAATACCTGTTCACGTTTAGCACGTCTATCTCCCTTTTCGATTTTACAATAGGTGGCAGTGTCAATTTCCAAAATGGAAGCTAACTGTCTTTGGGTGATTTGTTTTTCATCCCGAAGCTTTTTTAGTCTATTGCCGAAAATTGTTGACATAAATTCGTCTTGACATTATTTGGCAAATATAATAATTTCTTTTTAAGTAGGAAAGCTTTGATTAGAAGGTATTGTATTTTAATCAGGTTATTGCTGCCCTCTCTTCCGTTTCCTTTTTTTCTTCATCTTATTGGCAAAGTCCTGTTCCTGGTAGTCATCGCCCTGGGCTTCGGGCAACAATCCTCCCAATGCTTCAATCAAACCGTCTTCGTGCTTGTTGGTAGATATGAAGTCGAAAAAATGGTGTGGTTCCTCTTGTGGAAGATCGTTGTCACTTGTTTGGGATGATTTTGGCTGCAATATGGCAGGCTCTTTAAAATCCGGTTTGATATCATTGTTCCAATAATCATTAAAGATATTGGCTGAAAGTTCCTTTCCTAAACGTGAGCCGTTCCAAACAGCTTTGGAATTATGATCTATAAAGGTTATCCCGTAGATACGTCCAGTATCATTTCTGCGCACCACTACATTAATGCCTTGTTCTGCCAATTGCTTTTTAAAACTAAGTTCATCCCTGGTAGATCTCAGCGCAATGGTAACGGCTGATTGCAGGGTCTTTTGAGCCGGGTTGTTTTTTAAAGCCGTTTTGCACTTTTCAAAATGCAATTCCAAAGCCGGAAGCCCCGCATTCTTCCCGAACAAGGAAGCCTTGAATGGATGCCCGGCTCTTTCTCCTTTTTCATTTAAGGGAATATATAGCAATCCCTGCCGCATTGTCCCCTGTAATTCTCCCTCAACCTTTTCCGTAGTGATGTTAAAAAGGGAAAGCAAGGCGTTGTATTCGCCCAAGGTCTGGTATTGGTAATAATTGGGTAAATGCCGAATCACTGAAGCGATCTGACTTTTCACGTCGCCAGCCCGGTAATCCACAGGGCGAAAAATCTTATCGTTCTGATTGCGCTCTTTATCCGTTGCAGGTATCAGGTTGTGTTTCCTTTCCAGGTCGCGGCATACATTCATAGACCGCATTTTTTCAAACTTGTCTGAAATCTTTTTGCCCTCCTCGCCAACACAAACCGATACAATATGGATATGGCTGCGGTCAATATCCGTATGTTTAAACACTACAAACGGCTGTTCACCATAACCCATTTCCCGCATATATTCCTCTGCCATTTCGCGGAACTTGTCATCACTTATCTTGTCTTTGGGGGCAGGATTAAGTGAAATATGCAGCGTGTGTTTCTCGGTATTGCGGTTAGCAATCAGGTATGGAGCAAACGACTGGGCTAATTGTGCCACTGAATAATGCCCATTAGTGGTTTCAATTATCTTATTGGCGAGCAAAATCTGCCCGTTTTCATTATCCACTTTAAGCTGATTATACGCCAATGCTCCGTATAAATTTCCACTTCTGCCAATTTTTGCTATCATTTCTGCGGCTATTTTTTTAGATATTTTGCATCAAATTCCTCGCATATTTGAATGATCTTTTGGCATAACATCGCCATTTCAGCCGTTTGTTTTTCCAGTTTGTATAAGAATGCAGCCGCCTTTTTCTCGGTAAAATGTTTGTACAGGAGCTTAACAATCTGGTTATAATTCACGCCAACGGAACGGAACTGGCTATGAAATGAGGTCAGCCGCATATAAAAATCAACCGTTCCTTTGTCAATTTTGACGGACTTCATCTCCTTACTGAACAACAGTGAAATGATAAACTTTGCTTTGTTGGACATCCCCGATGCTTCAAAAAGCGACAAAAGTTTGGCGTTCTCTTCGTCTGTAAGACGAAAAACGTGGCGGTGGACGCTGGGGTCGGTCTTTGGGGTCCGTCCGCCCTTATTCTGTTTTTTGTTGGTGTTCTCGTTCATCACTAATCCATTTTTAATTCAAACAAAACCCTGACTTCGGAAGGTGTTTTCTGCCCCCTGCAAAGGGCAAGTTGTTTTGAGGCACGAACTCGGTTTCGAGTGCCTCAAAACACAACTTGCCGTGTTCTGGTGAACACAAAAATCCGCCCTGCGGGACGGATTGAATGTAACAGGGAAAACGGCTCGATGCCGTTACTGTTACCCTCGATTTGTCAAAAGGCTTTTGCATAAATCCGTTAATAAAAATCACAATACAAAGTAAGCCCCTGATTTCCGAAGCATTGCACTGCATCACACTGCCAAATAGTGCCTCTGTATGCCAAACAGTGCCATCGCTATACAATCGAATGAAATTGCTTGGTTCTTTGTCCTGAATGTTGGCAGGAAGCCAGGCAGCCCGTACTTCAGGAAGAGCAGATGGAAAGCATTCAATACTGCGGGCTATCCTGCCTGCCTGATTGCAGGAATGCAAGAAAGCAGGAATGTTAGAAAGCGTGAACGCCTGCAATCCAAATATCAGGCTTGCCTGACAGAACGGATGACGGACGGAATGAGGTAATGACGGCAGACCTGACTGATAACATGCAGGAGAGATAGAAATCCCGCTTTACGGGAAGCTAGCTGGCCATCAGAAATTCTCGCAGGCAAACCTGATAGCTACACTGCAAGGAAGCATGAAATCAGTGCGGCGTGCCTGAAAGCCTGCAAGGCTGAAAACGGAAAAAGTAAACTTTAAATTTTAAATATATGGACACAAGAAAGAAACCCCTGTTTATTGCCTTTTCTTCACAAAAAGGCGGAGTTGGCAAAAGCACATTTACTACGCTTGTTGCAAGTATCATGCACTACCGGTTAGGCTATAACGTAGCCGTATTTGATGCGGATTTTCCTCAACACAGCCTGATGAAAATGAAGGCTCGTGATTTGGCTATGGTAATGGAAAATGAGGCTTTGAAAAAACTGGCGTATAAGCAATTTATGAGTATCAATAAAAAGGCTTATGAGATTATGCAGCACAAAGCAGATAGCGTGTTGGAAGCGGCCCACGAATATGTAAAAAACGCTTCCGTTCAGTTTGATGTAGTATTCTTTGACTTGCCCGGAACTGTGAATACTCCCGGCATACTGCAAGCATTGGCAGGGATGAACCACATCTTTACGCCCATCACGGCTGACCGTGTTGTAATGGAAAGTACGCTCATATTCACCCAGCTTTTGCAGGATGTGATTATGAAAAAGGGTGAAACTTCCATAGAAACCATTAACCTGTTTTGGAACCAGGTGGATGGACGGGAAAGCACCCCCTTATATGATGTGTACAATCAGCTTATTGAACAATTGGGGTTAAGCCTGATGGAGAGCCAGATCAAAAGCAGCACCCGTTTTCGCAAAGAAAGTGAAATGGACAGCAAAACGGTTTTCCGTTCAACATTAATGCCCCCTGATGAGCGATTGATGAAAGCCTGCCAGTTAGACCATTTTATCAATGAGTTTTTAAAAATTATTCAATTATAGGTGCTATGGAGAAAGACAATAAAAGAAAAGTGATCCCGGACATCAACGAAGAGTTGATGATGAACCTGATGGTGGACGGTATCAAAAAAGATGGCATACAGCTTCCGCCCGAACCACCTGAAGAACCGGAAAAGCCCACAATAAAGGATGTAGAAAAACAGGATGACATATTACCTGGCAAACCCTCACAGAGAGAAAGAAATAGGGCCAAGAAAACCCTTGATGGAGGTTATGGCGATCATTTTTTGAAAACCCACTCAATGACAAAACGAGGGGATAAAAGCATTTATATCCGTCAGGAATATCACGAACGGCTATCCCGCATTGTACAGGTAATTGGCAAGGATGAGATACCCTTGTACGCCTACCTCGATAATATACTTGAACATCATTTTGAAATGTTTGAAAAGGCGATCACAGATGATTTTAACGAAAAGTTTAAACCCATTTTTTAAAGTATTTGATTATGGAAATAATAATTGTGATATGCCTGCTAATCGTCATTGTACTGCTATTACAGGATAAAATTGTCATTCATAAAAGGTTGCCGCAAAAACCGACACAGGAGAAAGTCAATCCGAACCTGCCCGATATTATGGGGCAACCTAAGCTAGTAAGAAGCCTTTCAATGCCAAAGAACGCCAAAGAACGCCAAATAGCGGAACAGGTGATAAACCCCGATAATTTAGACATTGAATACGACGAGAATGAAATCGTCGGCATTCAGGTTCCGCAGGAAGAACTGGACGAAGTTTTCAGTAACATGCCTGATTTGGAAGAAGAGGAAGAAGAATGGAACAGGTACGGGATATCCGGTGGCGATAACAGTCTTGCCCAAGGGGTTACCTACGACGAACTAAGCTCCGTAGGGGCGTTGCTTCAAAAAGAGAGTTTGGAGCAGGCTCAAAAGGAAACAGCGGTAGCCATAGTTCAGAAATTACAGGGAACTGAATTATTCAGCCTACTGGAAAATTCAATAGAAGGTGCATCCCGAAAAATTGCCGAGCTTTTGGATGGCACACTTTCAACTGAAACGGATAACAGTTCTTCATCCTCGCGGAAAAGTGATCTCAGTGATTTTGACATTGGGGAGTTTGTCTGAAAAGATAGCTCCCCTTTGTTTTTAAAGGCGTAGCAAGCAGATAAAAAGTATTGTCAATCAATTTAATAGTACAGGTATGATTAGTAAAGATGACCCTGATTACATATTCGAGGAATATAAAGGATATACAATAGCCAGTCACAAAAACAATGTTGCCGACAAAGACGTAAATAATCTTATCACTGTTTACAGGTCAGATGAGTTCCCTAATCACGGCTTTGTTATTGGGCTTGATGATAGCAAGATGTCAGGGCAGAGAAAGTCCGTACCTCACAACATTGATGATGCAAGAGGCTACATTGATTGGATAGCCAGTATTCAGCAGAAAAAGTCAGAAATCAGGCCGGAAAGTAATGTAACTGACCAGAAAGCCTACGATTTGCGTGTAAATAAAGGGATGCTCCCAACGGTAGATATTGTAGGGCATACGTTCTATGTGGACATTCGTATGGATATGCTACGACCTAAAGACGATTTTCTTTCTAAGGGAATTGTATTCTCGGATATCCAGAACTACTATGATGAAGATAAAAGAACCTACACCATTCCATACAATCCAAAGACACACGAATTTCAGGAACCTGATTACCGGAATATCAAAGAGCTTCCCAAAGATTTAATCGCTGTGAGTTTTCCTTCTGAAAGACTGCTTGACAGGATTGGATGGAACAGGCACTACGGCTTTGAATTAACACACGGACTGGCAAAGCAGGGATTGACATTACAGTTTACCGCAAAGCAAATACCCTGGGAAAAAACCTTTCTTGCGGATCTGATTAAAAGCAACCTTAAAACCGAAAAGAACCTGCAAAAAACCACTGAAAAACCAGATAGAAAAAAGGGGCGAAAGATGTAAATGAAAACCGGATTAGTAAACGCCAAACTGTAAAAAGTTTGGCGTTTCTTTTTGCCCAAACACTTCTTATAAAGCCACTCACAGCCAAACACTTCCTTAGACTGCCACATTCTTATAACCCCTCTTTTTCCATAAGACATTTGTCCCGAAAGCTCGCAAGGTGCGGGATAAACAGTAACAAAATAATGCGTTTCAATTATGGAAAAACAAAGAAAAAAAGGTTTGCTGGCAGTAGCGGCAGTGCTGTCAGGAATTGGTGCTTTCGCACAGGGAAACGGCTCGGCAGGTATCAACGAGGCCACCCAAATGGTAACAAGTTATTTCGACCCCGCAACCCAGTTAATCTACGCTATCGGTGCGGTGGTTGGGCTCATCGGAGGCGTTAAGGTGTACAACAAGTTCAGTTCCGGCGATCCTGACACATCGAAGACAGCGGCTTCGTGGTTTGGTGCGTGTATCTTCCTGATTGTTGCAGCTACCATCTTACGTTCATTCTTCCTTTAATCCTTTGCCTTATGAAATACAATATCAACAAAGGCATTGGAAGAACAGTGGAGTTTAGAGGGCTGAAAGCACAATACCTGTTCATCTTTGCAGGTGGGCTGCTCGGTACGCTCATATTGGTGATGATACTGTATATGGCAGGTGTAAACTCTTACATCTGCCTCTTCCTCGGAACAGGCGGCGCTTCGCTGATTATATGGCAGACCTTTTCGCTCAATAGAAAATACGGCGAACATGGGTTGATGAAAATTGCTGCGAATAAACGGCATCCTCGATACATCATTTGCCGGAAGCCTGTGCATCGCTATTTAAAGTTCACCCCTAAATCAAACGCCCTATGAGAAATGCAGCAAAGACCACCACACTGGAAAACAAATTTCCATTGTTGGCAGTAGAGAACAATTGCATCCTTTCCAAAGATGCTGATATTACTGCCTGCTTTGAAGTGCGTTTGCCTGAACTGTTCACAGTAGCTTCTGTCGAATATGAGGCCATTCATTCCGCCTGGCACAAGGCCATCAAAACCCTGCCTGATTTTACGGTCATTCACAAACAGGATTGGTACATTAAAGAGAACTATGCTCCCGATTTGGCACAGGAAGACCAGAGCTTTTTATCAAAGTCTTACCAGCGACATTTCAACGAGCGTCCGTTCTTAAATCACTATTGCTACCTATTCCTTACAAAGACCACTAAGGAAAGAATGCGGATGCAAAGCAACTTCAGTTCGCTTTGCAAGGGTACGCTGATACCAAAGGAAATCAGGAACAAGGAAACGATACACCGCTTTATGGAAGCAGTCGCACAGTTTGAACGTATCGTTAACGACAGTGGTTTTTTTAGCCTGCAACGTCTTAGCGAAGATGAGATTATCGGAACAAAAGACAAGCAGGGATTACTGGAGCAGTACCTCACACTAGCAAGGGAAGCCGGAACACCAATGCAGGACATAGCCCTCGGAACGGAAGAAGTACGCATCGGCAACAAAAGGTTGAGTTTGCACACCTTATCCGATACCGACGATTTACCCGGAACGGTATCGGCAGATACACGTTTTGAAAAGCTATCTACCGACCGTAGTGACTGCCGATTATCCTTTGCCGCACCAGTGGGATTACTGTTAAGCTGTAACCACATTTACAATCAGTATATATTCTTGGATAACAGCGAAGACAACCTGCAAAAGTTTGAAAAGTCAGCAAGGAATATGCACTCATTGGCCCGTTACAGCCGTGCCAACCAAATCAACAAAGAGTGGATAGAAAAGTACCTGAACGAAGCCCATAGCTTCGGGCTGTCCTCCATTCGTGCGCACTTCAACATTATGGCCTGGTCAGAAGACCCAGCCGAACTGAAACAGTTGAAGAACGACTGTGGTAGTGCGCTGGCACTAATGGAATGCAAGCCACGGCATAACACAACTGATGTAGCCACTTTGTATTGGGCCGGAATGCCGGGTAACGCAGGCGATTTTCCGAGTGAAGAAAGTTTTTACACGTTCATCGAGCCTGCATTGTGCTTCTTCACAGAAGAAACCAACTACCATAATTCACCCTCTCCGTTTGGTATCAAGATGGCTGACAGGCTTACAGGAAAACCTATCCATTTGGATATTTCTGATCTGCCTATGAAGCGTGGGATTATTACGAACCGGAACAAGTTCATACTTGGCCCGTCAGGTTCGGGTAAGTCATTCTTCACAAACCATATGGTAAGGCAGTATTACGAACAGGGTGCACACGTACTGTTGGTAGATACCGGAAACTCTTACCAGGGTTTATGTGAACTTATTAAAGGAAAAACCAAAGGCGAAGATGGTGTTTACTTCACTTACACCGAAGACAACCCCATTGCCTTTAACCCATTTTACACTGATGATGGCGTGTTCGACATCGAGAAGCGTGAAAGTATCAAGACTTTGATACTGACCCTTTGGAAACGTGATGATGAACCCCCAACACGCTCTGAAGAGGTTGCTCTTTCCAATGCTGTAAGCGGTTATATAGAACGTATCAAAGCAGACGATATGTATCCGTCTTTCAACGGCTTCTACGAGTATGTACAGGGCGATTATCGCAAGGTATTGCAGGAAAAACAGGTAAGGGAAAAAGACTTCGATATTGCCAACTTCCTGAATGTACTCGAACCCTACTACAAGGGTGGTGAGTATGATTACCTGCTAAACTCTAACAAGCAATTAGACCTGCTTTCCAAACGCTTTATTGTATTTGAAATTGATGCGATTAAAGACCACAAGATCCTCTTTCCTATAGTGACCATTATCATTATGGAAGTCTTTATCAACAAGATGCGTAGGCTGAAAGGTATCCGCAAGCTAATCCTGATTGAAGAAGCCTGGAAAGCGATAGCAAAAGAGGGAATGGCTGAATACATCAAGTACCTCTTTAAGACGGTGAGGAAATTTTTCGGTGAAGCGATTGTCGTAACACAGGAGGTGGATGACATTATCCAATCGCCCATAGTGAAAGAAAGTATCATCAATAATTCCGATTGTAAAATCCTTCTCGACCAGCGAAAGTATATGAACAAGTTTGATGATATACAGGCGATGCTGGGGCTTACGGACAAAGAGAAAGGACAGGTTCTTTCCATCAATATGAACAACGATGCCAGCCGACTGTACAAAGAGGTCTGGATTGGCTTAGGTGGTACGCACTCGGCAGTCTATGCCACCGAAGTTAGCCTCGAAGAGTATCTCGCATACACAACTGAAGAAACCGAAAAAATGGAAGTGATGCAGCTCGCTTCCGAACTCGACGGCAATGTAGAACTCGCCATTAAGCACATTGCAATGCAAAGGCGGGATAAGGTAAATCAATAGTCATTAACATTTAAAATTCAGAAACAATGAAAAAAGTATTGTATCTGGTGTGTACGGCACTGATGTTCGCCGTAGCACCTTCAGCAAAAGCCCAATGGGTAGTAACCGATCCTGCGAATTTGGCATCGGGTATTCTCAACAGTGCGAACGAAATCGTACAGACTTCCTCCACCGTGAGCAACGTGGTAAAGAACTTCAACGAAGTAAAAAAAGTGTATGACCAGGGCAAGGAATACTACGATAAGCTGAAAGCTATCAACAACCTTGTGAAAGATGCCCGGAAAGTACAGCAAACTGTACTGTTAGTTGGCGATGTGTCCGAAATGTATGTACAGAATTTCGGCAAGATGATGAACGACCCCAATTTCAAACCGCAGGAATTGGTCGCCATCGGCAACGGTTATTCAGCACTGCTCAATGAGAGTACCGAACTGCTGAAAGAGTTAAAGCAGATCGTAACGTCATCAAGCCTTTCACTGAACGACAAAGAGCGCATGGATATTATTGACCGTGTGTACAAAGAGGTTAAGGATTACCATAGCCTTGTACGCTACTACACCAATAAGAACATTTCTGTAAGCTACCTGAGAGCGAAAAAGAAAAATGATACCCAAAGGGTGCTTGACCTCTACGGAACTGCTAACCAAAAATACTGGTAAACTATGGAATGGGATAATCTTCACGAACTCCTGCGTTCGCTTTACGACGATATGATGCCGCTTGCAGGCGATATGGCGGCAGTGGCTAAAGGACTGGCGGGATTGGGAGCATTGTTCTATGTGGCATTAAAGGTTTGGCAGGCTTTAAGCCGTGCCGAACCTATTGATGTTTTCCCGTTGCTGCGCCCATTCGCTTTAGGGCTTTGTATTATGTTCTTCCCGACTATCGTACTGGGAACCATCAATGCGGTACTAAGCCCTGTTGTAACGGGAACCCACCAAATACTCGAAGACCAGGTACTTGACCTGAACAAGCTGCAACAGCAGAAAGACCAACTGGAATATGAGGCAATGGTAAGGAACCCCGAAACCGCCTATATGGTATCAGACGAAGAGTTTGATAAAAAACTGGATGAACTGGGTTGGTCGCCCTCCGACATTGGAACAATGGCAGGTATGTATATGGACAGGCAAGCCTACAAGATCGAGAAAGCCATAAAAGATTGGTTTCGCAATCTACTGGAAATACTTTTTCAGGCAGCAGCTTTGGTCATTGATACCATACGAACGTTTTTCCTGATTGTCCTGTCCATACTCGGACCAATAGCCTTTGCTATTTCCGTGTGGGATGGCTTTCAGAGTACGCTCTCACAGTGGCTCACGAGGTATGTGAGCGTTTACCTGTGGCTTCCTGTTTCGGATCTGTTCAGCTCAATGCTTGCACGAATACAATCCCTCATACTGGAAAGGGACATTGCAATGCTGGCTGACCCGACCTACATCCCCGATACCAGCAATACGGTTTATATCATTTTTATGATTATAGGCATCATCGGGTATTTCACAATACCGACAGTAACGGGCTGGGTAATCCAAGCCGGAGGTGCAGGAAACTTTACACGCAATGTAAACCAGACTGCAATGAAAGCCGGAAACCTTGCCGGAGCAGGAGCAGGTTCAACAGTTGGAAACATCGGCGGTAAGCTGATGAATAGATAAACATTTAATCATTCAAAAAATGGAATTTAAAACGCTAAGAAATATAGAAAACAGCTTTAGGCAGATACGCTTATATGCCATTTTGTTTTCTGTCCTCTGCCTTGGCGTGGTAGGATACGCCGTATGGCGATCCTACCGCTTTGCAGAGGAACAACGCCAGAAAATCTATGTACTGGATAATGGCAAATCCCTGATGCTTGCCTTATCGCAAGATGCCAGCATTAACCGCCCGGTTGAAGCAAGGGAGCACGTCAGACGTTTTCACGAGCTTTTCTTTACGCTGGCTCCCGATAAGAACGCCATCGAAAGTAATATGAGCAGGGCGTTCAACCTTGCGGACAAAAGTGCTTTCGATTATTACAAGGACTTGTCGGAGAAAGGCTATTACAGCCGTATCATTTCGGGTAACGTACAGCAACGCATAGAAGTGGATAGTGTGGTGTGCAACTTCGACAACTACCCCTATGCGGTACGTACCTACGCCAAACAATTCATCATCCGTTCGAGCAATGTAACCAGGCGTAACCTGATCACCTCCTGCTACCTCGTCAACTCCGTTCGATCCGACAACAACCCACAGGGCTTCAATATCGAAAAGTTTGCGGTTGTCGAAAACAAAGACGTCGAGGTTATCGAACGCTAAAAACAATCTTATGGAAGCATTATCAGATTTAAACACGTTCGCCAAAATCCTTACCGATAAAGGATATAACGGCTATTTCCATACGCAGGGTGCGTATGCCGGAAAACTGAAAGACAGCATCAGCAAGTACCTCGAAAACTGCCAAAAAGGTGCGGACACCCTGCCTGAGCAAAATTTGTTGCTGACCGGTTACCTGCAATGGTCGGGAGAAGACAAGCCCCGTGTAGAATGTAATATGTGGGTAAAATACCAGGATGGCAAATTCTCTCTCAACAAGATGGAGGTAATTAAAAAAGACGGCTTCGGGCAATTGCTCAAAAAATCGGAACTGGCAAACCTGTCTGTACTATCGGCACCTAAAGCGATGGAGGCGGTCGCATTGGTCAATGATCCGAAGCTGAATACGGCAAATAGTCCAAAACGTTTCAAGCTATAACAACAGAAACAGTAAGGCTATGAAAAAATTAAGAGCAAATATGGATAGGTACTTTGACAAGCTGGATGAACGCTGGCGGGCCTTACCACTGCGCAAACAGCATCAATATACACTATACCTCTTCGTAGGTTATCTGTTGCTTACCGCAGGGGTTATCGGCAAAGTTTTTTACGACACCTCAAAGTCCCGTAACGGTATTGTCATTGAGCATATCGAAAACCCTGTCCTCAAAAAAAATGGAAGTCCGCCAAGATTACAGGACACAGTATCAACAATTTTTAAAAATCAGTTTTATGAAAGAAAATGAGAACAACAAATCGGTTGTCCGGGTGACAGAGGGGAACCAGGCAACAACCGCTGATGTGCTGCAAGATGGCACACAGAACAAAGTCGATAAGCTCAAAAAGCCACTCATATTCCTTTTGATGGGCGTGGTATTTCTCGGCTGTATGTATCTGATATTTAAACCGTCTAAGGATAAAAAGGCAGTGGAGAATATCGGACTGAACGATGCTGTACCACAGGCTACCGAACCGGGAATGCCCGCTGACAAGGGCAAGGCTTACGAGCAGGAAATGCTCGAACGCAAAGAGCAGGAAAAACGCAATGCGTTGGCAACACTTTCCGACTACTGGAATACCGAAGGTAAAGAAGATTCGACCAACGGGCAGCTTAATGAAGACGAGGAAAACAACAACTATGGTGGCGGTGGCAAAGGTTCGGGAAGAAATGGCAATACTGCCTTGAACAGTTACCGTAATGCACAAAGCACGTTGGGTTCGTTTTATCAGGATAACAATTCCGAAACTACGGAACTCCGCAAGCAGTTGGACGAGCTGAAAGAAAAGCTGGCTGAAAAAGATGTACCAAAGCCTACAACCGTTGATGACCAACTGACATTAATGGAGAAATCCTACCAAATGGCAGCTAAGTATCTTCCACAGGGCAATACCAATACTGGAGAAGCTGCCCCCGACAAAAGCACCGTCACAGGAACTTCGGTCACTAATCAAAAGGAGCATTTTGTAGGATTTACACCTGTGAGGAAGAATGCCGTATCGGCTTTGTACCGCGAACCTACCGATAGTGCTTTCTTAGCCAGTTATAGCGAAACAAAGAATCGTGGTTTTTACACCGCCGGTTCTGTGGACCAGGCAGTGCAACCAAAAAACAGTATCAAAGCCTGTGTACATGAAGCAAAAACTGTTATTGGCGAAACAGGCGTAAAGCTGCGCCTATTGGAACCGGCAAACACGCCTCAACGTACCATTCCGAAAGGAACCATTGTTACGGCCAATGCCAAATTTCAGAATGGCAGGCTACAACTGAAAGTTACCTCAATAGAACTGGAGGGCAACATCATCCCTGTGGATATTACAATTTACGATTTGGACGGACAGCAGGGCTTATACGTTCCATACTCGCCCGAAATGAATGCCCTCACAGAAATGGCGGGAAATATGAGCCAGACAGGTGGCACCAGTGTAATGCTAACGCAAAATGCCGGACAACAGGTTGCCGCTGACCTTAGCCGTGGCGTAGTCCAGGGTATTTCGGGCTATTTCGCCAAAAAGGTACGTACACCTAAAGTTACCCTAAAGGCAGGCTATCAGGTCTTCCTTGTGTCTAAAAAATAATATTTAACTCAAATAAGTAAAACAATGAAAAATCATTTAAGAACCTTTTTGGCATTCGCTTTAATACTCAGCTTTGCTATACAGTCCTATGCACAGGACAGCATCAGAAAACCACTTTCATTGGGCAAGATAGAACCCTACCGTATGGAAGTAACCTACGATAAAACATCGCACCTGATTTTTCCGACCGCCATTCGATATGTGGATCTGGGAAGCGAATACCTGATTGCCGGAAAAGCGGAAGATGCTGAAAATGTACTGCGTGTAAAAGCAGCAGTAAGGGATTTTAAAACAGAAACGAATTTCTCCGTAATCACTAATGACGGGCGTTTTTACAGCTTCAACGTGCATTACAGCTCCTGTCCTGAAGCATTGAGCTATGACTTGCTTACAATGCAAAAGGCAGTAGAGAAAGCAAACGGAAATGATGTGCTTTTTGAAGAACTGGGCAATAATTCTCCCTCACTGGCAGGCTTGCTATTGGAAACCATTTACAAGAAAGACAAGCGTATTGTAAAGCATATCGGGGCTAAGAGTTTCGGTATTCAGTTTGTTCTGAAAGGGATTTACATACACAACGGCAAATACTATTTCCATACTGAATTGAGAAACCGTACCAATGTGCCTTTTGAGATTGACTTTATCAATTTCAAAGTAGCGGATAAGAAAGTAGCCAAACGTACAGTAGTACAGGAGCGCCCATTAACACCTTTGAGAACTTATAAACCATTGAACGGTATCGCTGGAAAATCGGTCGAGCAAAATGTATTCCTGTTAGACCAGTTTACCATCGCCGATGACAAGGTGTTGCTGATTGAGATTTTCGAGAAGAATGGAGGTAGGCATCAGACTTTGCAGGTCGAAAATTCCGATTTAATCAGAGCCCAGTTGATCAACGATATGCACCTTAAATTCTAATCATCATTTAAACAAAGAATATGAAAAAGTATATCTATACCGTGATGCTTGTCCTGATAGGCTTCACGGGTGTACAGGCGCAAAGAATGTTGCCAAAACAGAAAGGACTGGAGATAAGTACCGGCGTATTATCGAACGATAAGATTGGTAATGACTACTACATCAGTGCAGCAATGACTGTAAATGGTAAAAACGGAAACTATCAGCTTTGGGCATTGGAATATACCCACCGGTACCACGATTATAAAGATCTGCGCATACCGCAGGAAACGTATTCTGCAGAGGGTGGTTACAGCTTCTTTTTGTTAGGCGATGCCCGAAAGAACATTGCCCTCAACCTGGGCATAACGGGGGTATTCGGTTACGAAACCATCAACAAGGGTGAACCCATGCTGAACGATGGTGCAAAGCTTCTGAGCGACGACAATTTTATTTACGGAGCAGGTGGTCGCTTAACATTTGAAACGTACCTGTCCGACCGTTTTGTACTTGTCCTACAAGGGCGTACAAAAGTTCTTTGGGGTACCGATTTGCAACAGTTTCGACCATCGGCAGGTTTGGGATTGAGGTTTAACTTTTAAAACGTATAAAAAAATGATAGCGATATTTAATAAAATCAGAATGGGGCTACTGCCGTTATATGTAGTGTTGGCAATCCTCGCAGCTTCGGTTACATTGGTATCTTGTAGCAAAGATGACGAACTCCAAATACAGAATGATTTCCCTTTCGAGGTGAATGTAATGCCTGTGCCTAAAGATGTCACCAACGGACAAACCGTAGAAATACGCATTACTATAAAGCGTACAGGCAACTACAGCAATACACAGTATTTTTTGCGCTACTTCCAGTTTGACGGGCAAGGCACATTGAGATATTACGATGAACCGCCGTACTTGCCAAATGACCTTTACACATTGCCAACGGAGCAGTTTCGTTTGTATTACACTTCTACTTCTGCCGTATCTCAATCTTTTGAGGTTTGGATTTCCGACAGCTTCGGGAATGAAAAGCAGATAAGTTTTCAGTTTAACAGTAACGACTAAAAAAAGAAATCCTGCCACAAGAGCAGGATTTCTTTTTTTAGGTATGCCGAGGCGAATTTTTTCGTAAATTTAAAATGTGGATTTAAAGTGTATTTGATATGGTCGCATCATTAGTTATCGGGATAATATTTTTGGTTGCCGGCTTGGGACTTCGTTATTGGATTAACCGAAGAAAGTTCTACAGGCGCGGCCCTATGGGAGCAGAGGGCTTTTCATCTTATGAAAGTTCGGTATTTATTAAATTTGTTGAACGGATTGGTAAATGGTTAGCCTATGCACTGATCATATTCGGGTTGTTATCGCTATGGGTCTATTCCCGTGAGAAAAAAGATAAGCCAACGGTAAATACCGAACAACCTGCCCAACGCAGATAATTATAATACAGATTTAAAGCAAATCGGATAGCCCAAAAGGTTATCCGATTTTTTTGATTTATAGGGATAGTAACCCGCCAAACACTGCCTCTCAAAGCCAAACCCTGCAACATTCTCCTGCTCAGTGCTAAGTCTTTATAAATTCAACTTCCACGGAAAAACTGAGCAAACTATGGAAGTTATCGCAATACAAAAATCTGCATTGGACGGAATGACGAAAGAACTGAAGGCACTTTTGGAGCTTACCGAAAATGCCATACATAAATATGCGCCCATTTTCAAAGATGAAAAATGGCTCGATAACCAGGAAGTGTGCCTGATGATGAACATTACCAAAAGGACTTTGCAGACTTACAAGGATAAAGGCTTTTTGCCATATTCCAAACTGAACCGCAAGAACTATTATAAACGCTCGGATGTGCAGGCTTTACTCGAAGCTGGCCAACCGAATAATACTGTTGAAAATGGATTTACTCACGAATGAAAATGAAGAAATCATTACCCATCAGGAAATGATAATGCGGCTTAAAAATAGCATCGAGAGTATATTGCAAAACTACCGTCCAGTGATGAACGGGGAGATATATCTGTCAGGCGAAGATGTATGCAAGATGCTCCATATCAGCAAACGGACTTTACAGCAATACAGGGATGATAATATCCTGCCGTTTATACAGATTGGAGGGAAAATTATCTATAAGCAAACAGATTTAATGGCTGTATTGGAACAAAACTATGTATCCCATAAAGCAGATTAACTAACCTTTTTGACCTACGTGTTTTCATTTAAGAACGAGTTTTGTATCTTTGTAACCTAAAATATAAAAATCTTAAAGTGTTTTTGCTTTAAGTTCCGCATTAAAAACTGGTAATTTTTATAACCCCGGAACAGATAAGTAGGAACGCTCACGTCATAGGCGTGGGCGCTCGCTTATTTGGGGGTCAGGCGTACCAGTGCCTTAATGCCGATAAGTGTGCTTGCCTGCGCCTTATTTTTTGCAGGTCCGCTAACTTAGTAAACATTGAGATTATGGACAGCAAAGAAATCTTTTACCCCGAATTTGGCTACCCTGTATCACACTTGTCAGCCTTTTCCCTCTGTATAGATACATACATCATATCTCTTAAAAACGGAAAGATAGTACGCTTCAAACCTGATGAGACAGACCATTTTCGAGAATGGCTCAACTGTTACAATGTTAGGGATATTGAGATTGATCTTTTTAATAGTTACCTACCTCCCGCAAACAAAAAGTCCCATTTACCTAAACCTCTCGGTGTTGTGTTTAATCTTATTAAAAGAAATAAAGGAAATGAGAAAAGAAAAGAAAATTAAGGTAGCATTCGTAGATGACCACGATTTGCTTAGAGAAGGTATTTGCAAATTTATTCAGAGCGATGATGATTTTGAAATCATATTTGAAGCAGATAACGGTAAATCGGCAATAGAAAAAATGGAACAACAAGAAGTAGTTCCTGACGTATTAGTTGTAGATATAAGTATGCCTGTAATGAATGGATTTGACACTACCAAAATATTGCTTCAAGCATATCCGAATATCAGTATTCTGGCCTTCAGCGTAAACGATGATGTAAAAGATGTGGTGAAGATGCTCAACTGCGGAGCAAAAGGATATATACTAAAAGGAGCAGACCCGGAAGAACTCAAAAAGGCAATTAGGGTTACCTATGATGGTGGTCGATATTTCAGTCCAGGCGTATGCGAAATAGCAAATGAATATTTTAAACAATTTGAGTAATGGTGGTTTCTTTGTTACTTTCTTTTTCGTTGAACTCACGAAAGAAAGTAATTTCTCCAAATGTAACTATGGGATAATGAATATCCCACACAAATAGAACACAACCTCTTTGATAAAATGATGCGTGATGGTGGCGCAGAGCCTTATCATTTTGGCAAAGGGGTTGCACCGCTTTGATGCAAAAAGACTGCCCCGACCATCGGGAGGGAGTGTCTTTTTGCCGCCCGACTTTTGGGTCAGGCGACTTTTATCGGGTGGGTGCGAAAGTCTTTCAGATTGTGAAAAAATCCTTTATATTCTGTCATTCCCCTGCGAAACAAGTTCCACAGTAGGGAGCAACCCATTTGCGTCAATGATGCATTGATAAATAAATCTTGATGCTCTAATGCTTCGGCAAGTGAGCAACTTGGCGTGTTGTCCTCTTGTTCTGATTGCTTTAGCAATTCTCCATATTCTTCTGTAACAAATGGCAGGTTTGCCACCGTTTGGTACTTTTCTGAGTGGGGTTGTTTTATTTCACTGATAGTAGATAGTAACACTTGCCCTGTATCTTGGCTATTGCCGAAGTCCAGCCAATATTTTGGCTCGTCTTGGTAATGTCTGCGGGAGCTTGCTTCTTTCAGGATTTCAGCTACGCCAAACCTTGCCTGCACATTATCCACGCAGGTAATGGTAATGGTTGCCCTTGCATTTTCGGGCAGTCTGCCAAACTTATCCTTTTCAAATTTTGCTGTTTCGGCTTTCCAGTTTGAACCGATACAGCGGTTGATGCGGTTTACCAATGCAACGGATTTGTACAATCCTGTTTCACATTCAAAAAAACGCTGTCTGCCTAAATTTGCACTTGTTATAATATCATCGTCCCACAAACGTACTTGCAACCCTGCATGTCCTAAAGCTATCAAACTCTCGTTTATTTCCATTAAGGCGGTCAATACTTTTGAACCTGTGCCACCTGCACCGATGAGGTTTACCGAAATCGGGTTGGTAGGGCTTATTAAATAGTTGTCCGTAAAATGGACTGCTTTTTTTTCCGTATTCATCACAATAGATTTTTAAGTGTTTTATTATTTCCCTTCAATACTTCTTTAGGAAAGGGTTTATCTGTTCCGATAAGGTCTTTCCATACATTTACACAATTTCCTTTTATGGGGCTGTGGCTTCCCAATAAGTGGCTAAAATAGCTGTTAAAAAAATAGCTTTCCCACGCCTGTACAAATTCTTCAACCGAAGCCGATTTTTTAATGTCAATTGTTACCGTACCCATACACACTTTGCCGTCTTCATAGATATTGAAAAAGGGAGCATAATGCAATGGCGTTTTTTCTGTCGGTCTTCTATCTGTTGCAAGGGCAAAGACTGCAAGGTTGTTTTTATTGGCAAACCAAAGCATTGGCGGTACTTGTGCCGTTCCGTTAGGTATGTCCAAGCCATTTACAAAATACAGCTTCCGTTGCTGTGCTTTAGTGTACCATAGCACCGTGCCCTTTTCGCTCGGATTGATATGCAGAATGTTGGTCGGTAAAATTCCCATTGGCTTTAAAAAGGCTTTACTTTTTTCTTTATCAGTCTGTAATGATTTTGCCAGTACATTGGCTTCTTTTACTGTCAATGGGTGGGCGTTGATGGGTGTTCCGTTGCGATCCATATCGAAATGTTCCACGTACATAGCAGTTTCCGTTCCTGTGGCTTCATAGAAAACCAAAGCGGATTTAGGATGGTATAATGTACCGAAAGTCTCGGCTATGTTATTTTCGTTGTTCATTTTCCTGTTCTTTTATAGTCATATAATAGTGTGCATAGGTCGTCCAGTAAGGCAAAAAGGCGGTTCTCAAAATCAAGGTTAGCCTGTGTTGGTTTGCTTCTGTCAAATGATTTGCAAATGGTCGGCTCGTCCATTGCACCATATTCGTTAAACTCGTTATTGATGCAATCCGAAAGGCTTTCATACAGCCAACCTTTGGTATCGGCAATGAAAGAGATATACTTTTCCATCCCGATGGTTTCGTTTTCGCAATCCTCATTATTTGGGTCTTCTTCGTGCATCGGTGCGTTTCTGAAAACACTTGCTGTCGGATATTCCGTATAAAGGGCGAAGGCATTGTAAGCCACATTCAAACATTCGTTGTCGAAAGTATCACGGCACTTAAAACGGCTCAAACGCTGTTCAAAAACCTTTAGATTGGTGCGGTTGAATATCCGTTGTTCTATACGGTCGCCAACATATTCAGCTTCACGAAATTCACGCTTATAGGTTTCTGTATCTTCCGTTTCATCATCCTGTTCTACCCAATCTTTGTGCATTTCGTACATCCAATACAGGTAGCTGTCTTCCTGCCTGTAATACGGTATGTCGGCAATATGATACAGGTAACTGCATACCGATATAAGCAACTGTGCATTTTTTTTACACTTCGGGTCTTTGAGCATGTTAAAGAGTGGCACAATTGGAATATAATACAAGGTTGTACCTGTATTATATCTTTCCTCGCTTGTCAGAAATATTCTGTTACTATCCTGTACTAATTTGAAACTATCCCAATTGGAGTTGGTGCGTTTTACTTTAGTTTCTACATCCCACATGGACAAGGCAATATTGTAGGGAAATTCAAAATCTTTGGTCTGTATCGGCTCAATGCTATAATGTTCGGCAAGTTTGGAAAGGGACTTGTAAAAATCCCTCTCCGTTTTCTGACAAGCCTGTACAGATTGTGCTATTTGCAGTTTGGGCAGGAACGTACACTTTAGAATACCATTGGTAGCATTGCTATTGGTACGGCTTTCTGTTTGTCTTTCTGCACCTGGCTTGCATCCTTTGGCTTCTGTAGCCATTTTGCAAACTCGCCCAACTGTCGGTGCAACTGCTGTTGCCGTTTCTCTTCGGGCAGGCTGATAAGTCCCGATATGATGTTGCGTTGCATAATTCATTGTTTTTAATTTTTGATTTAACCTTTAGTACCCATTACGCTCTCAAATTTGTACTCTACTGCATCATCTTTAATCTGCGGTGCGGATACTTTTGCGGTTGTTAGAATGGGGTACAGATTAGCGTAAAAATTCATTACAGCTTCTACGCTCCAACGTGGTTCGGGGTCGGTCAGTTTGATGTCCTGTCCTTTATCTTTGAGTATGAATACTCGTTCTAATTGCGTTGCTAGTAACATAACTTTTCAATTTTCGGATTAACACATTTATTATTCTTCTTCGCCTGTTTCATCAATAGGATAATCGGCAGTAACTTCTTCCAACTGTTGCTGTTTTGGCGTAGCTTCTTCCATTGCCCCGAAAAGGCTTGGTGTTCCAAACTTGTCAGATAATGAAGTTTTGCGTTTGCGTATCTCGTCTGCTTTTTCGGGAAACTCGGTTATATCGGGAACTTTCATCCACGCTTCACGAAACTTGCCCTCTTTCTCCAGTTCATCCGCTTTTGCCATAGCGTCTTTAAACTTCTTGTCTTTGGCTTCCTTTTCCTTTTTCTCTTTATCGGCTTTGTCCTTCTCGATTGCCGATTGCTTTTTAGCTTCTTCCAATTGCTTTAAGAATTTTTCCATATCCACCATTAAGCCCGATACCTTTTGTATAGGGGTGCTTATCTGCTCAAAAAATCCTTCGTCGAACTCTTGTGGCGTGGCATTAAATGTTAATGGGGGTATTAGGTTTTTGGCACTATCTCCGCACTGCTCATTGTTGAGCAATACCGTTACAATTAGGTTGCTTTCTATTCCTTTTGAAATGGTCAGTTGTAATACTCCTGTGAAGTCCAACTGTTGTATCTGATTAAAAAAATTGGTATTCATCGCTGTAAGATTTTAATGTGTTGTCACTTTTACTTTAATTGCTGTCAGTTTCTCGTACATATCCGTCCAATAGGCTTTTTGCTTTTGGTTGAACTCCGAATAACTTTTGTCCTTGTGCCTGTATTCCTTGTATTCCGCTGTGATTTGGATAGCTTTATCAAGGTCTGTTACTTCTATTAGGCAACCGTTTAAATCTGTTATATACATTGCTGTCCTGTTAATTTGTGATTTGTGCGATTTGGTCAATCTTTCCATAAACAACGGCTCTAAGGCTTGTTTTATCGGGGGCATTGTATTCGTGCCAACTATCATATTGCTTCACCAAATAGGTTTTCAGCACATCTTCAAACCCAAACCGATACCCTTGCAAGGGAACTGCTCTTTTAAAAAAGGCATTTCGGTTCACCGCTTCTGCAAGCCAGTTCTTTTCGGCTCGGTTCATCTTCTCGCCTTTGTTCAGTTTCTCCCTTAGCAGGTACACTTTAGCGTTTTGCAGGGATTGTAATTCGGGTACATCGTGGCGGACAAACTTTGTGGCTATTGTTTCTGTTTTCATTGTATCTGCTTTAATGTTATGAATGTGATTTTTCAGCGGTATAAACTCCGTTTTCATAGTAGCCTAAAAGCTGTTCCCAAAGCCTTATCAGGCTGTTGGTATCTACATAGAAATACTTGGTTCTATTGCAATAGATGATGTATATAGCTTCATCCCTGTATTGCTTTTCAAGGCTCTTGGTTTTAGCCAGATTTTTCGCTTCATCAATTGTTTTCGCTTTCATATCCTGCTGTATTGTATTGTTGTCAATCTGTACTATATCTGCAATGGCACTTTCGGGACAACCCTCTGCGGTTATTATCTGCTGTATAGCTCCCTGCTTTCCGCTTAGTGATACTACTGTGAGTGTTACCGTGCCTTTGTCGTGCTTCAGCGTTGCTTTATAAGTTTCCATTGTTTCCGCTATTGTTTATAGTAGGCTACCACCATTTAAGGCGGTAGCCTGTTGTTATTTAATTTAGGTTTAAGATTTCCGCACCGTCCGAAGCAAATGCAGTACACAATTCAAATGCTTTCTGTGATTTGAGTTGGGCAGTACCACCCAATACAATACTTTGCAGTTTGGCTTCATCGTTCTTGTAATTTCTTACGTTCTGATAGTAGCCTGTAACAGCGTTGTATGCCCCGAACAGAGTACCTTTGGTAGTGGCCATTTGCTGAGTGTCGCTTATCATTGCATAGCTAAACGCATCATCAACGGTATTTTTGAACACGGTGGAAATTTCATCCTCCGCACCTTTTGCAATGAGGTCAAGCGTTTCCTTGTTTGGGCAAAGTGCCAACTGGATTAGCTTTCTTACTTCACGGTCTGTTACTTTTACCTTTGTCCACTCGTTAAAAATGCCTTCTAATTGGTTGCTCAACGTGTTAGCCAATCCCATAATCTTGTGGGCGTTCTCGATACGCTGTTTCGCTCCCGAAGTGTGTTTGATACGAACTACATTGGTCATATTACGTAGTGAGGCATTCAGCGTATTTTGGCATACAATCCTGATAGGAGTAAATGCGGCTGTGATACTTCCGCTACCATCGTGCGAAGTCGTTAAGAAGATATATTTTTCCGTTACATCATCGCCATTACCTACACGGATATAGTCGGGCAGTTTTGCTGTGATAAAAATGCGTTCCCCGTTGCCTAACGCTCCTGCTGTTTCGTACAGAATACCCTCGCCACCCCCTACAATAGCATCAAAGAAATTAAAGGCTTCACGGTTTTGTACAATATGATAATCCTTGCCTACAACACCCAATACTGCATTGTTATCGGTGCGTGTGTTGGCGAAGTAGTTAGGTACTTCCAACTCGTTACTGCCAATCTCAATGCCGTTGGCAGTTTCGATAATACCCGAACCTTTGGTAAACAGTGGGGATTTTACGACTTCGTAATCTAACCCTGCATGTTTAATAGCTTCCTCGCTTGTTGGGTACTGCTCCACGATTTGCCCCAAACCGTGCCATGCTTTTTGTTGTACGCTAAAAAATGAATAACGTCCTGTTCTCTCGTTGAAATTGATATTATGTGCCATGATATATGATGTTAAAAAGTTTGAAAATTGTTTGAATACTCGTTTTTAAAATGGGAGGTCGTCCTCTTCCTTGCTGTTGTTTGTTCCTGTGGTAGCTTGTACTGTTTCTGATTTCTTACCACCTCCGTGCAGTTTGATTTGTGAGGTATGGAAATTCAGCCCTGCATGTGCTTCCCCATCATTACCTGTCCACGCCCTTGCGCTTACCCTGCCTGTTAGTTCCACCAATGTGCCTTTTGTTAGTAGCTTGGCGACTTTAGCCGTTATCCAATAGGAGCAATCGAAATAGGTTGTCTGCTCTATGCGTTCGCCCTGCTTGTTTCGGTAGCTGTCGTTGGTCGCTACTGAAAAGTTTACTACTTGTTTGTCGTGTGACGTTGTGCGTACTTCCGCATCCCTTGTAAGTCTTCCTGTGATGTTCATGATTTCTACTTTTTTGCGTTATTGATTTTGTTCTGATTTATTTTTTTTTGATTTATTCGGCAATGAGAGGAGGTGCTGAAGTTCCGTTTCACTCTTTTACCGTTTTCAATGCTGTTGTTTTTCATTTCTGACATTTTTTTTATTCGTCTAAAGAGCCGGAGTATGCTTTGTTTCGTTTCACGAGCATGAAAGGTTAGTGTTTAGCAGCGCCAAGGTTTTGGAAAAAAATACTACCCCTGGGTGGAGATTTTTTTTCAAACTTGCATGACCTTGGGGCTGCGTTAAGAACACGATCATACCTTTGCTCTTGAAATGGAACAAAACAGCATACTGGCTCTTCAATAAAAAGCTAAACGGGAAGCAATGAAAATGGCATTAAGAAAATGGTCTGTGTGATTACAAAACCTGCATCCATGCAGCAGAATTTCTAAGGAAGATGATATCCATCTTTAAAGTATTGTGGCTTAAAAGCCCACATAATAGAATGCATTAATAATGTTGCTGTTGGATTATGTAGGATTTTTTTTGTGCTTTATCAAATTAGCTTGTCAAAGTCCTTTTTGAAGTATTGAATGCCTATTGGAGAACTAAAAATGCTTTAAGGAATAAAGTATAGGCATAAAAAAACCGAGGCTTATTGACCTCGGCTCAGTTTTATAAAATGGGTTTATACAAACTTAAAAATATGATCGTGTATTAGATTTGTTTGTCCGGCATCTTGTAATGTTTGATACGCCTTAATAATGGAAATAAGGTGTTCCTTGTCTCTACAGACTACGTACTTGTTTGCCTGATGAAACACGGCAAGATCTTTATTGACGTAAAATGCTATGCTGTTGATATTTTTTCGACCTGAATTATTACAAATAAAAGTTTCGCTATTTCCAAGAGGCAAAATGAAATTCCCAAAATCTTCTATATCGGAACTTTTGCTTTCGATAAGCGGGGAGTCGCCGAGGATAGATGTAATCCTCTCATTTGTGTTAATGTAGCTTTGCTGGTGTAGCTTTAATAATTTGGCGGGTGTTAATTCAGCGCCCTCATAGAACGGCAGGAATGGAAAAATCAGACGTTTGGTACGTCTGAAAATTTCAGAATTGAGCAGATGTTCGATAGCTTCCCCATTTTGTGAGCCGTCATCTTTAATGGCCTTTATCGAGATTGGTAATTTATCGTATGTGTAATGGTTATCTTTTTCATCGAACAATTTATCATTAATGGGCAATCGCCATTTTAATGAAGATACCATTACGAGCAAGGATACTAACCCATCCTCACTTATGTTTCCAGACCTAACAATTTCTGCCAGGTCACGGGAAAATTTCTCGTCAAGCTCAGCATACAGTTTTTCTAGGTTGTCGTTCAGTGTGCCATCAAAATCAAGGGTATTCCTGTTCATCTCAAAGAATACAGATTTTGGACTTCTCTTTTCTTTTGAAAAGGTTCCTTTTTCCTTATCGTACAGATAAAGCATATTGTCCTTATCGGCAAATCTTTTGATAAGGAACTGTGGAATGTAATGATGCCGTTTTGAAATACCCATAATTAGTGATTATTCTGTCTAAGATTTTCCAACTCCCTAAGATAGGGACCATAAAGGTTCAGCTCGTTAAGGGCAAGCCTGAATACTATACCATAAATTGGTGGTGGGGTGAACTTTTCAAAGTTATCGCAATCAGGGTCACTGTCCGGGAAAGTGTACTTCGCTTTTTGGTGTGCCGGCCTTGATGCTACCCGGTTTGTCCTGATACTTTCAAAAATTTCATAGGTAGCTAATATCAACATAGTAGCTTCGCCAAAAGTTGTCAGTTTGTCAATGTAATAAAACTGCTTGTCTTTAAGTATAACTGGCGGTGTGAAAAGGTTTATTATCCTTGAAAGTTCAAGAAGGAATTTTTGCTTGTACCTGATTTTATCCTCTCCGTTAGCAAAGAACGGCCTAATAAAATAAAAGAAGTCTTGTTCTTTTAGTTTTTGTGCCATATAAAACTTATCGTAATAGTATTTCAATGCCTGCGAGATATGGACACGCCCTTGCTTGGATGTCAAATCGGCAAAGCTCTTTATATTATTGAGAATATCATTGTACTGTGGTGCTTCCGAAAAATTAGCGAGCAAATATACTTCGTGGTTTTCCTGAAATTGCTCATAATCGCCATCCCTTAGTTTCTCCAGTATATCAATTAGGATCACCGGTGGATTTGATGAGTTCAAGGCAAAGTATGCAATGAGGATTTTCTCAAATGCTGAAGCTCTTTTTATCCCGTAGAAAGAAAGCAGTTCATCAAAGAAACAATATGGATAAAATGGCCTTTGACTAAGCATACTTGGGTCGATCTCCGATAAGTCATTTTCAAACAGATATTCATCAATTGCAGAACTCAGGAACTCATCAATTGCACCAAATGTCAGGTAAAAGCTATGCACGTTAATAAGACCTGTGGCATATATAGTAATTAGATTTCTTGCTCCGGTATGCTTAACCCCATCTACCATCACTTCCATTGGTTTTGCGGTTCTTTGTATGGATTCAATCCCGAATTTCTTATTCGATGTGTTATTCGCCTCTTCTACAACCTTATAGTCAATATCATCCTCGTTGAGTATGGCAGTTACATCGTTCCAATAATCCACCATGTCCTTACAGCTTTGAAAGGTGTTGGTATTTATTGGATAGGCATTGAGTCCTTCTTTCGATGTCAAGATGGTTGATGCCCGAAATCTGTCACAAAAATTCAGGTTGAACTGACGGATTCCAGGCAGTGTAGCAATGTTAGTTAGGTAGTGATAATATTCATGAATGAATATAGATTGGTGCTGTCCAATTTCAAGGTCGGTTATGAACGTGGTGAGGTTTTCAATATCAAAACCATCCAGACAGACGTAGAACCTATCTGGATAGTATTTAATTTTGGTAAGGTCAATTTCTTCCATAATCTAGTTATTTTGTAACGCTGTTTTAGAAGCAGGTTTATTCTGCATTTAGCTATGTGAATTTAAAAATAACTGGTGAACTTGATTAAATGAAGAAGTTGGAAATAAAAAAAGCAGGACTTGATCCTGCTTCATTAAATAGCTCATAACAATTATTAAACGAGAACTTCTTCTTCCATTTCAATAAATGCAGCTTCCATTCCGGCGAACTTATGCGACACCATATCCATATCCTTACTGATTTTCTGACTTGTGATTTTAGCATAGATCTGTGTAGTGGAAATGTTTTTATGTCCCATCATTTTACTGAGGCTTTCAAGTGGTACACCTTCGGTTAAAAACATTGTTCCAAAAGTATGCCTTGCAGTGTGGAATGTTACTTTTTGTTCCGTAATGATTTCTGCTTTCTCCATCAATTTTTTAACGTGGGTATTACAGGTTGCATTGGTCGGAACCGGAAAAATGAAATCATTGCGGGTTGTACCTTGATATTTTTCAATAATACGTCTCGGAATTTCCATTAGCCGAACATTTGAGGCAACATCTGATTTCTTTCTTCGGCTTATAATCCATTGATGGCCGTCAAAGAACGATTGAATATTGCTCCTTTTCATTTTTTTGATGTCCACATAGGAAAGTCCAGTAAAGCAACTAAAAATGAACAAGTCTTTCACAAGCTCATAACGTTGATGGGATGGTTTACATTTCATCAGTTTTTCAACATCTTCTTTAAGTATGTAGCCCCTGTCTGTTTCCTGCATACATATTTCATAATCCTGGAACGGATTATCACGTATTAGACCTTTTTTCATGGCCAATTCCATCAGGCTTAAAACTGGCATAGTGTAAACCCAAACCGTGTTGTGGGTACACTGTTTATCGTATCGCAGGTAAAAATCAAATTCCCGGATAAAGTCCGCTGTTAGTTCACGAAAAGCCATATCCTCCCTATGGAAGCGTGCGCTGATAAAATCGGAAAGATGATTGTAAACGGTTAAATATTTATTGTAGGTGCTCTGGGAGCGTTCTTCCTTACCGACCAGTTTTTTAAATTCTTCGTTTTGATCGTTAAAGACCTTTAATAGTGCATCGTCCATTACCCCAACACCTAAGAACGATAGCTTGACTTTTTGGGCAGTTGCAAAGCCTTCGTGCTTTAGCATATCTTCATATATCTTGTCGATGCGCCCCCGAATATTATCCAGTTTTTTGTTGATGCTTAATGCTGTGGCACTTTTGCCCTCAACTCTGCCATATTTTAAATCCCAATTGGCAGGGTCAATTTCTAACTTTGTCCCCAAAGTTTTAGGTGATCCATCAATGGTAATACGTGCCATAATTGGTGCGTTACCATTCTTCTTCAGTTCGTTCTTTTTCAGATAGAAAAGCAGTTTGAAGGTCGATTTTTTTGTCTGCTCCATAACTCAAGTGTTTAACGTTTAAAATTAAATTACATTGAGTTACAAGGAAATACAGAAAGTGGTGCAAAATGCTGAAATATAGCCCGTTATAGTAATTCGTTGACTTTATAAGCGGTAACGAATTAGTAACCTAACGTTGTCATTTCAAGCCTCAAAACAATCGGACACCGACCTCCAGATCAAGACTGCTGTTTTATAAAGCATTGTATAACAACGATTTTAATCGTTTTGCTTACTTTTGCTTTTTATTCATCTTTTTTTACAAAAAAAATTAAAATATCCTTCTGAACAGAAAACAGTACAAGGAAAAATAACTTATTCTTTTGTTGTAAATAAAGAAGGACTATTGATAGATAAGAAGATTTATAAAAAGAACATAGAAGATTATACCCCTTTAGATAAAGAAGCTTTAAAACTCTTAGAATTAATGCCAAAATGGAAAGTAGGTAAATGTAATGGAAAAGAAGTAGCTGTCCGTGTAATTATAACTACTCATATAGCTCTAAACGAATAAGTTTCTCAATTCTCGTAGTCTTTGACTTCATGGTAGAGGTAAATTACAAATTATGTTATTCTCAAAAAAAATACTTTGAAATGATGAAAGTAGTAATCACTTTTTTTCCAATATTTTTCCTTTACAGTTGTACTTTTTCTTCCAATGAAAAACATAAAGACGACGATAACTTATCGGCACAAAAATTTGACAGCTATAATAAATTTAACAATGATGTAAGTAAACGTTTAAAAGAAATTAAAACTGATTCTGTTCTTAAAGCAAATTTACAAAATAAAGAATCTGTATATATTTTATCAATTCTTCCTGCGCGAGAAGAAGGTTTTTGGATAATTGTTTCACCAAGTAGGCAAGAAATCACTTCAAACTTTAAAAGAATGAATCTTGGGATTCAGAGGAAGGATTATAATAAAATCTCTTTATTAATAGCCAAGCAAACAAAAATAAAAAATATAGATAGTAGTTTTTGTTTTGAATGTTATGCTGACCCAACAGTTTTTATTTTAGAAGATATAAATGCTGGACATTCAAAACGTACTATAAATTTAATTAATGATTGGCAATCTATTTTGTTCTAACAATCAGTGATTGTTAGAACAATTTTTAAGAGTATGTAACTAGTTATTTAGATGGATATTTTTGACTTTAAAGCGATTAAACTTTCATTTATAAAGTATCGCTAATAGTTGAAGACTTGGACAATGAAGATAAACTATAATTGTTAAACAATGGCATATTATGAAATCACTACTTTCATTTATAAAGTATAAAACAGTTATTAAAGAAAATCAGAAATAAATAGTAAGTTACAACTTAAGACTGACAATAATGAAAAAACCATTAATTCTATCTGTACTGTTAGGACTCACTTTACTCATTGGACTTTATGCTAAAAGAAAAATTCACGACCCTAAATTTCAACTTGAGAAAGTAAAAAATCTGACTGACAACGGCGAAATCCAAAATGGCGATATAATTTTTCAAACTTCATTATCCACACAAAGTAAAGCGATTCAGCTAGCCACTAAATCTAAATATTCTCATTGTGGACTTATCTATAAAGAAGGTAATAGCTTTTTTGTATTTGAAGCCGTTCAGCCAGTAAAACGAACACCTCTAGCTCAGTGGATTGCACGCGGAAAGGGTGGACATTATGTAATTAAACGCTTAAAAAATGCTAACCATATTTTGACCGCAGAGGTCTTAAATAAAATGAAACAAGTTGGAAATTCTTTTCAGGGCAAAAATTACGATTTGACCTTTGAATGGAGTGATGATAAAATTTATTGTTCAGAACTAATTTGGAAAGTCTATCAACGTGCAACAGGTATTGAAATAGGCAAACTTGAAACCTTGAAAGACTTTGATTTGGAAAACGAAATAGTTAAGAAAAAAATGAAAGAACGTTATGGAAATAATATTCCAATGAATGAAATTGTAATATCACCAGCAGCAATTTATGAGAGCGAATTATTGACTACTATTAAAAGTAATTAAAAGGGATTGACCCTACATTTGACATAGAGCCAAAAAATATGACTACCCCCAAACATAAAAAAACCACGTAAGATTATCCTAACGTGGTTTATAACTTCCCTGAAAATTTATATTAACTAATTATTTTCTTTAAATTACCAAAGCTTGTACCAAGGTTATTGATAGGCGATGGAGCACCGTCTTGTTCTACAAAAAGGTGTTTTACACCAGCAGTGTCTGCTGCGGCAAAAATGGCTTTGAAATCCACAATTCCTGTACCTACTTCAACAGGCAATAATGTTTCTTTGTTTAAATCTTTTACGTGAAATAATGGGAAACGACCTGGATGCTTAGCAAATAATGCTGGAATGTTTACCCCAGCTTTGGTTGCCCAAGCCAAATCCAATTCAAATTTCAATAAGTCTGCACTGATTTGTGACGTAAATATATCAAATGGTAATTGTCCATCTACTTTTTCAAATTCTGCGGTATGATTATGAAATACAAACGTTAATCCTGCTTTCTTACAAGCCTCTCCTGCCTTTTGAAGAATCTCTAGCGACGATTTTATGTCTTCTGAAGTCTTCACTGGAATACTAGCACATACTAAATACTTTGCACCACCTTCTGCTACTTCATCTACTACCTGCTGTGTATCGTTCATCAACGATTTCATCGGAGGCATCTTGTTCAACATTTCAGCATTAGGGTTTGCAGCAGCTCCTGGCTTAGGTGCTGGCATTCTGAAAGGTGCACCCATAATATGGTGTGCTTGCCATGTCATTCCTAAATCGCTTACTACTTTAGCAAACTCTTTTGGCTTCATACCATAGTAACCGCCCTTCATACTAAAAGCAGACTCTATTTCTTTGTAGCCAATATCCGCAATCTGCTTTAATGTCCCTGTTACATCCTTATCAATTATCGACATCGTGGTAAACAACTGCACACCAAAATTCTTAGGCGTAATTTTATGTCCGAACGCATCGGCCAAATTTGGCAAAAGCATCCCTCCAAGGGCTAAAGCTCCTGTATTTTTCAGAAAGTCTCTTCTATTTTGCATAGTCGTTGTTGTAGGTAATGTAACGGTTTGTTTAAATGCGTTTATTAATTTATTTATAAAAATGATATTGGATAATAAAGAGTATTTACAGAAGCAAAATTGACATCGCCTGCCATAAGGCAGGCCTTAGTCGAAATTTATAGTTGTACTTTTTTTCTTTTATGAGCAAACAACCAAGGTAATAAATCGGGTTCTTGAAATACATTATCCCAACTATTATGCTTTACGTTTGGGTATTCAGTATACTTTACATCAATCTTGAGTTGCTTTAATTTTTCAACTATTTTACGAGAATTATTCACATCTACTACTTGGTCAGCATCTCCATGAAAAACCCAGAAAGAAGTTCTTTTTACTGATTTATCATACTTCTCTACATCACCTCCTCCACATATCGGAATGGCTGCTGCAAATACTTTTGGATAGCGATATACTGTCTCGAAGGTTCCCATTCCACCCATCGAGAGTCCAATGATGTACAACCGAGATTTATCCACACTTTCGTCCTGACAAACCTGTTTTACAATATCCATGAAGCTAAGCATTGGGGTAGTGGACTGGTTATGATAATCAAAACCAAGCGTGATGGGTGAAGTACTTCTGTCAACTTTTACAGAAGCCCAGTAATTATCAGTAGGACATTGGGGCGCAATTACGATACATGGGAAGTTTTCCCTATTTTCATCTTTTAAAAACAATTTGGCGCCGTGTGTCAATTGTTTTTCATTATCATTGCCACGTTCGCCAGCACCATGAAGAAAGAGTATCAAAGGGTACTTTTTACTTTTATTGTAGTCTTTAGGATATAGTATGCGATAGGGCAATTTAAAGCCATCTGAACGAACATATTCTCTCTTCTCATACTTGTCGAGGTCCTGAGCAAAAACACCCGTATAACAAAGTAGTAGGAAAAAGCCTAAAAACTTTTTCATATTTATTTTTTAAGATTAAATAGTATTAAATTTATTGTATCATTGCGGTACAATAATACTTGAACCTTTTTATGTTACCAAATTTTTCTTTACATTTATCTAAAATTCGCTTAAACATCTCAAATATTTGAATTATGAGTACTAAAACTCGTGGATACGACTACCTTCCAGGCATTTCTATTGATTGTGTAATCTTCGGATTTCATGACAATCAATTAAAAATATTATTATTAAATTTCAAGAATACAGATTGGCTAGCAGTACCGGGTGGATTTATCAAAGAAAGCGAGAACTTAGAAGAAGCAGCACAAAGAATTTTAGAAGAACGAACTGGTCTAACCAATATTTATCTAGAACAATTTTATGTTTTTGGCGATAGAGATAGGCGAGATAATGAGATGCTAAAGTCTTTGATGAAAGCTGTTGATGGGGTAGAGCTTAGTCCAGACCATTATTTAATGACTCGCTTTTTATCAATTGGTTATTATGCGCTGATAGATTTCACAAAGGCAAACCCAACACCCGATTATACTTCTGATTCATGCCAATGGTATGACATAGATACGATTCCTACATTGATTTACGACCATTCAGCGATGGTAAAAAAAGCATTAGAAACCCTTCGTTTCTTTTTGGATGAAAAACTAATTGGTTTTAATTTATTACCAGAAGTGTTTACAATGAACGACTTGCAAAATATGTACGAAACCATTTTAGATAAAAAACTCCTACGTACAAATTTCCAACGCAAAATGTTGAGTTTGGGGATTTTAGAGAGATTGGATAAAAAAATGACAGGTGCTGCCAATAAAGCGCCTTATTTGTATCGATTTGTGGGAAAAGAAAGTAATGTTTGACTCAAAACCTTTATAAAGAGAACAGGCTTGCCGTAAAACAGCAAGCCTTTCTTTTTTTCAATCAAAAACACAATTTTACATGTGTTTCAAACTGACTATGTCTAGGAAGAGATAATCATTGATTAAATCTTGATATTTTTATTCTTTGCCGAATTCACCTACGGCTCTGATTTCAATGTCTTCGCTTACTACTGCGCCTGGCATTCCACCTACACCAAAGTCAGTACGTTTGATAGTTCCTGTTAATTTAAACCCAGCAATTGGCTTTTGAGTTCTCATGTTTTTTCCAACACCATTCAATGTTAAATCAAACGTTACTGGTTTTGTAACACCTTTCAAAGTAAGGTCTCCAACCAATTTATATTTTTTAGCATCTACTTTAGAGATAGAAGTACTTTTGAAGCTAATTTTTGGAAATTTCTCAGCATCAAACATATCTGCTTTCTTCAAATGTCCATCTCTCATTTCATTATCAGTATCAACGCTACTTACGTCTGCTGAAAATTCAAAAACTGCATCAGTAAAATCTTCTTTTGATGAAGTAATGGTTGCATCAAAAGTTTTGAAGTTACCGTCAACTTCTGAAAGCATTAAGTGGGTAACAGTAAAGCCTACTTTAGAGTGTGCTTTGTCTACATTCCACTTTTGTGCAAATGATGATGATACTGAAACAACTAGTGTTGTAATTAAGATTGCGATTTTTTTCATTGTTTTAGATTAATTAGATAAGATTAAATGTTTGATTTTACAAATTTCATACTTAATTATTAGATTCTCCACCTTTTACATCATCATTTTTCACAGATTTCGATTTTTTCTGTTCAACGAATTTCATATTTCCAATCTTATAAGAGAATGTCAATTTTATGTTTTGGTTATAAATATTATTAACACTTTTCTGATTAAACTGAGCCGTATTCAGCGTTGATGTCATCGTCATACCACCAAAGAAATTCTCTGCTGCTAACCCAATACTTCCTCTTTTGTTGTTAATGTCCTTTTTAACACCTAACGAATACATTCCCATTCCATTTTGTGAACCTTGTAATTGTACTTGGTTTCCACGGTAACCTCCGAATGCTTGAACGCCCCATCCATTATTTAATTGTAATTGAGATGTAATTCTTCCGCCAATTGTTAAGCCTGTATTGCTAATTGTTGAAAAACCACCTGTTGCATTTGCAACCTGACCATCTAAATAATTGTAATAGATATCAACACCTCCACTCAATGACCATTTCGGTGTGATAAAAGTATTTCCGAAAATGTTCGCTCCAAGCGTTTGTTGTCTACCGATGTTTTGAAACGTTGTCACGATTGCTCCGGCAAGGGTATCAGATGGTGCACTGATTCTTACAATTGAATTATTTGTTTGACGACCAAATAACGATACATTCAAATATGTTCTGTTGATATTTTTACTTAAGCTTAATTCCACATTGTTAGTCACTTCTGGTTTCAAGCTAGGGTTACCAATCGTGATGTTTTGTGCATTAGAAGCATTGAAGTTAGGGTTCAATTGTTGTAAGCCCGGACGTTGGATACGATTGTTATACGCTAATTTCAAGGTTGCAGTTCCTAAGCTCTTAGAGATATTGATACTTGGCACCAAATTTCCATAAGAAGGAATATTGATTGAGTTTACATTCGTTACTGCATCAATCGTTGTATATTCATAACGTGTTCCTACTTTAAAAGTGTACTTATTTTTAGTAGAATAAGTATAAGAAACATATCCCGACGAAATAGTTTGTTTATAGTTCAACAAACCCGATGGGTTTCTAGCATCTGTACTAAAACCTCCTGTACTACCTGCATACAAATACTGATAATCACTATCAACTTGACGAGTAATGCTTTTTAAACCAACCTCAAACATTTGATTTTGTTTGATTGGCGTTTGATAATCCGTCTGAACAGTAATCTCACGGTTAGTATTTCCGTTGATGTTTTTCTGGCGACTTAATAATTCACTTGCACCATTCAAGATGTTAGCGTCAAAATTGTTTGTTAAATTATTCTGACTAAACTGTGTTGAAATAGACCATTCTTGTTGAGGTTTGAATGTTTTGATATAATCAACATTTATATCAACTGAATTTGATAAGTCTTTACTATCCACATCTCTGTAAGAAGTAGAAGTAAGGTTATTGTTCGAGAATAACTTTGTTACATACTCTTGATTACGATCTAAATTTCTAGTACCAAAAGCTATTGAGGAACTTATTGTTTGTGTTTTTGAAATTTCATAATCAAACCCTAAGTTGTATCTTCCAAACAAGCCATTATCTTTTGCATCAGAACTTTGTTGTGTTAGCTGAGTGACACCGTCTTTTACACTTGATTGCTCTAATGTGGTTCCTGCCTTATTATAGAACAATCTACCAAAGCCTCCTAAAGTAACACCTAATTTACCATGACGATAACTACCGTTCAATCCTAAGTTAGAAGCTCGAAGTCCTACTCCTGAATCAAGATTAAGGGTTAATCCTTCAATAGATGATTTTTTTGTAATGATATTAATGATACCTGCAGAGCCTTCAGCATCGTATTTTGCAGATGGTGAAGTAATAACTTCTACTGTTTTGATTAAATCAGCAGGTATCATCTTCAAGGCATCAGCAATGCTACTTGCTACAATGGTTGACGGCTTGTTGTTTATCAATACTTTAATATTAGTCGTTCCTCTTAAAGATACATTACCATCTAAATCTACCGAAAGCATCGGTACTTTTTTCAAGATATCTGACGCATCCCCTCCTTTAGCCAGCATATCTTTTTCAGCATTATAAACCAGACGGTCAACTTTTTCTTCAATCATAGCTTTTTCAGCTGTTACTGTTACGCCATCAAGCATTTGAGAAATAGGCGAAAGTTTGAGGATTCCTAAATCAATGTCTTTGCCTTTCTCAACTTTAATATCATTAATCGTTTTGCTTTCAAAACCGATAAACGAAATCTGCAATTTATAATCGCCCACGGCTACTTTAGTTAATGAAAACTTACCTTTATCATCAGCCATTGTTCCATCAACAGGTTTGTTGGTGGTTTTGCTGATTAAAGAGATATTAGCAAACTCAACCGCACTAGTCGCAGTCGAATCGATGATAAATCCTGAAATCTTTGAATTACCTTTTGGAGTATTGATTTCAAAACTTGGCGTGTTTTGCTGAGTCGAACGGTTTCTTCCGTTGCCATCTCCTCCTCCACCTCCGTTTGGTGGTCCTCCAAATTGTGCTAATGCGATTTCACTCGTTGTGAAAATAATGAGGATGAGGCTTAATAATTTTTTCATCGTTGTAAAATATTTTGATTATTATGAAAAAGCTTTCTTGGTCTTTATTTTAAAATTGATGTACAAAACAAAGACAATAAAATGAGATTGAAATCCGCAATAGACAATCAGGCTGAGAAAATCGACAATTGAGGCTGAGGTACCATAAGGAGGAATTGTCGGGATTTTGAGGCAAACCATCGGATAAAATAGGCGACTTATCAAATAATTGGAGCAATTGAGGTACTTCTAATCAATGTAAAGTATTTATCTAAGTTTTTTTACAGAAATTTGATTTGTACTTATACCAAATTGATTATTTTTCATTCAAATATATGCAAGCTTATATTCAACGAAACAGAATTTTACTCATCCATCTATCTTTCTGGTGGGTATATTTTTCTTTTTTTTACTATCAGGTAAGCTTTGGAAAACCTGGAGAAGAAACAGACCTAACAGAGGCTTTAGTTACTACTATACTACACATAGGTTTTATAGCAACTTTAGCTTATATTAATTACTTTATCTTTTTGCCACGCCTCATTCATAAAAAGAATCTTTTTGCCTACCTGCTAGAATTCCTCCCTGTGTTCGCCATTTTCATCACGATGTATGTGTATGTAAAAAGAGTTCAAATGGCTAATAACGAGCATATTGGGTATTTTTACAGTATAAAGTTTATCGTCCAACACTCTGTAGGAACAATATTCATTGTAATTTTTGTGGGAATGTTAAAGTTTGCAGAAGATTGGCTAGAACTAGAAGCAAAAAGGAAAGAAGTAGAAAATGAAAAACTGATGGCTGAGCTTACTTTTTTGAAAGCCCAAATCAATCCACATTTTTTGTTTAATACCCTGAATAACCTCTATTATTTGGCTTTTACCAATTCGCCCAATACTACTGAGGTAATCGCTAAGCTATCGCAAATGATGCGCTACATGATTTACGATTCAAATCATGCAAAAGTGTTATTAAGCAAAGAAATAGAATATATCGAGAACTATATTAGTCTTGAGAAGCTACGCCTGAACAACCAGATTCCGATAACTTTTGAGATTGAAGGAAATATCAGTCAAACCCAGATTGTACCTTTAATTTTGATTACTTTCTTAGAGAATGCTTTCAAGCATGGCGTGAGCAATAATTCTACGGATGCTTATATCGTCGTAAAATTATCTGTGACAAAGAACGAATTGATTTATATCGTAGAAAACAGTAAATTAAAGTCTTCAAATCACGAAAAGTCTGGTATTGGGCTAAGAAACGTAAAGAGAAGACTAGATTTAAGTTATTCCAACAAATATCAGTTAGTTGTGGAAGATACAGAAAGTGATTATAAAGTAAATTTGACGCTAAATCAGTTGTGATTGATACAGTTGAGAGTTAGTAAGTTGTGAGTTAGTGAGTTATTTCGGAAAAGTAAAATAAAAAAAATCTGAACTCTTCTTTCATAAGAATGGACATTGAAATCACTAACTCACAACACACTAACTCACAATTCACTAAATCACAACTCACTAAATCACTCAATCTCAACTAATCATGCCTCATACTTGTATAATTGTAGAAGATGAACCTTTGGCGCGTAGTTTAATGGAAACTTACGTGAGAAAGGTGCCGTATTTACAATTAGTCCAATCTTTTTCAGACCCTTTAAAAGCACTGGATTTTTTGAGGGAGAATACTGTAGATATTTTGTTCTCGGATATTCAGATGCCTGAAATTACGGGTATTACTTTATTGAAAATTTTACAGAAAAAACCTTTGATTATCCTTACAACGGCTTATTCTGAATTTGCCATCGAAGGCTATGAATTAGATGTATTAGATTACCTGCTTAAGCCCATTACCTTTGAGCGATTTTTGAAGTCGGTTGAGAAGGCTTCCTTGCGATTGAATACGGCTGTACAAACACCCGTTATGAAAGAAAAAGTGGTAAAAGAAGTAATCATCAATCAACAAGAAGCCACACAGGCATTTATTTTTGTGAAAGATGGTACAAAGCTTGTAAAAATTCGATTAGCAGAAATTATGTATATAGAAGGGCTGAAAGACTACGTAACGATTTATACTACCCAACAAAAAGTAGTTGCCTTGCAGACTTTAAAAGCTTTAGAAGCACAATTGCCCGAAACACAATTTGTCAGAATCCACAATTCTTATATCGTAGCCCTAGAATGGATAGAATCTGTCCATCGAGAAAAAGTACAAATTGGTAAAGTCTTTTTGCCAATTAGTGATACTTATAGGAAGGCGTTTAAGGAGTTTATTGAAAGATGATGTGAATTTGAAAATTTGCGGATTTGAAGATTTGAAAATAAAATATTATTTAATTTAGGATTGAATAATACATCATTTTCAAATCTTCAAATTTCCAAATTTCCAAATCTACCCCAAAAACTCCCTAAACCACTTCCCTGATTTTTTTACAGTTCTTTGTTGTGTTTTGAAGTCAATATGTACTAAACCGAATCTGGGTTTATAACCTTCCGTCCATTCAAAATTATCGGTGAGTGTCCAAGCCAAATAACCATTTACTTTTACACCATCTTGTTTGGCTTTCAAGATATGCTGTAAATAGCTTTGGTAGAATGCTACACGGTCGTTATCATCAATATTTCCGTCAGATAATTCATCTTTAAATGCCGCTCCGTTTTCTGTCACAATTATTTGCTTAATGTTTTTGTATTCAGCAAATTGTTTCAAAATATTATACATCCCGTCAGGTGAAATCTCCCACCCCATATCTGTTACACTTTCTACGTTACGAGCTTTAGGTTTTACTTCAAGTGCTTTTAAGTAAGGTATCCAAAAAGCACCTTTTACTACCAATTTAAAATAGTTTTGCACACCAATGAAGTCGAAATCGAATTGCAATTTCTCCATATCACCCGCATGAACATACTTTTTAACCATGTTTTGAAGAAAAGGCAACTCATGTACAGGATAACCCAAGCCCAAAGTAGGTTCAAGAAATAACCTGTTTAACAAAGCATCTATACGTTTAGCGGCTTTTATATCGCTCGCGGTATTAGTATAAGGTTCAATGAACGAACATGAAAAGGTAGTACCAATTACTGCCTCAGGTACATTCTTACGGATAATTCTTCCTCCCTCAGCTTGGCACATCGCTGCATGGTGTACTGCTGGCAAGAAGTTTCGCATACCCAATCGCCCCGGAGCATGATAGCCCGTCATGTAGCCCAAGCCTGTAAAACCTGCTGGCTCATTCAGTACCATCCAATATTTTACCTTTGAAGCAAATTCGCGCGTGACTACCTCACAATAATCCGAAAACCAGTCGATGATATCCCTGTTTGTCCATCCGCCCTTATCTTCCAAAGATTGAGGTAAATCCCAGTGGTACAAAGTAACATAAGGCTCCAAACCATTCTCAAGACAACAGTCTATTACCTGATGATAGAACTCTAAACCAGCCTGATTCACTTTGCCAATACCATGAGGCAAAATACGTGTCCAGGCCATTGAAAAACGGAATGTATTGAAATTGAGAGATTTTGCTAATAAAATATCTTCTTCAAAGCGATGATAGAAATCGCATGCGACTTTTGCATTCTGATGGTCTTTTATTTTATTCTTTTTATGAGAGAACTTATCCCAGATAGATTCTCCTTTACCATCCTTATCCCACGCACCTTCGTTTTGAAAAGAAGCCATCGCTACGCCCCAAGCAAAATCTTTCCCAAAAGCATCTTTTGAAAAAACATTTTCCTGAGATACTACAATGGTTGATGGACTAATATATTGATTATCTTGCATTTACACCTAAAATTTTGGGATGCAAAAGTAAGTATAAAATTCGTTAAAGTTATGTTAAATTTTTAGGTTAAGCTTTTATCACGCTTCATCTAACATATTGGTTCTATCTCTGACAAACGGAATAGTCAAAACCATTCTTTCTTTGTTTATATTTTATCCTCATCCTACCAAAATCACCGTTTATCAATTCCGCCAACCGACCATTCCTTTTTCTATTGAAACTATCACTCCATCTGCTAATTTTGAATCAACAATCTAACAACAAAACAATTTAATTAACTAATTAACAGGTATTTAACCTCTATACAATCATAATTTTAACCGTATCTAAACAAATCAAAAAATGAAAACTTTTGCTCAAATTATCGCTATTGCCACTTTAACTACTTCTTCTATCTTTGCTAACCCTATCGCTGGTGAAACCAACGTAAATGCTAACAAAACTAACAACTTCGCTATCGGTATGTACCAAAGCGTGGGAACTTTAGATATGCACCTCACATTGGACAAAGTGGTGGGAAAAGCAGTTACTGTTACCATCAAAGACAAAGACGGTAAAGTAATACACAATGAAAGAATCGCAAAAAGTGCTCGTTCGTATCATGGTAAATTCGATTTACAAGCATTAAACGACGGTACTTATTCTGTAGAAATTACGGATGGTACTGAAAAAATCACTCGTACAATCAATATTAACTCTGCTAAACCACAAGAGGTAACAAGAACTATTGTAGTGGAATAATATCAAAAACATCTATACCCGTCATTAATAATACAAAAGGCTGTCAGAAATCTGACAGCCTTTTGTGCTATAAATGGGAACCTAATTCAATCGATAACCGATATGTTTCCAAGCCATTTGCTTATATTTCTCTAAAGATGGCCTTTCAAAATCTACTTCTTTCGCTTTATCATCCCAATCTCTCATCCTGATGTATAAATCAAAAAGAGGCATCTTTTCAAATATTTTTGCTTCCTCTTCTGTCATTACACCTCCTTGATACTCCAATGTCTTCTTGCTGGCTTCTGATAATTTATCATAATAGTCAGGATATTTGAAAGTCAGATACCTTTTTGCTTCTACGTGATTTCTCACGAGCAATGCTATTCTATTAGAAAAGCCATTTTTGTAAAGGAAATTTGCTCCCGCTATTTCATGCCTGATATTTCCTAAACCACTCATTTCATTTCTATTAGGAAGAAAATGCCCAATATCATGAAAGAAAGCCGCCAAGACTACTTCTTCGTCATACCCCTCCTCTTCTGCTAACATGGCAGATTGAAAGCTATGCTCAAGGATGGTCAGTGGCTCGCCAACGTATTCGTCAGCACCATTGATTTCATAAAGACCAAAGATAGAATCAAGTCTTTGACGAAGGATAGATTCAGAGATTGTCATTGGTTGATAGGTATTTTTTATTTAATTAGCCACATCGAAGCATTGATATTTTCGCCTTCTATCCCAACACCAAACTGACGAGTTAGGGCGTCTACAAGGTTTTGAGTATTTGTCGATTGTTCAGACTGTGGATATCTAAAACGTAAAGGAATTTTTGTACCATTACCAGTACCAACTCCTACTAAGAATGTTGGCACACCTGTTCTTCTCCAGTTGAAATAAGCTTCATATCCAGAGTTTTGGAAGAATGCAATATATTTCTGACTCAAGATTTGGGTTAAACCCGTAGCATTGTTTCCTGCATATTTTACCGAAGCTTGTGCTAAATAAGCAGTAGCATCAGTAATACCGTAGAACGCCATCGAAGCTTTAACGCCACGCTCGTACCAATCTTGAGCATTGCCATTAACCCAACCTTGATTGATTGCTTCTGCAATGTTGAAACACATTTCTGGGTAAGATACTAAAAATGTATTCTCGCCTGTATAAGAGCTATAATAACGAGCACGACTTTGGAATGAATATTCTCCACGACCAGCCTTAGATGACATATCTGCCAAATCCTCCCCAGAACTTGCTCCAACATAAGCTTCAACATCGGTTGCTTTCAAGCCCTTAGCTATTTGTGCTGCTGCTGGTTCTGCTACTACAAAAAGGCGTGGGTCATTATTGTTTTTCAACAAGTCGATATATGTTTTAGCCATATTCTCACGCGTAGCATTATTACCTAAGTTGTCAGGGTTACGTGGATATTTGTTATTTACACTCCAAACATACTGTAAAGACTCTGACAAATCAGTCATTAATGGGTATTTAGTAGGATTACCAATAACAGCAGCAAAATCTTGTTTTACTTTCAAATCTGCATCGTCAGCTTTTTTGCTTAGGTGAATCAATACTCTTAATCTAAAAGTATTAACAGCTTTTTGCCATTTTCTTAAATCACCCGCATAATAAATATCTCCATCTAAAGATCTATCTCCTGCAACAATCAAAGCCGCTAAGTCTGTATTAGCGTCTTCTAACCACTTCAACACTTGGATGAATACATCTTTCTGCGTATCATATTTTGGTTTATCAACCTCACTTCCTTTTAAAGCATCTTTTACTGGTAAATCACCTACTCTTAAAGTCATATTTGTATAAGAGTAAGCTCTTAAAAATTTACCTAAAGCCGAATATGGGTTCAATGCTTTTGCACCACTTTTTATGGCTTCTTCTTCTAATTTCACTACGTTTTTCAAAGTAGTAAATTGTAAAGAAGCATATTGCCAGTTATACTCATTAGTATCGTAATAAGCATAATTTGAACAGTAAAACTGGTTATTACGCATTGTACCGTTCCAAGCACCTTCATTCATACCATTCAATACACTTCTAAGAATAATAGAAGAAGGTACAGAGGTTGGTAAGTTGGGATTTTTCTCCAACAATTGGTAATCACTACAGCTTGCTAAAAGCGTAAGGATTAGAAATGAGAAAATATATTTTTTCATGAGAATTTCTTATTAAAATTTTTATTTTAAAACTTACTTTAAAAAAGTGACAGGAAAAGTAGCAAAAAACATATTGTATACTGTCGCAGAATTTTCAATACTAATACTTTCTACTTCAATACCTAAAAGCACTTCACTAATTGTTTTGTTATCTATCAGCTCTGAATCGAAATTTTGTTTTACCAACTGATTAATCTTGTCTAGGTATTGGTTATAATCAGTACTACAAACTTCTATTTGACAATAACTCTTCTCTGAACTTTCTGGTCTCCAGCAAATAATACAATGAAAAGGAACTAACATACTAATGCTTATATCAATAAAAAAATCAGCATCCTGTGTTACTCTTATTGTAATATCTAAAGACCTATGTGATAATCCATAATTACTTAAAACCATGAAATACTTTTCTACAAGACTATTCAATAATACCTGAAACTGAGGAAATTGTCTTTTTGACTCAAAATCAAAGGTTCTTCTGATTTGCTGAATAGTTTCGTGTTCTTCAAAGTCATCACTCAAAAAACCAATATCTTTTGGATATTTTTCAAGTATCTGTTTTAAGTAATCAGAAAATTCCATTTTAACTACTTGACAACTCCACTTACTTAATGAGTATCTCATTAAGTAAGTGGAAGATTGTTTACTTAAAATACAATATTGATATTGATACCATAACGCTTCATCGTTGGTGTTTGTAAACCAGATGTAGCATTCAACCCTGTGAATTGGTCTAGGTCAACACCATCATGTTTGCTATCGATAAAGTAGAATAAATTACGACCTACTAACGATACCGAAGCTTGTTTGAAGAACGTTTTTCTTAACATAGACTGTGGTAAAGAATATCCCAATGTTACCTCACGCAATTTCGAGAACGTTTTGCTCATCAAGTTTCCTTCTGCTGTTCCATTATAACGGCTGATATAATCTTGCGCATAAGTTTTGATGGTATTTGGTGCAAATTTCAACTGATTATAGTTGGTGATTAAGCCAGTTTGTCCATCATAAGTTGGAGTACCTTCTGTAATCATTACTCCTTCACCTACATAAGATTTGATACCTTGTGCATCTAAATCACGTGCGATACCAAAAGCACCTTCAACTGTTTCGATGTGACGACCGCCACGGAATGTTTGTTTACGGATATAGTCTTCGATAACACCACCTACACGACCATCAAATTGGAATGATAATGACCAGTTTTTATATTTTACTTTGTTGTTGATACCCCAAACGTAATCTGGATTAGCATATCCCACAAATGCAGCAGCATTATTAACTATCGGACGCCCACCAGCATCATTGATAATTTGTCCATCAGTTGTTCTTTGGAAAGTAGCTACATATACCTTATCAATTCTATCGCCAATATTGATAAATTGTGAACCTGAGTTTCCGCTAACAAAGTAGTTAGATGCCAATTTATCAATTTTAATACCATTCTCGTTATACACTTCTTGCAAAGTCTCTTTGAATGTTGACCAGTTAAACATTACATCCCATGAGAAATTGTTACGTCTTAAAGGTGTTCCTTTTAAAGTAACTTCCCAACCTGTTTTCTTTGTTAAGATACCATTCACGATAGCTGAAGTATAACCTGTAGTTTGTGATAAATCACGGTTAAAAATTCTTGGACCATCGTTTGAAGTAAAGTAAGTAACATCAGCAGAGAATCTGTTTTTCAATAAGCTTACTTCTGCACCTGCTTCTATTTGCTCTGAAGTATTTGGTTTTAAAGATGGATTATTCAATTTATCAGAGAATGAAGCACCCGGAAGGATATTGTAAGACGGACTGATTCCATAACCTACAGAGTTACCGTAAGTTGGACCATCATAAGAAGAATTATATCCTGAACCGTAACCTAAAGGAGAGCTAGCACCTGGTGTTGAACCAATTGTTGACTGGGTTAAACCGTCTTTTACGTTAGCATAACTTGTACGTAATTTTACAAAAGAAACAACTTCTGGAAATTTCACGTAGTCAGAAACTACTGTACTTAAACCTACTGATGGATAAAAGAATTTGTTATTTCCTTTTGGTAAAGTAGAAAGATAATCTAAACGACCAGTTGTAGATAAAGTAACTAATCCTTTATATGAAATATCTGCTGAGTAATAAGCACTTTGTACCTCCATGTCAGACAAATAACTATATGCTTTTACGGGTCTCAAAGAGTTAGCAAAAGTATAAACACCTGGCGTATTCAAATAGTCGGTAGTTACATAACTTGAATTGTATTTGAATGTACGGATGTTCCCTCCTCCCCATACTTTTACATCAAAATCGTTTGCAATTTTCTTATCAAACTTAATTAAAATGTCTGTGTTGTTTTCAAACAATGTACGTTTGTCTTCACGGTAATCGCCTTTTGCTTCTTCACGACCATACACTGTAGCAGAATAAGGGAATTTTTCTGAACGGAAAATGTCATAAGTTGTAATAGAAGTACGACCCGTAATGCTTAGATTATTATTGATTTTATAGTCTAAAGAAGCATATCCGTAAATATCATTTTTGTAATGACTTCTCAACCATTCATAAGCCACAAAGTAAGGGTTGTTATAACGCTGATATTCAGCATAGATTTGCTGGCTACCTTCTTTACCTGCCTGCCAATAATTACGCATATCGTCAACGCTCCAGTCTGCACCTCCCCAAATTACCATGTTATAAATCAATGAGTTTGGCCCATAATTTACATCTGGAATATTTGGTGTAGATTGACGGTTGTAGTTAAGGTTAGCGTCAAATGTTAATTTATTAGAGAATCTGTACTTCGTAGAAATATTGAAGTTAGCAGTATTCAATTGTGTGTTAGGGACAATACCTTTTTGATAATTATGTGATAATGAAAAACGAATATCCATTTTATCATTACTACTTGCTACCGAAATATTGTTGTTTGTTAAAACAGCATCACGTAAAAAACGTGTCAAGTTATTAGCACCACGAGCTGTCCAAGCCGTAGGAATACGTTTTCCTGTAGCTGGATCGATTGGTGAATCGTATTGAGCGATTTTTTTCTGACCAGTTGGGTCAAATTTTGGTCCCCAAATATCATAGTCACCATCGTTTGTTCCTCCCCCTCTACCATCTACGAATGAATATTGCCCGTGGTCACCTGGGCCATATAGGTCTTGTACTCTTGGTATGGTGTTGAAACCACTCTCTATCATGGTCGAAGAATTAAACTCAACCGAGAAACCACGTTTATCTTTAGTACCTTTTTTAGTAGTAATTATAATAGCACCATTTTTTCCTCTGAAACCATAAAGAGCAGCAGCGTTAGCTCCTTTCAATACTGAATATGTTTCGATATCGTCAGCAGAAATATTCCATGTATCTGAGTTGATAGGTACACCATCTACAACATATAAAATATCTGTGTTACCTCTTAACACAACATTCGGGCGACCTAATAACTCAGCCGATGGACCAACCGTCAAACCTGCTACTTTACCAGTTAACGAGTTAATAGAGTTTGGCTCACGTGCTTTCGTTAAATCCGCACCTTGTACAGTTTGGATAGCATTCGTCAAACTTCTTTTTTCTTTAGAAATCCCTAGTGCCGTTACTACTACCTCTTCAATCTGTTTAGTATCTGCTAAAAGGTTTACATTAATGACTGATTTTGCACCAACTGCTACCTCTTGGTTTGAATAACCAACAAATGTAAATTGCAAAGTAGCAGAAGCCGCAGTAGCAATTTTATAAGTACCATCAGCATTAGTCGTTGTTCCTCTACCAGAACCTTTAATTCTTATCGATACTCCTGCAATAGGAGTGTTGTCTGCAGCGTCAGTCACTTTACCCGTAACAGTGCGTTCTTGGGCATTAGTAACGAACGACAAGAAAAGAAACATTACAGCCATGAACATCATGTTCGCAGACAATGTAATATTCCTTTTGAATCCAATTCGTAAAATGTTTTTCATGTGGATGTGAGTAAGGTTTTTAATTCCTCGCAAAAGTAAAACCTTGTTTTAACCACAACTTTAGGATAGCGTTATCAATCCATGAAGAATAAAGAGCAATCAACACTCATTATCGTGAGTATTGTTAGGGGAATATTAGGAGAAGGTAAAAAAGAGCCAAATTGATGGTTAGAGCCTACGCCAGCATCCTTTGGAGACTCATATCATGGAAGCGTTTGGTGAAATGAAGGATAAAATTTTCGTCTTTTAATAGTAAAACCCATGAAAGGCGGAAATTTTATCCTTGTTATAGTATAAGACTAATGCTGACGTTCGTAACCCATTAAAGCTACCTCTTGTCCCATTTCAAGATATTCTTCTTTTTGTTGTGGAGCCCACGTGCCTAAGCCATCTACATAACGATTATACATACAAAATGCTGCTGCTATTAATACAGTATCATGAATTTCACGGTCGGTTGCGTTATGTTCGCGTGCCTTAGCGATGTCTTCAGGCAATACGTTCTTCCCTCCTATTTGAACTTTGGTCGCGATATCTAACAAGGCCCTGAGTTTCGGAGAGATGGGCGTTGAGGCAAAGTTGTCTTTGATGTCGTCTATCAAACTAGCATCGCATCCTAAATGAGCCACGGCTGTTGCCGCGTGTGAAGAATGACAAAAATGACAATCGTTTAAATATGAAACATGCGCCGCTATCAATTCGCATTCTACGCTACTCAAACTTGAGTCGCTGCGTAATAACGCTTCTGCCAAGTTTAATAAAGGTACTGCCGTTACTTTGCTATAATCTAATAATCCTGTCATGCCAGGCAGATTAGGATTGGTAAGTGTTATATGTGCCATTAGTTGATTTTCTTTGATTGATGGAAAGTAAGAATCAGTTGCTGTAAACACAGCAACTATTACCAAGGTATCTAAAGACACAATGGTAAAAATCATTGAACACTAAGACAATTCGGGAGGGGTAAAAAAGGACTGACTATAATCCGAAAGAAGGTGGACTTCGTAAGAAAAAGAGTTGATTGTACCTGCATCCAATGTATATTGGTATTGAGCAAGGTTCATTCCGTTATTCTGAATATAAGTAACCGATAGTGATTTACATAACTCTAACGCTTTTTTGAGCGGTGATTGTTTGTCAGAATGATTACGAGCCAACACGGTATTGATTTCATCTGCTAAGGATGCAAATCGTTCTCTGGCAGATTGATTGGTTTTAATTTTTGTAATCAATGTATCATTTTCATAACGTTGTTCGATAACGTTATAAAATTCCCCTTTGTATTGAATTAAAGCCTCGGTGGGTGATGTATTATGGAAGTCGGAGGTATAAGGTAGTGAAATCGGGACTTTTAATTCTAAAAATTCATCATTTGCCTCATATGGCGTTGCAGAAGCATATTCCTTGTCAAAACACAGCAATACAATGCCTGTGCTGAACATATTGTACAGCAAAAGACAAAGAAAAGATATGCTTATGATTTTTCTCACAACTTAGAGACTTTATTTAGCAATCAAATTTATATAAAAATCTTAATATTTGTTAGCATTTTTCGGTTTACTTTCTCTTATAAACATTAGCACAGAACAAAAATCAGAAACACTCCTATTTTCATGTAAAAAATTATTCTATAATTAATATTTTATTAATTTAGAATCTTATTCTTTTTCAATGAATATCTTAAATAAAATGAAATTTGAAAAGTATCCTACACAAAGCAATGCTAATAAATCTATATTTAGTTTTACAAGTATCGGTCGTAATGTAATCGAAAAACGAGTCCAATTTACTCAAATTAATGATATTGAAAATTATGGATTGCCTAAACATATAACACTTTATAATTTAGCTTTCGGTGATTGGAATGAAGAATCTGGAGATATAGATGATTTTGCTAGAAGTAATAATGGAGATACTGAAATAGTATTAGCAACAGTCGCTAATACTGTCAGAGAGTTTTGGCATTATCATCCAGATTCACTTTTATTCATAACAGGCAGTACTTCAGAAAGAAATAGGCTTTATCAAATTGCTATTTCAAAAAATCTTAATGAACTATTGAAAGAAGCAACTATATATGGATTGACAAACTACTACTGGGAAGAATATTCAATTGGCAATAATTATGATGCTTTTTTGATTATCAATAAAAGAAACTTATTATATTAGTATTATGAAAAAGACAAACATAGAGCATGCTAGCACAAATAGTCGGTATAATCCCAAATTAGATTATTTGGATGCGAAAGATATGTCATCAAAAAAATTAATTAAAGCCAAAGAACTACTTTCAAAAGCAGGTTTGCCTAAACCTATTCTTGAAAAATTTGGCAAATAAACAAGTATTTACTTGAATTACTCACCATTTACTTAGATACGAGCATTCCTTACTTATAATTCATTAAAATTAATTATGGTTAGAAATACTAACTACAGCATTCATCGAAGCAGAAGAACCTGATGTTAACTTTCGATTGAAATAAAAGAAGGAAATAATAATTAATACCATTGAAATCAAAGGTAAAAACAAAGACAAATCAGTCAATAAGTCCAACCACGATGTATTTTTAGTACCAAAGTTTTGGTAAATCAAAATCACTACACTACCTACATATCCACTAAAATCGGCTAAATAAAACAAAAAACCTACATTGGCCTTTTCTTTCAATACTGCCAACAGGCGGTCGAAAAGCATTCCGTTAAAAGGCACATAGGCCATATATAAGCCTATTCCTAAATAAACAGACCACCAAAACGGTGAGATGGTATGATTTAAAAAAGATAAGGTAGCAATCAGTATCAAGATTACTCCTGCAAAAATCATCAAATGATTCAACCAAAAAGCTTGTTTATGATTCTTCACAAAATACATAAAGGCAGTAAAGGCACAAATTACTAAGCCTATCAAAGATTCTGTTTTGGCAAAGATAGAAGCATTCGTTACACCTATTTCTCGCCAGATTTCTACGCCAAAATTATCCCTAATGTCTCTCAAGATAGTCATTAACACATATATCGTAATCAAGGCTATCAGTCCAAAACCATGTTTTTTGAGGAAATTCTTTCGGTCTTGGGTATTCATGGGTAAGCGTTCCGACCGTTCGTTTTCATCTACTTTACTAGGTCTGGGAGCAATAGACATGGCGTAAACTGATATCAGTAGTAGCGGAAAAAAAGTTAACCCTGTTAAGAAAGGCATCCAATATTCGTTCACCCCAACATTAATAAAATACTTCCCGATGGATTTTACCATGCCAGAGGCTACAATAAAACTCACTGCCAAACCAGCCCCTAAAATCTCAGTGATTTGTCGGCCTTCTAAAAAACTAAACACTAAGCCATAGACCATTCCTAAACCTAAGCCATTGAAATACAAGAATGCCCAATTGTACGGAGGAGGTACTAATCCAAACAGTAATAAGTTGAGTTCCGCAAATAAAATCATTCCAACAATGTATTTGGCTCTTTGATGAGGCTTTACCTCTGATACTATTTTAATTCCCAAGCCTTTGGCTGTTGCATATCCCAATACTTGCGAGATAACCAACACAATTTTATAGTCTATTCCCAATAAAGTAACGTCATGAAAATCACCAGCAGTAAAGGGCTTTCTGAAAGCATACATACAGAAATAAGTACTGAAAGCGGCTATGCCTAGATAGATGGCAAGAAATATTTGAGATTGGCGCTGAAGAAAATTTTCTAGTTTGTTCATGGATGAAAAACATCTCTTTGAGTATATGTTTTATGCTAAAAGATGACTTTTTAATCACAACATTACGAACAAAAACACCTAAAAATCAGCATTTTACAAAGCCTTAATCAAGATTTAACGTATGGTTAAAATGAGACTACTTATCTTTGATTTCATTAAAAATGACACTCAGATAGTATCGTAATTTTCATAATTAAAGCTTTGGTTGTCACTAAATCCAACATTAAATGTCACTCATTGAATTAGTCACTTTTGATATGGCGGGAACAACCGTTCAAGATCGCCATGAGGTAGAAATGTGCTTTATTGAAGCCGCTTCACAAACTGGTTTAACCGTATCGCCCGAACGCGTTCTGGCACTACAGGGCTATTCTAAAAAATATGTTTTTGAATTATTATGGTCAGAAATGATTGGAGATAATCATCCTGATTTGCGTGAATTTGTGAATAATTCATACCATACTTTTTGCGAAATTTTAGAGAATCATTATATCAACAATGATATTTATCCTACAGAAGGATGCTTGGAAATATTTGATTATCTGAAAAGCAAAAAAATAAAAATTGCTCTTACTACAGGTTTTTATAGAAAAGTAACCAACATTATCTTACAAAAATTAGGCTGGCTTGATGGCTTGAATAATAACTACGTTGGCAACGAAAATACATTAATACAGCTTTCTATTGCTTCAGATGAGGTACAGAAAGGTCGCCCAGAACCCTTTATGATTCAAAAAGCGATTCAGGTATTGAATGTGTCTGATGCTAACAGGGTCATCAATATTGGTGATACGCCCTCTGATTTAAAATCAGGTGTACGGGCTGGATGCAGAATGTCGTTGGGTGTAACCAATGGTACACACACTCGTCAGCAATTGAGTATCCACAGAAATGATGGACTATTGAACAAAGTTTCAGACATCAAAGAAATTATTGAAAACATTGAAAATGAGCGCTTGGAGAGCGATACGCCATTTCCATTCTTAAAGAAACTTAATTTCTTGCTATAATTCTATTCTCAATAAAACCACTATTCAACAGAACGTTATCTAAATGTACTTGGCTTTTAGATACGCTTTTTTAAGAACCATTCGATGAAAAAATATGATTTGATAGTCATTGGAGCAGGAAACGTAGGTACTTTTCATGCTTATCATGCTTTAACACAAGGCAAATCTGTATTGATGATAGATAAAGATTCGGAACCAATAGAGGCAACGGTTAGAAATTTCGGACAGGTAGTTCCTTCTGGACAAGCCTTAGATACTTGGTTTGAATATGGTAGAGAGTCGTTGGGTATTTATAAGAAAATTCAGGCAAAATTTGATATTACAGCCCGACAAAATGGTTCATACTATTTTGCTTCTGATGATGAAGAAATGTTGCTTTTAGAGGAAGCTAGGGCATTATTTAAAATCAGAGAATATCCTTCTACGCTACTTTCTAGAAAATCTTGTTATGAACGCTTTCCTAACCTGAATTCTGAATATTATAAAGGTGGTTTATTTTTTCCTGAAGAGGTTTCTGTAGAGCCTAGGACGATGGTTCATCAAGTAAGGAAAATGCTTATCCAAGATTTTGGATTAGTATTTATGAACAATACGGCCGTTATCGGCTGTGAAATAAATAATGGTATTTGTGAAATAAGGACAGCAACCAATCAAAAGTTATTTGCCGACAAAGTAGCTGTTTGTAATGGACATGAATTCAAAATTTTATTCCCTGAGATTTTCAATGAAAGCGGTATGAAAATCTGCAAACTGAATATGATGCAGACATACCCTTTACCTGAATTAAAATTGAATGGAAATATTCTATCTGGACTTTCTATTCGTCGTTATGATAGCTTTAAATCTTGCAATTCATATCAATATATTCAGACGCCCGAGTGGCAAAAAGTTTATAAAGAGTGGGGCATTCATATTCTTTTCAAGCAGGCTTTAAATGGTTCAATCATCATTGGCGACTCGCACGAATATGCTGATGTACACGAGAATGCTAAATTGCCACTAGGCATTGATATGTCGATAAACGATTTGATTTTGAAAGAAGCTAAAAGAATTATGTCTTTGCCTAACTGGAAAATTCAAAACTATTGGGCAGGGTATTACTCTCAAACGGCTGATGGCGGTTCGTATGAATACCAAATAGAAGATAAAATCTATATTTCAACAGGTATCGGTGGCAAAGGAATGACTACTGCCGCAGGTTATAGTCGTAAACGAATTGAGGATATTTTTAAGTAAGGGTATGCGTTAAAATAAATCTGTTAGGAAATAGCTAGTTTAACCAATCTTACATTTATTTGTTTTTTTATTTATCTTTGACTATCAGATAAATATCAAACTTTCCTTGGCAATTTTCATCGCTTCAGAGACGTTATATTGCTAATATTAAACAACTTCTATATTTATTAAAACTAGCATTAAACCTTAAATTAACGACATCATGAAAAAAACAGTTTTACTCTTCATTCTATTTGTTATCACATTTTCAATTAGCTCGTGCGATAGTGACAAATGTGGTTGTGTTTCACCTCCATTCGATTCAGAATTTTATAAATCTTGGCGACTGAGTTACACTGACGTTAATGGTAAACAAGTGCCAAGTGATAAAAAGGAAATTCTCACATCGTATAGTACTGGTACTGCAACAGTTAAAGCCTTTTATAAAAATGAAATTGACGATGAGGTAATAGAGAACACTGCTGCCAATATTAACAAAGCAAACGATTCTAGTCAAAATGCGATAATTGTAACAATAACATTGAACAATGTTATTTACAAGCAAAAGCTTAAACAAATCTATGTTTCAGGACAACCACCAATGTTAGTTGCTACAACGAAAGTAAAAGAAAACGAAAACTTTGGTGATTACATTTTACATTATGATTTGTATCTAAAATAATTTTTATTAAAATTCAATTTGCTTATTTCTCTTGAAAAAACAATCCCCTGATAAACTACGTTTATGACGTTGTTCATCAGGGGATTTTATATAAAAGAAAAGAGTGTTATTTCATTGTTTGTTTAACTACCTCTCCGATTTCTTTGCCATTCTGGAAATCATATCCTAAGAATTTAGCTAATGTCTTTGCAATTTGATTTTGGAAAAGTTGTCCTTCTGTTTTTACTTCTCCTAAGGCTGGAGTATCTGGTCCGATGACGCCAAACCAAATTTCATAACAGTCTGGCACTTTTTGTCCGTGGCTTGTCCACTGACTTTTAACTTTATTGCCACGTCCATGATCTGTTGTTAAAATAATCGTGGTTTTGTCTTTATACTTGGGGTTGCTTTGGCAATAATTCCATAAATCACCCACAAACTTATCAACAGTATTGGCAGCAAAAAGGTATTCATCATATTTGGCTTCGTGCGCAAATTCGTCGGTTTCATCAAAGGACAAAAAGAATACATTTGGATTGTTCTTTTTGATATATTCCTTCGCTAAATAATAAGTAATAAAATCGTGGCGGTCACTAGCCAAACTTGGATAATTACTTTGAATTTCATTTAACATTTTTTCCTTTTCTGTTAAATTGCCTTCTACCAATTCTTTACCGCTATTGACAGGAATACCACTTCTTTTTTCATTAATAATGTACGGAAAAACATCCCAAGTAGTATAAGCTGCTACTTTCCCTTTGTATTTTGGCTGATTGTTCAGAAACTCTAAAACCGTAATGTTATCGTTCAGAATTTTATCATTTGAATTTACTTTGTCGTCAGCATAGCCCGTCAGAATTTCATTATAGCCCGGATATGAAAACCAGTAAGGATTTTTTACATTTACTTTATTGCCAGCCCAACGGTTTCCGTACAATTGCCCTTGCTTAGCCATCGTATTCCATACAAAAGGCATTATTTTCTTGCGACTCACAGAGGCTGTATCAGACCAAAAGGTTTGCTTTATTCTATCTTTATTTTTAGTGTATTCCTTATTATTCAACAACACGGAATCAACCCCGCCAAATACTTCTTCCCAACGAAAGCCATCTGTGGTAATCAAAAAAATATTCTCAGTTTTATGTTGTGAGAAACCTTGTTGCAAAAAAGCTAACGTAACAAATGCAGTTAATACAAAAGCGTTTTTCAGGATTCTAGGAAAAAACATTAACACTTTTCTTATTTGAAAAACGTAGTCGCTCACCATTAGTCTAATCATGGTTGAAGCATTGGGTAAAATATTCATCTATTGTTTTTTTGAAACTATTTTCTGTTGGGAATACTTTAAAAAGGAATCAAAAATAGCAATTTATATTAGTGAAAAAGTTATTGAAATATTAACAATAAATTATACTTTATGCTCCAATATTAATAAAAATGTGTCTTTAGTTACTTTTAAATTTCTTCCATACAACTTTGCTATCAATAGTTGATAGTTATAAGACATTCCTCAAAAATATAAGTGCTAAAATAATAATAGTAAACATACTTGACTTTTATATTATCCCTCCTTACTTTTACATAGTCAATTAAGTTTACCATTATTTATTGATACCAGTATTATTGTTATTTATCCTATAAAAACTGTTGTTCATCATTTATTTCGTTTGTTGAACTATATTGATTCATAGTTTTGTTAACATTAAAATACTTATTTTAAATCTATTTAATCAACAATTGAACCTTTTAGAAGTAGCGTTAGTTTTTCTGAATATAGTTTATTCAATTATTGATATTTTCGGTTTTTCAAGACCGTTTCTTAAATTTTCACCAACATACTTTTGGTTGGTTTATTAAAAAATGTTGATTTCTTTTTTTCAAAAATATTCTTAAGTTAATCCTTATTAGATGTGGCTATTTCTGATGGCCATTCCTATATAATTCAACTGCTTTATTTAAATTAATTTTATAAAATGAGTGATTATTACAAAATACTCAAAGCCTGTTTACTTCTACTTTTTGTAGCTATTACACCAATTATTTATGCACAACAGCTTACTCGTATCAAAGGAAAAGTAAGCGATGCTAAAACTGGAGAAACGTTGCCATTTGTAAATGTAAGTATTATGGGAACTAAACAGGGTACTCAAACAGATATGAATGGGAGTTTTTATCTAGAAACTCCTGTGTTAAAACCTACTCTGCGAGTAGCCTTCGTAGGTTATACCCCTGAGGTCAGAGAAATAGATGGGGGCAAAATTGTAACTGTAACTTTCAAGCTTAAAACCCAAAATACGGATTTACAAGAAGTAACCGTAAAAGGTAAAAAAGATAAATACCGCAACAAAGATAATCCTGCTGTGGTATTGATTCGCAAGGTTATAGAACACAAAGACCAAAACAGGAAAGAAGCCCTAGATTTTTATCAATATAATAAATACGAAAAATTAGAATTTGACCTTAGCAATATTTCTGAAAAATTCAGGAACAAACGCTCTTTGAAAAAATTCGACTTTGTATTTAATCACCTCGACACTTCACAAATCACTGGTAAAGTAAATTTACCAATGTACCTAAAAGAAACTATATCAGACGTTTACTACAAAAAATCACCAGAGAATAAAAAGGAAGTAATTAGCGGTGAGAAAATGACGGGCTTGGGGAACTATGTAGATAACAATGGTATAAAACTATATCTGGAGGCCTTGTACCAAGACGTAAATGTGTATGACAACAATATCCTACTATTAGCCACACAGTTTTTAGGACCAACTGCTCCTGTTGCTCCTCAGTTTTATCGCTATGTAATTATTGACACCACCAGCTTTAAAGGAACCAAGTGTGTCAATTTAGGTTTCTCTCCAAGGAATTCTAATGACCAGCTTTTTCAAGGAACAATGTTGATCGCACTGGATTCTAGTTATGCGATTAGAAAGGTACAAATGGGCTTTTCTAAAGACATTAACGTGAATTTTGTGACAGATTTAAGAGTGGCTCAAGAGTATGACTTTATTGAAAACGAAGGCTTGATGCTGACTAAAGACGATTTGGCGATTGAATTCAACCTATTGAAAAAGGAAAATGGTATGGGGCTTTTTGGGCAAAGGAGCGTGTCGTATAATAGGTACGTTATCAACAAACCCATCAGTGATGAAAAGTTTTCAGGTCTAAAAACAGACATCTTAAAAGATGCCGCCAATAGAGATGATAGCTTTTGGCAACAGAACCGACATCAGGAACTGTCATCAAAAGAATTGGGGATTTACACGATGGTTGATAGTGTAAAAAAAGTGCCTGCTTTTCAGCGTTTCATGAATACCGCCACTTTTTTACTGGAAGGTTATAAGCCAATGGGAGGCTTTGAAATTGGTCCAGTAAATACATTTTACAGTTTTAATACGATAGAAGGATTTAGACTACGAGTAGGCGGACGAACAACACCTACTTTTAGTGACAAAATGGCTTTTGAGGGCTATGCTGCCTACGGTTTCAGAGACGAACGTTATAAGTATTTTGCTTCTGCCACTTTCTCCTTGACAGACCATAATACCTATACCTATCCTATCAAACACCTTAGGATTTCTTATCAAGATGAAATAAAAATTCCAGGTCAGGAATTACAGTTTGTTCAAGAAGATAATTTCTTGCTTTCCTTTAAAAGAGGTCAGAATAATAAAATGACTTATAATAAAGTAATCAATCTGGATTATTTAAATGAATCAAGGTCAGGGTTAACGGTGAACGTCAATTTCAAAAATATCAGACAAACGCCTACTGGCGCCCTTACTTTTAATACTATCAAAGATGGTAATATTACTTCTACGCCCGAAGTGATTAGTAGCGAGTTGATGATTGGGCTAAAATATGCCCCTAACGAACAATTTTATCAAGGCAAAAATTATCGTATCCCGATTATTAACAAATATCCTACCTTTCAGATACGATATACCTTAGGCGTAAAAGGTTTATTGGATGGGCAATACAATTTCCACCGTTTAGTAGGCTATGCCCATAAACGAATGTATTTACCTCCTATTGGCTACACCGATTTTACGTTAGAAGGTGGCAAAACGTTTAATACATTGCCTTACCCATTATTAACAATTCATAGAGCTAACCAAAGTTATGCTTATCAACCAGAGGCCTACAACCTGATGAATTTTTTAGAATTTGTTAGTGACGAATATGCTGCTCTTTTTGTTGACCACCATTTTAATGGATTTATTTTCAACAAATTACCTTTGATAAAAAAATTAAAGTTAAGAGAAGTGATTACCTTTAAAGGATTGATGGGGAGGTTAAGTGATAAAAATCGTCCAACTGCACAAAATGGATTAATGTTATTACCTGTCGACGAAAATGGTAAGCCTACTACTTTTTCGCTAGAAAATAAACCCTATATGGAAATGAGTTTTGGTATTGAGAATATCTTTAAAGTACTTCGACTAGATTTTGTAAAGCGTTTAAGCTATTTAGAAAATCCAAATGTCAGTACGGGAACAGCAATTAGGTTTAGAATGAGGTTTGATTTTTAATCAAATTTAAACCAAAATATCATACCTAAAGAGGCTTAACATTGATATTAAAACACGTTTTAAAAATACTTTAATATCAATTTCATCCAGATATAGTTCAAACTCACAAACACTTAATTTCGAGATAATATTGAATTAATACTTGCTTGATAATTTTGCTTTAAATAAATCAAAAGATAGTCTATGAAAAAGAAGATTTTATTCATAACTGGTTCAATCAATCAAACTACTCAAATGCATCAAATTGCGGAACAACTTCCTGAATTTGATTGTTGGTTTAGCCAAATTTTTACAGATTCACCCTTTATCCAATGGGTTATTGACAAAACTGAGTTTCTGAATAAAACTGTATTGGCGGGGCAGTTCAAAGAAAATTCTGAAAAATACTGTTATGAACATCATCTCAAATTGGATTATAAAGCTAGAAAGAATCAATACGATTTAGTGGTTTATTGTTCAGATATGATTATTCCTGATAGAATGCTCCAAAATAAAACCTTGTGGGTACAAGAAGGTATGATTGACGAGTATACTGGTATAAGTAAGCTTATAAAAAGATTAAAATTACCTCCTTATCTAGCTGTTGGAACATCATTAAATGGGTCTTCAAATATTTGTGATGTTTATTGTGCAGCTTCTGAAGGCTATAAAGAACGCTTCTCAAAAATTGGTACACACAGCAACAAAATTTTAGTAACAGGTATTCCAAATTTTGATAATTGTGAACAGTATCATATAAATGATTTCCCTTTACACAATTATGTTTTAGTGGCCACTTCTGATGGACGAGAATGCTTCAGACCTGAAGACAGAGTCGGTTTTATCAAAGACTGTGTGGCAAAGGCAGCAGGGAGACAAATGATATTCAAGCTTCATCCTAATGAAATTGTTGAAAGAGCTACTAACGAAATCAAAGAGAATACGCCTGAGGGAACTATAATTTATACTACTGGTAATATTAATCCAATGATTGCGAACTGTGATGAATTTATCACACAGTATTCATCAGCAGTATATGTGGGAATGGCACTTGGCAAAAAAGTACATTCGTACTTTGATAAAGAAGAACTTACCAGACAAATGCCTATTCAAAACAAAGGTACTTCGGCTAAAAATATCGCTCAGGTTTGCAGAGACTTTTTAGGATTTAAAGGAAAGAAAGAAGATTTCGTTAAGTCGTATGACTATAAAGCTGTTAGCGAATTGGTATATGAATAGACTGTATTATAAGTAATTGAGCGATTTAATGAATGCGTGATTTAACACATTTAAAATTACTCTTTTGCTGATGTGGTTTAGTTTTGACCCATTTCTTACAGACATTTTGTTTCAAAATAATATATTAAAATAATGTCAGAAATTACGATTGTTGTTCAAGCTCGGATGTCGTCTAGTAGATTACCCAAAAAGGTATTATTACCTATTTTGGGCGAAAGTCTGCTATATAGAATGATAGAACGTTTACAACAAATTAAACATCAGGCTACTATTGTAATTGCTACCTCAGAAGACCAGCAAGATGATGTGATTGAACAGTTTTGTCAAGAAAAAAACATCATCTGTTACCGTGGGAGCCTGAATAATTTATTAGACAGACATTATCAGGTTGGCGTCTTGACTAATGCCAAAATTGTCATAAAAATCCCTTCTGATTGCCCACTTATCGACCCAACAATTGTTGATAAAGTATTGGATTTTTATATTGAAAATGAAGGAAAATATGATTTTGTGAGTAACCTTCACCCTGCTACTTATCCAGACGGCAACGATGTAGAGATTATGACGATTGAAGCATTGAGCAAAGCTTGGAATGAAGCCAGTCGCCCTTTAGAATTAGAACATACTACCCCCTACTTTTGGGAAAATTCAGATAAATTTCGGTTAGCAAATGTTACTTGGGAAACAGGATTAGACTATTCTATGTCTCATCGTTTTACCATAGACTACCACGAAGACTATCTATTCATTAAGCGTGTTTTTGAAGAATTATATCCACAAAATCCTGCGTTTTCATTGGACGATATTCTTAGGTTGCTACAGCAAAAACCTGAAATATATACTATTAACGAACGTTTTGCAGGTGTAAATTGGTACAGAAATCATTTAGATGAATTGAAAACCATCACGCCTGAGCAAACCAAAATTAGTATTTAGCATAAATTCCAAATAAATACAATGACCGAAGAAAAATTAGAAACATTAAAAAGTATCGCATTACGTGTCCGTGAGCACATCATCGGAATGTCTACGGATGGCGGTTGTTTTGTAGGAGCTTCCCTTTCGGCTACCGATTTGATGGTTTACCTCTACAATAGTTTTTTAAATATCACCAAAGAAAATCTTGATGACCCGAATCGTGACTATTTGTTTCTTTCAAAAGGTCATGATGTACCTGCTTTGTATGGAACGTTGGTTGAAATGGGCATTTTAGAAGCTGAACGTCTTCAAAATCATCTTTCTACTTCAGATAGTATTTACTGGCACCCTAATACTAAAATTCCGGGTATCGAATTTCATTCAGGTTCATTAGGCCACCTACCGGCTGTTTCGCTTGGTGTAGCCTTAGATTGTAAAATGAGAGGAACTGACAACCGAATCATCTGTATTTTGGGTGATGGTGAATTAAACGAAGGGTCTTGTTGGGAAGCTGTTTTAGTAGCCAATGCGTACAAATTAGACAACCTAGTTTTTGTGATTGATCGTAACCAGTTCCAAGCAAACATTGCTACAGAAGATTTGATTCCGTTGGAGCCTTTGGCCGATAAATTCAAAGCTTTTGGAGCGGATGTAGTAAGAATAGACGGACATAATTTTCTGGATTTAGAAGAAGCTTTTACAAGTTTAGATGAACGCAAAGGCAAACTTCACGTAGTGATTGCTGATACTATCCGTGGGAAAGGATTACCAAGTATAGAAGCTCGTGCTGACCGTTGGTTCTGTAATTTCTCAGCCAATGAGGTATCACAATTGATGGAAGAATTACATGGTGTTCATTCAGCTAATATCGAATCTGAAGTATTAGTAGTTAGATAGCTATCAGCCATCAGATGTCAGCTTTCGGCTTTGAGCCTTTAATTTACTAAAAAGCAAATCCGAAACCAGATAGCCGAAATCCGATGACTTAAAAAATATATAAAATTATGTACGAAGAATTATTAAAAAATACAGCCCTTAACGACGAACGTTTTGTAGTAATGACTGCCGAAAACCGTGCATTAGTCAGAAATCTACCAGCTGTTTTGGGCAAACGATTTATAGATACAGGTATAACAGAACAAACGATGATTGGTGCTGCCGCTGGCTTAGCACTTCGCGGACGCATTCCTGTGGTGCATGCTTTGTCGGCTTTTTTGTCAATGCGTGCTTTTGAGTTTATCCGTACTGATGCAGGTATTGCTAATTTGCCTGTGAAATTAAGCAGTTTTATCCCCGGCTTTTTATCAGACGGAAACGGGCCTACGCACCAAGCCATTGAAGATATTAATATCATGCGTGGTATTCCGAATATGCAGGTTTTTGCTCCTGCTGATGAAAATGATTTAGTAACGATGTTACCTCAAATCTGGAATACTCCAAATCCTTCTTATGTTCGTATTTGTACAAGACCTGCTCAGTATCAACATGATACCAATTTTGAAATCGGGAAGGCTGAAATCATTGCAGAAGGAACAGATGTAACTATCTTAGTATATGGTTTTATGTTTGAACAAGCTTTGATTACAGCAGATATTTTACGTCAAGAAGGTAAATCAGTAGGTTTGGTAAACATGAGAAGCCTTAAACCTGTAGACGAACAAGCTATTGTAAAAGCTGCGCTACAATCAGATTTAGTGGTAACTATCGAAGACCACTTCTTAACTGGTGGATTATATACTATAGTTGCCGAAACTTTATTGAAAAATAGAATCACGGCCGATGTGTTACCAATTGCTTTAGTAGAAAAATGGTTTAAACCAGCACGTTTGAACGAAGTACTAGCATATGAAGGATTCACGGGAAAACAAATGGCTGAAAAAATATTGGCTCATGAGGAAGCTGTAAGCCTTGAGCAATGAGCCTTGAGTTGATGAATCAAATTCTTCTGAATCTTGCTTCCTCAACCTTAATCATCTCTTGATTCTTTCATCCTAAAGTCTTAAAGTCCAACGATCCTAAATTCCAACAAAAATGCCAAATTCAATAAAATCTAACGATAATTATCCAACTATCACCGAGTCTGATAGTCTGTATAATAGAGCTTTAAAAGTACAAAAACCAATTACGCAAACTCTTGCCAAGGGACCAGGTCAGTTTACGAAGGGCGTAGCTCCTAAGTATTTGAAAAAAGGAAAAGGCTCGCACGTTTGGGATGTTGATGGCAACGAATACATCGACTTTAATGCTGCGATTGGACCGCTTTCATTAGGTTATGCTTATCCTGTAGTAGATGAAGCCATTAAGCAACAGTTAGAAGATGGAATCACGTTTTCATTGATGCATCCTTTAGAAGTAGAACTTTCTGAATTGATTCAAGAAGTAATTCCTAATGCCGAGGCTGTAAAGATTTCAAAAACTGGTGCGGATGTTTGTTCAGCGGCTATCCGTGTTGCACGTGCTTTCACTGGCCGTGAAAAGATTTTCTGTTGTGGTTATCATGGCTGGCACGATTGGTATATCGGTATTACAAGCCGTAATGCGGGTATTCCAGAGGCTATTCAAAACATGACCTATACGTTTGAATACAACAATATTCAAGCAATCCGTGAGGCGTTGGATGAAGACGTAGCTGCTATTATCCTTGAACCTTTCATTTTCGAAGCCCCACAAAACAATTTCTTACAGGAATTAGCAACGCTTTGTCGTGAAAATGGCACATTACTCATTTTTGATGAAATGTGGACGGGCTTCCGTATTGCATTGGGTGGTGCTCAGGAATATTTCAATGTTGTGCCTGATTTAGCTGTCTATTCAAAAGCGTGTGCAAACGGGATGCCTATTGCATTATTGACGGGTCGAGCTGATGTAATGGAATTATTCAATAGTGATGTATTCAGCTACACTACTTTTGGTGGTGAAGCTCTTTCTTTGGCAGCAAGTATTGCTACTATCAAAGAAATCAGGGATAAAAATGTGCCTGCTTATTTAGATGCTAAAGGTCAAATTATCAAAGATGGCTATAACGAAATCGCGAAAGAATTTGGTTTAGAAAACCTTACTAAGTGTATTGGTTATAACTGCCGTTCGATGGTGACGTTTGCACCTGAAGCTGGTAACGGCTTAGAAGTAAAGGCTTTGGTACAACAAGAAATGATTAAGCGTGGTGTTTTATGGGCTGGTTTCCATAATATGTGTTTTAGCCATTCAGACGAAGACATCAATTATACACTTTCGGCCTATCGCGAGGTAATGCCTATTTTGAAAGAAGCTATCGAAAGTAATGATCTAAAATCATACTTGAAAGGTGAAGTATTAGAAGCAGTTTTCAGAAAAACTAGCAATTATAATATCAAGCCTGCTTTGGCTAAAGCTTAAGTAAAGCTGTGAGTTATGAGCGATGAGCTAATAATTTAAGATTACATAAGCTAGTTATAAATAATCTGCTTGATTTTAGATACGTTAAATTATTTATGGAAAATACAATCACAAGTCCTGATTTGAACCTCTCTCAATTATTTTCTTTGGAAGGGAAAACGGCTATCGTAACGGGTGGCACTGGACTTATCGGTAAAAAGCATTGCGAAGCGTTAGTAGCGGCTGGAGCCAATGTAGTAGTGGCAGATATTGCGCAGGCAAACCCACAAAAATTTGCGGAAAACTTTGGAGAGAAAGCGATAGGAATAAGCATAGATGTTACTGACGAAGCCTCTTTAGAAAATGCAAAACAAGCAATCATAGCTCGTTATGGTTCAATAGATATTTTGGTAAATAATGCTGCTATCAATGATATGTTTGAAAATCCAGAACTAGCAGCAGAGCTTTCGGCTTTTGAAAAATACCCGATAGCATCTTTCCGCAAATCGTTAGAAGTAAATGTTTTAGGCGTGTTTTTATGCTCACAAATATTTGGTTCGGTCATGGCTGAACAAGGTAGTGGAAGTATTATCAACATCGCTTCTACTTACGGAATTGTTGGGCCAGATCAAAGCATTTACCGTAACGAAGCAGGCGAGCAGTTATTTTTCAAATCGCCATCATATCCTACTACTAAGGGAGCTATTATCAATTTTACAAGATATCTAGCGGCTTATTGGGGAAACAAAGGCGTAAGAGTAAATACGCTTTCGCCCGGCGGTGTAGGAAATGCTCAAGACGAATATTTTGTAAAGAATTATTCAGCCAAAACTTTATTAGGTCGAATGGCTACTGCAAACGACTATCAAGGAGCTTTAATTTACCTAGCTTCTGATGCCTCTGCATACATGACAGGCGCAAACTTAGTTGTAGATGGTGGTTGGACGGCTATATAATTATGATTGAGTGAATGAGTGATTTAGTGATTTTTTAGTTGTGAATTGTTGAATCAACACATAGTTAATTAATAATTATTAAAAATCACTAAATCACCATTCACTAAATCACTCAATAAAACATGAATATACACGAAAAAGCAAAGCATATAAAATTGCTCATTACTGATTGTGATGGTGTGCTGACAGACGCAGGCGTTTATTATGGCGAGAATGGCGAGGTATTAAAAAAATTCAATATCCGTGATGGAATGGGTGTAGAAAGACTTCGTAAATCAGTCAATGTAGAAACTGCTATTATCACAGGAGAGGTTTCTCCTTCAGTGGTGAAAAGAGCTGAAAAGCTAAAAATCACGGAATTGCACCTAGGTATCAAAGACAAATTGGCTATTCTAACACAGATAATGGTTAGCCGTAATCTTACCAAAAACAACATTGCCTACATCGGTGACGATGTAAACGATATTGAAATTATGCAAAATGTGGGACTAACTGCTTGTCCCAATGATGCCATTAGTTTTACCAAAGAAGTAGCCGATTATATCTGTCAAAACAAAGGTGGCGAAGGCTGTTTCAGAGAGTTTGCAGAATTGATTATTGCGGCACAATCTTAATTGATTTTAAAAATTTAAACAATAATGTCTTCCAGAGATTGTATAAATCTAACTATTTATACAATCTCTTATCCCCAAAGACATCAATACTTTTCTAACAAACCCTCCTCGGGGGTCAGGGGGTTTTTACGTCCATTACAAATGAAAAACGTTACATTATCATCAGGAAAAGTTATCGGTAAGGGTCAGCCATGCTACATTATTGCCGAAATCGGAATCAATCACAATGGTTCTTTAGACGTTGCCAAACAACTGATTGACGAAGGGGCAAATGCAAAAGCAGACGCTGTAAAATTTCAAAAAAGAACACCTGAATTATGTGTTCCACTTGACCAATGGGAAATTCAGCGTGATACTCCTTGGGGAAGAATGTCGTACATCGACTACAAACGTAAAACTGAATTTGGCAATTTAGAATATTCAGCCATCGACCAGCACGCTAAACAAAGAGGTATCGACTGGTTTGCATCACCTTGGGATGTTGAGTCGGTTGATTTCTTAGAGCACTTTAGCCCAGTATTATACAAATTAGCTTCGGCTTCTCTAACTGACTTAGAATTAATCGAGAAAATTCTTCATACTGGTCGCCCATTAATGATTTCAACAGGTATGTCAACTGTAAAAGAGATTGTTGAGACAGTTGCTTTCATTAAAAACTTTGATGAAAACTACCCATTGATGATTGCTCATTCTACTTCAGCTTATCCATGTAAGCCAGAAGAATTGAATTTAAGCATGATTAAAACGTTGGGTGAAATGTTCCCAGATACTCCTATTGGTTATTCTGGCCATGAAACAGGCTTGGCTACCACTGTAGCGGCTGTGGCTTTAGGTGCTACTTTTGTAGAGCGTCATTTCACACTAGATCGTGCTATGTGGGGTTCTGACCATGCTGCTTCTGTAGAGCCTCAGGGCTTATCACGTTTAGTAAAAGACATCCGTGACGTAGAAATTTCGGTAGGTGATGGCGTTAAAAAAGTATATGAAGCTGAGATATCTCAGATGAAAAAGCTTAGAAAACATATCTCAGCAGAATACTCTGCTTAGTGTTTATTAAATTAATGTTAAGCTTATCAGTAAATGTCGGTTTTATTATCTAATATTGATTAGAGGAAGTAGATTTTGTTCAAGAGGTAGAAGCTTTTGTAAAGTTTCTACCTCTTAATTTCTATAAAATTCAGACAAGTAAAGTAATTAATGGAAATTCCTTTTCCGCGTAATATTATCATACAACCAATATGAATCTCTTAACAATAACCACTTCAATATTAATATGTTGGATAATTTTTATTATTCTGATGGAAAGGTTATATCCATATCGTAAAGGTTTAAAGCTTTTCAGAGAAGGCTTTTGGGTGGATTTAGTTTGGTATACCATTATTCAGAGTTTCTTTCTTAAAATTCTTATTTTCGATTACATTATTCAGCCAATCAATACAAGTTTCGATTGGTCTGAATACCAATTTGTTAAACATTGGTCAGTTCCAGTACAAGTTCTTTTTTTTCTGATTACACACGATTTTTATATCTATTGGTTTCATCGCTTTCAACACTCCAATAAATTTTTCTGGAGAACACATGAAGCACACCATTCTGGAAAAGAAGTTGACTTTTTAGAAGGTTCGCGTTCACATGCTGTAGAAATTATTATTAATCAAACCATTGAATTTCTACCCATCATTGTGTTAGGAGCAGACCCTGCTGTTCTACCAATTAAAGCCTTATTAGATGCTATTTTTGGCATGTTTATTCATGCTAATATTGATGTAAAAATGGGTAAATGGAAGTATATTTTTAATTCACCAGAATTGCATTTATGGCATCATTCCAACTATCAAGAAGTGTTTCATGCTAATTTCGCAACAAAATTTGCCTTCTGGGACTATCTTTTTGGTACAGTCTATTTCCCTGGGCACAAGCCGGGCAATGAGCGAGAAAATTGGGGATTATATTATGACTATCCGAAAGACTATTTCTTACAGCACGCTTTTTCGGTTAAACGTTTTGATGAAAAGAAATTATTACGCTTTAAATGGTTTGCATGGTATTATAACCTTCGCCCTACCATTTTGAAAAAAATCACACATTGGATTGAAGATATTGAACATTATTTTCTAATTGAAAACTCGAGTATGAATTACCGTAGAATAGAACAACACAAAATAGAAGAAAATAAAGATTCCAATAATCACCCCTCAGACCTTACATAAATGGCTTGGATATACCTTATTATTGCTGCTTTGTTTGAAGCAGCATGGACTTTCTCTTTAAAATTATTTAGTTTTAAAGATATTAAAGCTCTTCCCTTAAACAAGTATTTTGCTGCAGAAGGGATTCTAACACTAATGCCATTCTTGGGTTATATCGTTTTTGGATTAGCCAATGTTTATTTTTTCTCCGTTGCACTTAAAACTGTACCCACAGCTACGGCAATGGCGGTATGGACAGCAGCCACATTGATTTTTATTAAAATAGCCGAAATAGCCTTCTTTCATGCAAAGTTAAATTGGTCTGAAGTCTTTTTTCTTTTGTTAATTACGGTAGGAATTATTGGTTTAAAGGTTGTTGGTGGTAAAGTGTAAGGATATTATCACTACCAAGCTTTTCACTTACACTAGCAACACCTTTAATTTTGGGGGCAGCTATACCGCGCTCTAGTATTTTCTTACTTTGTAATACGATTGCTTCGTCCCATAGAGTGGCATCGATAAAACTTTGCAATAATTTACTACCTCCTTCCACAATCAACGATTGTACTTTTCGTTGTGTTAAATCTTGTATAATTGTCGATAAAAAGTCTTCTTGCTCTATTTTCACAAAAAAAACATTATTTTCTTCTTTATTTACTAGTAAATTATAGTAAATAGTAGGCTGTGAGCCATCAAAGATATGCAAGGATTTATCCAAGGAAAGGTCTTTATCTATTACGATTCTTAAAGGATTTTTGCCAGTCCAAAAACGGTTATTCAGACTAGGGTTATCATACCGAGCCGTATTAGTGCCAATCATGATGGCATCTTCTTCACTACGCATTTTATGAACAACCCTTCTGGAAAGAGCATTAGATATTTGAACAGCTTCAAAATTCTCTTTAGCAATAAACCCATCCGCAGTTTCTGCCCATTTCAGGATAATATAAGGGCGTTGCTTTTCGATAAAAGTAAAAAACCGTTTATTCAATGCTCGTCCTTGTTCTGCTAAAATACCCGTCTCTACCGCTATTCCCGCAGCTTGTAGCTTGGCAATGCCCTTTCCTCCTACCAATGGGTTTGAATCTACATTACAAATGATTACTCGTTTGACGGCATGCTTTACCAGTAAATCTGCACAAGGGGGTGTCTTGCCAAAATGTGAACAAGGTTCAAGCGTGACATATACATCAGCTTCTGTCAACAAAGATTTATCCATTACCGAATTTACAGCATTTACTTCTGCATGGGCTTCTCCATACTTTTTATGCCAGCCTTCGCCAATTATTTGCCCATTATGTACAATTACGCAACCTACCATCGGATTGGGCGATACAGTCCCTGCCCCTAAACGAGCTAATTGCAAAGCACGAGCCATCCACATTTCAGACTTGTTAGCGTAATTTTCTTTGTAACTTTGCATAAATTTTATTGATCATTTTATGTCTGCAAAAACCTTTTTTCAACAATTAGTATCCGAAATTAGTGCTGTTTATGATGAAAACGAAGCAAAAAGCATCGTTTATTTAGTGTTAGAACACTTTCAAGGTATTTCTAAAACAGATATTTTGCTGGATAATCCACTAAAAGAGGTTTTTGATTATCAAGATATTATCACCCGACTCAAAAATCATGAACCTGTTCAGTACATTATTGGCGAAACGGAGTTTTATGGAAGAAGATTCAAAGTAAGTCCTGCTACTTTAATTCCCAGACCAGAAACAGAAGAATTAGTTGAACTAACATTAAATACTTTTCAGGATTTAGTAAAAAACAAGTTGATTGTATCGAATCCGAAAATATTAGACATTGGTACAGGAACGGGTTGTATTGCTATTTCTGTGGGAGGCGGTATTGATAACGCCTCTGTAACAGCTTATGATATATCAACAAAAGCACTGCAAATTGCGCAGGAGAATGCAGTAACCAATAAGGTAAAAGTAGATTTTGAAGAGGTAAATTTTTTGGATGAATCTAAGCATGAGTCCCTACCTATGTTCGATATTATTCTTTCTAATCCTCCTTATGTTACCAATTTTGAAAAACATGAGATGGAGAAAAATGTATTGGCTTATGAGCCACACCTCGCTCTTTTTGTAGAAGACGGCAATCCACTGATTTTTTATAAAGCTATCGCCAAATTTGCAAAAAAACATTTATCGGTAAATGGATTTTGTATCGTAGAAATTAACCAATCATTTGGTTTAGAAACAGCAGCTTTATTCTGGGACGAAGGTTTTAGTAGTGTTGAGGTAGTGAAAGATTTTTTTGGAAGAGATAGAATGGTGAAGGCACACTTGTAGCTGTCGGATTTCGGTCTTCGGCTATCGGACATTGGCTATCGGTCTTCGGGCATCGGCTATCAGATAATTTATTGCTTAACTGATAGCTGAAAGCCGAAGACCGAAAGCTGATAGCCGATTAAAATGCAAGTTGTGCAAAGACAGCATGATGGTCTGATGCAAAACGACCATTCCAAGTATTACTTAATGTACCATGCTTCAATACTTTGATTTTATCAGTATTCAGAAAAATATAGTCTATCAATTTCCCTTCTATTTCTTTAGCCTGAAATCCATTAAAAGTACTTACTGGCCCAAAGTGTGGTGTTGAAGTAACTTTCTCCGTATCAATTAATCCTGCATTAATGATAACAGTTGGCTCTTCTGTCGGAGTGCTGTTGAAATCTCCTGTTAAAATAACGGGTATCTTAGCATCAACTGCTTTGATTTTAGCGACTAACATTTTAGCACTTTCACGACGAGCTACCTGACCAATATGGTCGAAGTGAGTATTGAAGAAATAGAATACTTTCTTGGTTTTATTGTCTCTGAATTTGGCATAAGTAACAATACGATTCAATGCGGCATCCCAACTTTTGCTTGGTACATCAGGCGTTTGGCTTAGCCAAAAAGTATTGCTTTCTAATATTGTAAACTTATCTTTTCTGTAAAAGATGGGCGAAAACTCTCCTCCTTCTTTAGAATCATCACGCCCTACGCCTACATAGGCATAATTAGGAAGCAGTTTGGTTAAATCTCTAATCTGTCCGACTAATACCTCTTGCATTCCACAAATATCTGCTTCATAAAAATCTAGCATACTACTAAGATTTTCCTTACGTTTAGCCCATTGATTTTCGCCATCCTGCACAGTTTCCATGCGGATATTGAAAGTCATTACATTCAATTTTTGTTGTGAATAACTGCTCATAGAAGTACTTATTAAAAGTATTAATAGCAGAGAATAGAAAGATTTTTTCATTTACTGACTGTTTGAGATTTTTCAGCAAAGCTATTCATTTTCAATGTCAGACCTGACCTGATGTAGATGAAATTTGTGTAAAGGAATTTGGGGAGGGGGACTTTTGGAAGGAGGACTTGAGGATTATTAGACTTGAGGACTTTAAGATACTAGACGGAAGATTCAAGACATAAGACGCTAGACTGGAAAAACAAGATGCAAGACATAAGATTTTTTGTGTTCTTGCCTAATATCACCCAAAAGCCGAAAACTGAAATCTGACTTCCGAAAGCCTATGACTACGACACTTCTGCTTTTAGCTCTTCTAAACATTCATTACATAAGCACGCTCCATCAAACTCCCACTGACTAATGTCGGAAATGTGTTCTATTTGTGTTTTGCTCAGATTGATTTTCATACAGTCGCACTGCAAGATATTATTTACCTTACAGATAAAAACTTTCCCACATCTCGGGCAACCTTCTTGAGCGTGCTTTTCCATGATAAATTATTTAAGAACCTTAACCTCACTGGTTTATGAATTATAGCTAATAGCTATCTACGTTTCCTGCATACTGTTTAACTTCTTATAAAATCCATTTTCGTTTTCTAAAAGTTCACTATGGGTTCCTCTTTCTACAATCTTTCCATGATTAATGACCAAAATTTCATCTGCGTGTTGAATCGTGCTAAGTCTGTGAGCAATTACTAGCGTAGTACGATTTTTCATCAAATGCGTTAAAGCTTCTTGCACCAATTTCTCCGATTCGGTATCGAGGGCAGAAGTAGCCTCATCCAAAATCAAAATAGGTGGGTTTTTCAACACTGCTCTGGCAATACTCAATCGCTGACGTTGTCCGCCCGAAAGTCTTCCACCACGGTCGCCAATAAAGGTTTCGTAGCCATCAGCCAACTGTGTGATGTACTGATGAGCATTGGCAATTTTAGCGGCTTCCTCTATCTGTGCCTGACTAGCCACAGAACCAAAAGTAATATTATTGGCTACGCTATCATTGAACAAAATAGATTCTTGCGTAACAATACCGATTTGTTTACTTAAAGACGCTAATCGAATATGTTTTAGGTCTATGCCATCCATCAAAATTTGTCCTTCCGTAGGGTCATAAAACCTTGGTACTAGGTCGGCTAGGGTTGATTTCCCTCCGCCTGACGTACCGACCAAGGCAACTGTTTTCCCTTTCTGAATTTTGAATGAAATATTATCTAATACTTTTCTCCCCGTTTGGTATTCAAAGCTTACATTTTTGAATTCAATTTCTTCTTTAAACTCAGGTATATCAACAGCATCTTTCGCATCTTGAATCGCAGGTACGGTATCAATCAATTTCAGAATTCGTTCTGCCGAAGCTATTCCCCTTTGTATGCCACTAAAAGCATCTGCTATTACCTTAGCAGGTCGCATTACTTGTGAAAACAGAATGATAAAAGAAATAAACGTTGAGGCACTTAAGCTTTCGTCATTATTAATCACGAGCGTACCTCCATATAATAAAATCCCAGCAATAACGGTTACTCCCAAAGCCTCAGAAACAGGAGATGTCATTTCCTGACGATATACCATGCGTAATACTGCTGCTTTATAGCCATAGTTTTCTACTTTGAAACGTTCGGCTACTACCTTTTCAGCATTAAATCCTTTTACGATTCTCATTCCTCCAAATACTTCGTCGAGTGTACCAATCATAGCACTCTGGCGTTCTTGTACATCACGAGCAGCACGTCGTAATCTTCTACTGATAGTCGCAATTACCCCCCCTGAGATAGGCAAAATCAACAAGGAGAACAATGTCAATTTTACCGACATATTAAACAAGAAAACAAAGTACATAATGAGTGTAAAAATCTCTTTGAAACTTGCCGTAAAAGCTCTACCAACAGAGTTTTCAACTTCTTGAACATCCGTTGTGAGATGAGCCATTAAATTCCCTTTGCGTTCATTGTTAAAAAAACCGAAATGTAGGTTAAGGGTTTTCTCAAAAATGGCTTGACGCAAAGATGCAATGGTCTGAGCCTCTACTGTTTTGAGGATTCTTTGAGATAAATATCGAAAGATATTTGAACACACCACCGATACTATGATGGCGATACAAGCAAACTTCAAAGCTCCCATTCTACCGTATAAATCAATGATTTGGTAGAAGTAATAATTAAAGATTTCTTTGAAGTAATCTGATTCAAGCGAGAACTCAGGCTTTTTACTAAACTTCTCTAAATCAACCGTTTGCACTTTATCAAACAATACATCAAGCAAAGGAATTAGTAACGTGAAGTTTAAAATGCCGAACAAGCTCGCCAGTAATGAAAATAAAAAATATGGAAATGCAAAGACCCTTAGAGACTCTGCATATTGAAGAATACGAAAGTAAGTTTTCAATGAAAATTGTTTCAGATTTGAAAGTAAAAGCAAAAATAACTGCTACAAATTTAGTAAAATGTATTGACTATTTCTGCTTTGATAAATATCTGCAATATAGTACTTGAATGATTAGGCAAAAAACACTAAATTGTGAAAGATAAATATTAATTTTGTTTAGAAGCTCCCACTAAGGCTTTGAAACCTCTTTAGGATATATACTAATTGCTTTTATGATTAAATCATTAAAACTACCAAACCCTTTTTCTGTAATTGGAATAAGGATTTCTCAAGTAGAATATGTGCTCAACACTGTCTACTCTTTCTGGCAAAAGGTTTTCTTGCACCGTGTGTATCAGCGCAATTCTTCTCAGAATTTGTCTTATCATTTTTGTTATGTCCAGTCCAACCTTATTGAACCAATTAACGTCAATAATAGCACTTTGCCGTTTCTATCCTAATAAACTTCATGTTTGTTAAAAATAGCACGATTATTGAACATAAGTAAGGTAAAACTAATTGCTCAAAGGAAACAAATACAATAGAATGACATTTTCTGTTCTGAAAGACAAAAGAAAGCTACTTCCAATTTTGTGGTTTTTACTGCCTGTTGTTGCTGGCTTTATGAAATGGCGACTTCATTCAATAAATAATTACAATATTTTTAAAGGTGTATTTACACACCTCATACACTTTAATAATTTATACGAATTATACCCACAGGAATATTTTGATTCTAATCATTATGGACCGTTGTTTAGTTTAATTATTATGCCTTTTACATTCATTCCTGATGTAATCGGCATTCCGATTTGGGTAGCATTCCATGCTTTTGTACTTTACAAAGCGTTTGCTTTATTGCCTATAAAACCAGCCTATCAATGGATTTTATTAGCCATTTGCATCGTCGATTTAAACACTTCATCTCATAATTTACAAGTAAATCCTAGTGTTGTGGCTTTGATAATACTTTCGTGGTATTATGTAAAAAAAGACCAAGTAATATGGGCAACACTTTTTGTAATGATTGGCGTCTTTGTAAAGCTATATGGCATCGTAGGGTTAGCTTTCTGGGTATTTTCAGATAGCAAGCTAAAATACATTGGATATGCTATTATGTGGGCCGTTATCCTTTTTGTTTTACCCATGGCTATCAGTTCGCCTGAATTTGTAGTACAATCATATTACGATTGGTTCAATAGCTTGGTTCATAAAAACATTGAAAATCAAGGCGTTGAAAATGGTGTTGGTACGAGTATGCAAGATGTTTCGCTGATGGGTTTTGTCAGAAGAGTAGGCGGTTTCCCTAACCTCTCTAATCTGTTCTTTCTTGTACCTGGTTTTATTTTACAAGTACTTCCTCTATTAAGATTTAAACAATATAAAAACTTACTCTTTCAATTAAGATACCTTGCTTCCTTATCCATTTTTGTAGTCATTTTTTCATCATCATCCGAATCCCCAACTTTTATTATTGCGGTGGCTGGTGTGGCAATCTGGTTTATTACACAGGCGCATCCTGTGGAACGATGGGTTTGGATGTTACTTTTTACAGTTGTAGCCTTTACTTCGCTTTCAGCAACAGATATTCTACCAGCTTGGTTGCGAATGAAGTTTATTGTTTACTCAATCAAAGCCTTGCCGTGTTGCTTGGTTTGGTTTGCTTGTATTTATCAACTTTTTTTAAGTGAAACCTCAGAAATTAAATCATTATGGATCAGTCAAGAATAAACATTTGTATCCTTTCGGCGGCATACAATGAGGGTGAAAACCTCTTAGTTTTTTACCATGCCGTAAAAAAAGTAATAGATAAATTACCTTATAATTTTGAGTTTTGTTTTGTCAATGATGGTAGTAAAGACGATACGCTTGCTGTCATTAGAACACTAGCCCATAAAGACGAATCTGTAAAATATATTTCTTTTTCAAGAAATTTTGGGCAACAAATAGCCTTAAAGGCGGGTATCGATAGCATCAATGCTGATGCTATTATCATGATGGATAGCGACTTACAGCATCCGCCAGAGATGATTCCAGATTTGATTGATATTTGGCTTTCTAAAAAAGTGAACATGGTCAATACGCTTCGTGAAGAAGACCAAGATTTATCATGGTTCAAAAGACAGTCTAGCAAGAATTTCTATAAAATCCTGAATAAAGTAAGTGACCTAAAACTAGAACCCGGACAAGCTGATTTCCGTTTGATTGACAGACAGGTAACTGAAACCTTGAAAAATACCAAAGAACAAGATGTATTTTTAAGAGGGATGATTCAGTGGATTGGCTTTGACCAAGCAACGATTAAATACAAAGCCAACAAGCGTTTTGCTGGAGAAAGTAAATATACTTTTTCAAAAATGTTGCGCTTGGCATTAGCAGGTATTACATCATTCAGTATTAAGCCTTTATACACTGCCATTTACATAGGTTTCTTCTTTGCTCTTTTATCATTTTTGTACTTACCCTACGTAATGTATAGCTTTGCGGTTGGTAAAGCCGTTGATGGTTGGGCATCGTTATTAATGACGGTTGCATTTTTTGGAGGATTAAATTTAATCGTATTAGGGGTTTTAGGAATTTATATTGGCAAAATTTTAATCCAAAATAAAGAAAGACCTTTGTACATTGTTCAAGAACAAAATATTCATGAAAATAGCCTTGTTGAGTTTTGATGTAGAAGAATTTGATATGCCCTTTGAATATGGCGGTGTTCCGCCTATGGAAGAGCAAATCGCCACTTCTAATCAAGGTTTACAGTCCATTGTTTCAGTATTAGATAAATATCAAGCTACTGCTACCTTTTATTGTACGGGAGTATATGCTTTGGCAAAAACAGCACAGATTAAGGAATTAAGCAAAAAGCATGAGATTGCTTCGCATAATCATTATCATTCTAGCCATAAAAAAGAAGATTTAAGTACGTCAAAAGCTATTCTGGAAAACATTACCCAACAAGCAATTGTTGGGTTTAGAATGCCTAGGATGGCGCCTGTTTCGGATGCTGATTTGCTAGATGCTGGCTATTTATATAATGCCTCTATCAATCCAACATATTTACCGGGGCGATACGATTATCGCCATATCTCTCGTACATTTTTCACTCAGAACAACCTGATTCATTTCCCTGCTTCGGTTTCACCTGCTTGGCGAGTACCTTTGTTTTGGATAGCCTTTCATAATTTCCCTTTGTCTTATTTTTTCTATTTATGCAAAAAAGTAGTAGAAGCTGACGGCTACTTACATTTGTATTTTCATCCTTGGGAATTTACAGACTATACAGCCTTACCCAATGGCGCAAAATATCCTTTCTACTTACATAGAAATAACGGCAAAAAAATGTTGGAGCGATTCGATAAGCTGATGGCTTTTTTACAAAAAGAAGGCTTTGAGTTTAAAACCACTAAAGATTTTTTGCTTCCTTCAGTTTAGCGTATTTAATTACGGGATTCATGGCGGCAAGTAAAGCCCACATAAAACCTGCGTAACCATCTAAACAAGACCCTTTCAGCAGGTAAATCTTTAAGAAAGTAATAGGAAAACGAGTAACGATGGTGGCAACAGAGGCTTTTTTGCCACGTTCTGCCAGCGTTTTTGCTCCTAGTGAAGTATATTTATTGAACTTATTGAAGTAGTCTGTCAAATCACGGTAGCTATCGTGTAGAATATGGTTTTTCAATACCCCTACTTTCCCTTGAATCTCAACGCTTTCGTGTACGTGCTCGGTATTCCAATTGCCAAAGTTGCGGTTGAAAAGTCTGAGCGTAAGCCTTTTATATTCTCCGCTAAAACGCAATAATTTCCCCAGAAAGATTAAAGAGCGAGGAATTTTATAGGCTTGATATGGCATCTCTTCTAGCGAAAGGCTTTGTATTTCTTGTTGTAAAGCAGGACTTAGTTCTTCGTCATCATCCAGTGAAAGTATCCAATCGTTGCTAGCTTGCAGGGTAGCAAAGTTCTTCTGAACACCATAGTTATCAAACTTTCTGTAGATAACTTTTGCATTATATCGCTCGGCTATTTTAAGCGTTTTATCACCACTGCCCGAATCGACTATCACGATTTCATCTGCCCAAACTACTGTTGCCAATACTTTAGCCAATGTTTTTTCAGAATTAAAAGTAATCAGTACAACACTTATTTTCATTGGATAGGAGGAGGAATCAATATTTTACTTGGATACCATGATAGTATTCTTGGGCCTGATAATCTTTTCGAAGTGGATGTCCATCCCAATCTTCGGGTAATAAAATTCTTCTTAAATCTGGATGACCTGTGAATTCAATTCCCATTAAATCAAAGGTTTCTCTTTCGTGCCAATCCGCTGTTTTCCAAATATTACTAACAGTAGGCACTTTGGGCAAAGCTTCTCCTTTTTCATTTCTTGGGAAAACTACCTTTAACATCAATTTATGTTCGTAAGGGATTGAATAGAGGTTATAGATTACCTCCATCGTTGCCTTTTCAACACCATTATCCAAACCCGTCAGGCAAGATAGCATATCAAAGTAGCAATCTTGATGTTCAAGCATTAATTGACATACTTCTGCAATGTTTTCTGTAGGTACAGTAATACATTGGTGGTCGGCTTGAAGAATGATGGCTTCTCCAAATTTCTCTATCAGAATATCTTTAAAGTTTTCTATGTTCATCTTGCTTAGGCATTAATGGCAAATGCTGGTTTTTGATTTCTGGCTTCTTCCTCTTCCATGTCTAATAATGCCTTCGGAGCTACTAAACTTTCACTTCTGATTTTTTCTTGCAGTTTCAAAAAACCACCAATCAAAGCCTCGGGGCGAGGCGGACAGCCTGGCACATATACATCTACTGGGATGATTCTATCTACCCCTTTCACTACATGATAGCCGTGTTCCCAATAGGGTCCTCCGCAATTTGAACAGCTTCCCATCGAAATTACATAACGAGGTTCAGGCATTTGTTCATATAAACGACGGATACGGTCGGCCATTTTGAAAGTAACTGTTCCTGCTACAATCATTACATCCGACTGCCGAGGGGAAGGTCTCGGAAAAACACCAAAGCGGTCTAAATCATAGCCAGAGGCCATCGTCTGCATCATTTCAATAGCACAGCAAGCCAAACCAAAGCCCATAGGCCAAAGCGAGCTTAAGCGTGCCCAGTTGATAAGGTCATCTACTTTGGTAATGACAACGCCACCTTCATTGAACTGTTGATCTAGTAATCCTTGCATAATGATTTAGATTTGTAGGGCTAAAAATGTTGTCCCCGACTGCAAATTTAATCTCATTCCTGCATTTTACTGCTCTCACCCTTAAAATTATCTGACAATGGTTAAATATCCTGTGATGGGGCGGATGTCTGCATCGGCTTTTATCACGTAATAATAAGTGGCTGCTGGTAAGCTAATATTATCTATTCGCCCATTAAATGGATTAGAGCGATAACTCAGCGTACTAAAAATTTCGTTGCCCCAGCGGTTATAAATTTTCACTTCAGCATTTGGATATTCTTCGATACCTTCTAGTTCCCAAACATCATTTACATTGTCTTGATTGGGTGTAAAGCCTGTCGGCACAATAATCTTGGCTTTCACTTTTACCACAATATTATCGCTATTAGTACAACTACTTGTAGATGATTTTACTTTTAAAACGTATTCGGTAGTGATACTTGGTGAAGCAATAGGACTAGCGATACTCGGATTGTTCAAACCATTGGTTGGAGACCATTCGTAAATCAAATTATTATCAAAACCTCCGCTCGTGATACTTTTTAAGGTAATAGTATCGCCCTTGAAAATAATTTGGTCGTTACCTAATAGCACTTTCGGAATTAAATCAACAAAGGTTATTCTATTGAGTTTAGATACACAGCCAAAACCATTGGTGTATTGATAGGTAATTGGAGAATACCCATAAATTAATGGTTCAAAGGTAGTACCATTTACACCTCTGCCTATAAATTTAGCTTTAGTGGCATCATAAGGACTGACGTAGTTCAATAAGTTAACTTTTAGGTTTGTAGTACCACAAAAAGGATAAATTGTATCAAATCTGATGGGGGTTAATGGGTTTACTGTAAGTTTTAGCGTATCAGACATCTTTTTACATCCGTTGTCGTCTGTCACTAATACTTTATAAATCCCAGATTTTAATACATTTAAGGTATTATCTGCTGATTTTTTGATTGAGACATCATCTTTAAACCAATCGTATTTCAGGTTGTATCCTAAATTGGCTACAAGCGGAATAGTATCTGTATCACAAATCACTTTTTTATTAATCGTATTTGTTATCAAAGCATCTGGCAGCGCATAGATTGTTACTTTCGATGAAGGTTCATATTCGCAAACACCTCCTATTTGTTTCATCCGACCTAAGTATTCTCCAGATAAATTAGCCTCTAATATGTGGCTATTATTATTGGGAATGTCAAAGCCATTACGAGTCCACAGATAACTATAATCACTCGGCGAAAACGCACTTCCATTTTGTTTTTGAATACTTAATTTAATTGGAATTTCATCAAGGCAAGCCTTTTTTTCATCGGGATTAATCACAAATTGTTCCCCAGCAACTTTACTAACAATTGTTTCATCAGAAGTTGTCGATTCGCTACAACCAGTATTATAGCCAATTATTACAGTATATTTCCCTGGTTCATTAATTCTGATTTTATAACGATTTTCATTAACAAGATTAACATCGTTTTTTTGCCATTGATAACTATATTTCGTATTGATTTCTGTAGCTAATTCTACAAATCCATAATCACAAAAATCGATAGTAGCTGTATGTGTTTTAATAGGTGATAAGTCTTTAAAAATGTCTGGTTTGGCGGGTGCATCAAAACAATCTATTACTTTCAGTTGGAAATCTCTTCTGGAAACACCAATTACTACTCCATTCCGAATTTCCTCTACCATCACCGAATATACAAAAAGTCCAAGTTCGGTAGCGGTTAGTGTCATTATTCCTTGGTTGTCAATTTTCATACCGGGACTTTCGGCTGGGATAGCGCTAATGGCACTATAACCACTGTTCCAATTAATCAATGGAATGGATGAAGACCCGATAGGATTATTTATATTATTCCCCCCTACGCTATACCCTCTATAAGGAGTTACGAAAGAGTAGCGTAATTGATCTCCATCAGCATCTGTAGCAGAATTATCAAACCTAAATGGCTTACCTTTACAAATATATTCACCATTAGGCGTCGTGAATTCTGGAGAAGAATTTACAAAATCAACACCATTTATCTTTAATGCTGGAAATTCCAGATAGAATAACATTCCTGTATTTGATGAATTGCTAATATTGTTGGCTGAATTTCTACAGCATCTGTCATAGGTCAGATAATAGCCTTGTGCATCATTATACTCATCTGGATTTAAGTCTATGTTTTCAGAAAAAGTGATGTCTGTAATATTCAATCCCTGATTAGTAGCACAAGCCGCATTACTATAAACAAAAGGACGACCTGCTAAATCAGCAGTGAATAACGTAAGTGTCCTCATTAAAAAATTATCTCTTTTACGAAAAATACCTACTTTTATCCCATTGTCTTGTGCAGTAGCTGTTCTAACAGCATTGTCGAAATAGAGATGCATAGTCAAAGTAAATGAACCATGGGTATTCCCTCGGACAAGACTAAAATTACCCCCAAGAATGTGATTGGCTCGGAGCTGGAAGCTACTTAAAAAGCAGAGAACGCAAAAAAATGCAACGTAAATTTTCTTCATAGTTTTTGGATTCGAGAGAGTCTTTTTATTAAAAAAGCGTAGAGGGGAAGTATTAATTAGTATATTTTCTTTAGAGATTCAGAGGGCTTAAAGGTAATATTTTAATATAAAAATCAGTATTTTCACATAATTGTTTATCATCTATCTAAAATATTGTATTTCTTTTGAACAACCAAAGGCAAATATGTTCATGCAGCAATTCAATATAAGACTACTAACTTACTAATAACGTTGCGATTAAGAGCAAAATTATGCAAAACAATTTTTTCGATACCCGCATAGAAATCCTCAAGGGTGTAGGTGCTGCAAGAGCACTACTCCTCAATACTGAATTGCAAATTTTCACCTATGCCGACTTAATTCAATACTATCCTTTCAGGTATGAAGACCGCACTAAATTCCATACAATAGCCGACTTATATGAGGGAATGGAAGTAGCGCAAATAAAAGGAAGGCTACATTTTGTGGAGAAAATGGGCGAAGGTCATAAGGCTCGTCTTACTGCCCAATTCTCTGATGGAACGGGTACGATGGAATTAACGTGGTTTCAGGGAGTAAGTTTTTTAGAGAAAAAGTTAAGACCAAGTTCAGAATATGTTATTTATGGCAAACCTGCTTTCTTTCAAGGTCGCCCACAAATGCAACATCCCGAAATGGAATTGCTTAACCCAGCCAATGAAAAAGGAGGATATTTTCAGCCAGTATATGGTTTAACCGAAAAACTAAAAAAACGCTATATAGATTCTAAAGTAATTGCGACGATGCAACGCAATTTATTAGACATCTCCTATTCACAAATCCGAGAAACACTACCTGAAAATATCAGACAGAAGTTCCGTTTGATAGAAAAGAAAGACGCTGTTTATAATATTCATTTGCCCATGTCAGAAGCTTGGTTACATCAAGCTAGACGCAGGTTGAAGTTTGAAGAACTTTTCTATAATCAGCTCAGACTTATCAAACAAAAGCTCAATAGAAGGACTGACTATAAAGGACAAGTTTTTAAGAGTACTACTTTAGTAACAGAATTTTATAAAAATCATCTTCCTTTTGATTTAACCAATGCCCAGAAACGGGTAATCAAAGAGATTTTTGAAGATATGAAATCGGGCAAACAAATGAATAGGCTTTTGCAAGGTGATGTAGGTTCAGGCAAAACCATTGTTGCTTTCATTTGTATGCTTTTGGCCATAAGTAATGGCTGTCAGGCATGTATTATTGCCCCTACCGAAATTTTAGCAGACCAACATTATCAAGGCTTAAAAGATTTTGCAGATTCATTAGGCATTAAAATTGATAAACTGACGGGGTCTGTTCGTAAAAAAGCTCGCGCTAGTATTCATGAAGGGCTTTTGGATGGTTCATTAAGTATCTTAGTGGGAACACATGCCATTTTGGAAGATATTGTACAGTTTCAAAACTTAGGTTTTGTAGTTATTGATGAACAACATCGTTTTGGTGTAGCACAAAGAGCCAAACTGTGGGAGAAAAACTCAGTTATTCATCCTCATATTCTGGTAATGACGGCTACTCCTATTCCTCGAACCTTGGCCATGACGCTGTATGGAGATTTAGATGTTTCTATCATTGATGAATTACCTAAAGGTCGAAAGCCTATCAAAACTGTTCATCGTTACGATTCGCACCGCTTAAATGTGTTTGGTTTTATGCGTGATGAAATCAAAAAAGGGCGACAAGTATATGTGGTGTATCCATTGATTGAGGAGTCTGAAAAATTAGATTACAAATACTTGGCTGATGGTTACGAAAGCATAGTAAGGGCCTTTCCTGAATACCATATTAGCATAGTTCATGGAAAAATGAAGCCAGCAGACAAAGATTTTGAGATGCAACGCTTTATCAAAAAAGAAACGCAAATTATGGTAGCAACCACCGTGATTGAAGTTGGCGTAAATGTGCCGAATGCTTCTATTATGGTCATTGAAAGTGCCGAACGTTTTGGGCTATCACAGCTACACCAATTGCGTGGACGTGTAGGACGTGGGGCAGAACAAAGTTATTGCATCTTGATGACAGATGTAAAGCTTTCCAAAGATACCCGTATCCGTTTAGAAACCATGGTACGAACAACGGATGGTTTTGAAATTGCGGATGTAGATTTACAATTACGTGGGCCAGGGGATTTATCAGGGACGCAACAAAGCGGCGTAATAGATTTACTCATTGCAGACCTAGCCAAAGATGGCGAAATATTAAGGGTAGCCAGAGAATGTGCTACAGCCATCTTAGAAGAAGACCATGACTTAGACCTACCCCAAAATGCGATGGTTAAAGAACAAATAGAACAGCAAAAAGCAAATGCTAGCAACTGGGCTAGGATTAGTTAATGATAAACAAAAACGACTTGCCAAATCATCTTCGGCAAGTCGTTTTTATTTATTCTATATCGCTGCTCTACTAGTAAGCTCTCATCTCAACACCCTTCATAAAGTTTACAAAAGCAGTATTTACTACTTTGTTCCCTCCTGGTGTTGGATAATTACCTGTAAAATACCAGTCTCCTGTATCATTCGGACAAGCCTTGTTTAAACTATCAACTGTTTGATAAACAATTGCTAATTCAGCTTTCAAGTCTTTTGGTTTTACTAACTCAGCAATTTTATCTGAAATCTCTTCTGTTGTAAACGGTTCATAAATAGCTTTTACAAAGTTCTCTTTATGAGCAGTTCCTAATTCTATTGCTGTTAAACAACGTCCTAGTGTATCTTCTAGCACATCATCCATATTTCTTTCAATCAGTAACTGATAAGCCGCACGGAAAGCTACAAATTCTTTCATACGCGACATATCTATACCATAGCAATCAGGATAACGAATTTGTGGTGCCGAAGAAACAATAACGATTTTCTTAGGGCCTAATTTATCCAATAACCTCACGATAGAACGCTCTAAGGTAGTTCCACGAACAATAGAGTCATCAATCAACACTACATTATCAACGCCTTTCTTGATTACCTCAAAAGTAGTATCATATACATGAGCTACCATGTCATTACGGTCGGCATCGTTGGTAATGAATGTTCTTAGCTTAACATCTTTAGAAATCAATTTTTCAACCCTTGGACGGAAAGTGAGCAAATCTTCAAGGTCTTTTTCAAACAATACACCTTCCATGATAGCCTTTTTACGTTCCTTAGCAAGATAATCTTCCAAACCTTCAATCATTCCCAAAAAGGCTGTTTCGGCAGTGTTAGGAATGTACGAGAATACCGTATTCTTCAGGTCGAAGCTCACCTCTTGGAGTACCTGAGGAATCACTAAACGTCCTAATTGCTTACGTTCTGCATAAATATCTGGATCTGAAGCTCTTGAGAAATAGATGCGCTCGAAACTACAAGATTTTCTTTCGATGGGCTCGATGAATTGTTTTTCAGAATAATCTCCTTTTTTATCGATGATTAAAGCGTGTCCTGGTTGCACCTCTTTAATATCTTCATAATTACAGTTGAAGCTTGTTTTAATGGCTTGCTTTTCAGAAGCTACTACCACTACTTCGTCGTCGGCATAATAAAATGCTGGTCTGATTCCTGCGGGGTCACGGGCTACAAAAGCTGCTCCGTATCCAGTCATTCCACACATGGCGTATCCGCCATCAAAATCACGACAAGAACGTTGTAGAACCCTTTGTAAATCTATATTATCCTGAATAACATCCGATAATTCTGGATTATGATATTCACTTTTAAAATATTCGAATTGGCGTTGGTTTTCTTCGTCCAAAAAATGTCCGATTTTCTCCATTACCGTTACTGTATCTACTTTTTCTTTCGGGTGCTGTCCTAACGAAACCAGTTTATCGAATAACTCTTCAACATTTGTCATGTTAAAGTTTCCAGCCATTACTAAGTTTCTGCTTCGCCAGTTACTTTGTCTCAGCATCGGATGACAGTTCTCTATTTCATTCTGTCCGTGTGTTCCATAACGAAGGTGTCCTAAAAATACTTCGCCAGAAAAAGCCACATTTTCTTGAATCCAATGAGCATCTTTAGCTTTGTCTTTGTTGTCCTTCAGAGCCTTTCGGAATTTCTTGTAAATCTTTCCAAAAATATCAGGTACAGCATTTTGTTCTACAGAACGGTAGCGACTGATATAACGGTGACCCGGAGGAACATCAATCTTGATGTTAGCAACTCCTGCACCGTCTTGTCCACGGTTTACTTGTTTTTCCATCATCAAATACAATTTATTCAAACCGTACAATGGCGTGTTGTATTTGTTGATATAATACTGATAGTCTTTCCGAAGACGGATTAGCGCTATCCCGCACTCGTGTTTAATTGCGTCAGACATGACTTTAATTATATTTTTTTTGAATTATTAGAACTTATTTTTTGGAAAATAAAGTTCCCTAAACCAATGTATTAAATGTCAAATGGTTTTGGTAAGAATTCGCAATAAATCTCAGATTAAAAAAAAATTAAAGATGGGTTATTTTTCTGTAAGCAAAATTACAGATATAACTTTGAAAAAAGCAAATTTTAAGGACTCATTAACACTATTTTTTACAATCATTTTCAAAATTGTAACTATTCTTAGATTTAGTTAAAATATTAGTGTTTATCTGTTAAGACTATAGGACTGGAGGATTTAGGACTAAAGGATGCTATACTTAAAGACGCTAGACTTAAAGATACTAGAATTTAGGACTTGAAGATTTAGAACTAAAGGACGCTAGACTTAAAGACACTAGAATTTAGGACTTGAAGATTTAGGACTAAAGGATGCTAGACTTAAAGACGCTAGACTTTAGGACTTGAAGATTTAGAACTAAAGGACGCTAGACTTAAAGACACTAGAATTTAGGACTTGAAGATTTAGAACTAAAGGACGCTAGACTTAAAGACACTAGAATTTAGGACTTGAAGATTTAGAACTAAAGGATGCTAGACTTAAAGACGCTAGACTTAAAGATACTAGAATTTAGGACTTGAAGATTTAGGACTAAAGGACGCTAGACTTAAAGACGCTAGACTTAAAGACACTAGAATTCAGGACTTGAAGATTTAGGACTAAAGGACGCTAGACTTAAAGATACTAGAATTTAGGACACTAGACTCTAGACTTTAAACTTTAGACTATTATTAAAAAAGACTGTCTTAATAGTAATACTTCCAAATTTCATTTAGATGGATAATATTGCTTATTAAGACAGTCGCTTAAATTTTTACTATTTATTTCTTCTGATACTCTTTGTCTAAAAATAAATAACGATTATCATTTGGCGTTTTGATGGCCTTTGATTGTACTTTAATAATCATTACATCTGGATTGGCTTCGTCTTTAGCCACTGGCCAGTTTTCTAAGCCTGTTCCGTTCGGGTTACCCGTTTTGATAAAGTTAGCAAAGTAATTTTGCATCGTTTGTGATACTTTATAATCGTCTTCGTTCCAATCGTACGTAGTATTGCCTGCTAAGTTGCCCATCGCGTACTCAATCTCTGCTGAGTGAACAGCGCCTTTTGGCTTTGCTGGTTTCGGAGCATTTTTATCTCTTTTTACTACTCCCCCTGCCAAGGCAGCCTCAAGGTCTTGCGCTTTCATGTCGGGTCTAGGGTGTGCATAAAAATAACGATACACTGGCTGTGTGCTATTTTTACGGTGTTCGTCAAACCATTTCCAAGTAGAATAAGCAATAAAGCGGTCGCCAGCCAATGCCGTTGCCGACTGTTCTGTTTCTTCGGCTGTACCTACAGGGTATAATTTCAACACTTCTTGTGCTTTGTCTCCGTACAATTCTTTTACAGTATTGGTATACACTTCCGCTGTAGCTTCCTTTCCTTTGGTTAAAGCCTTATAATTCATTTCTTCTGAATTCCACCCTAATAATAATGGCACATTGGCATGTTCTTTACTCGCATAAATCTCTGGTAATGTTTTTGGCAAGAAATATCCATCAATTGTTGATTTGAAATTCCACACACCAAATTCCATCATTTTCTGATAAATTTCATAAGTAGTCATCGCACGCAATTCTTTCAATGTACTCACTCCTGCTTTTTGAGCAAAGGCAACGCCTGTTTTTTCTCCATCTTGTAAAGTAACAGCTGCTAATGTTGGAAAAACCAATCCACCACTTTCGCCAATAGCACCCGCAATTAAGTTTTTAGATAATGGCGATACCACTTGCGCACTTACTGAAACAGAACCTGCAGACTCGCCCGCTATCGTAATTTTGTTAGGGTCACCACCAAAATTAGCAATATTAGCTTTTACCCATTTCAATGCTGCGTTTTGATCTAAGTAACCATAATTACCAGAAGCTTTATGAGGAGATTCTTTCGTAAGCTCAGGATGTGAGAAGAAACTAAAAATGCCTAATCTATAATTCAAAGTAACTGTAACGATTCCTTTTTTCGACATACTTTCGCCGTCATATCTTGGTTCAGAGCCATCGCCTGCGATAAAACCTCCGCCATAGAAATATACTAACACTGGCAATTTTTCTTGACTGCTTACTTTAGGTGTCCACACGTTTAAGTATAAACAATCTTCACTCATGCCATTACTTCTAAAACCCATATCTCCAAAAATAGCTGGTTGTACCGCTTTAGGGCCAAACTGTTTGGTTTCTAAAACGCCTGTCCAGTTTTTTACAGGTTGCGGTTCCTTCCACCTTAAATCACCAACAGGAGGCTGAGCAAATGGAATACCCTTGAAACTATGGGTATTGGTACGAACATCAAATTCACCTTCCACAATGCCATTTACCGTTTTGGCTTGAATTGGCAATACATATCCATTTTTGAGCGATTGAGCAGTAATGTTTAGATTCATTAATACACAGAGTAAGCATAACAGTCTGATGCTAAATTTCATTTTATTTGTTAGTTTTACGAAAGATTGAACTTATTGTCTCATTTTGTGACAATAATAAAATGATTTACAGAAAAATACAATTAAATCTTATTATTTTTTAAAAATGACAAAAAGGGCTATTCATAAAAAGTATGCAAACACCGCAAAAGAATCAGGCTTTTTGCCTCATATTGCCTACGATTCAGTCATTTTTGGGTTTGACGGAGAGACCTTGAAGATTCTTATTTTAGAGTATCACAATACCAAACTCTTTGCATTGCCCGGAGGATTTGTCAAAGTGCATGAAAGCTTAAACGATGCTGTAAGAAGAGGTTTGCACGACAGAACGGGTTTAGAAAATATTTATCTCGAACAGTTTCATACTTTTGGTTCTTTAGAAAGGTTTGTCCCTGCAACCATAGAACAGATAATGTTAAATAATGGACATTTAAACTCGGGCGAAGAACATTGGCTTTTAGAGCGCTTCATTTCGGTGGGATATTATGCCTTAATCAATTTTAATGAAGTAAACCCACAACCAGATACATTATCGGATAGGTGCGAATGGTATCCCGTCAATGAATTGCCTCCTCTGATGCTAGACCACCATGAAATGGTACAGAAAGCCTTGCAAACGCTTCGAGACAACATCAATAAAAAATTGGTTGGGGCTAATTTATTACCAGAAAAGTTTACTATGAAACAATATCAACAAGTTTATGAAGCGATTTTAGGAGAAAAGATTCGTAGAACTACTTTCCAACGACAAATACTAGGTTTGGATATTTTAAAAAGGCACGAAAAACAATTTTTAGGCAAGGCTCATAAAGCTCCTTTTCTGTATAGTTTTATTAAATAGCTTTCAAACACAAAGTCCATCGAAAAATTTTTCGATGGACTTTGCATTAATACTAAACAACATTCATCTCTACCATTTTCACTTCCTTCACATAAGTAGTCAGCCAAGTATCCATTTCCCACAGCATGTGTAAGATAGATTCTTTGGCTTGGTATCCGTGGCTTTCATAGGGCAATTGAACATAACGCACCGTAGCCCCTAGTCCTTTCAAGGCATTATAATATCGTTCAGACTGCATCGGGAAAGTTCCCATATTGTTATCTGCTTCGCCATGTATCAATAGCAAAGGCGTTTTCATTTTATCGGCATAATTAAATGGCGACATTTTGTAATAGGTTTCAGGGGTTTGCCAAATCGAACGTTCTTCTCCTTGAAAGCCAAAGGGAGTCAATGTTCTATTATATGCCCCGCTCCTAGCAATTCCAGCTTTGAACAAATCACTATGTGATAATAAATTAGCCACCATGAAAGCTCCATAGGAATGCCCCATCACGCCCACTCTATTTGAATCCACTACACCTAACCTAACCCCTTCGTCAATAGCTGCTTTTGCACCTGCGACTAATTGTTCCAGATAAGTATCATTGGGTTCTACATTTCCTTCACCCACAATCGGAATCGAAGCTCCTTCTAAAATAGCAAAGCCTTGTGTTACCCAAAAGATTGGCGAGCCCCAATAAATAGAGGTAAATTCATAAGGCGAACCTGAAATTTGCCCAGCATTGCTTTTATCCTTAAATTCTAAGGGGTAAGCCTCTAACAAACAAGGCAAGGCTCCTTGTTCTTTTTGATAATCGGCTGGTAAATAAAGATTAGCCGTAAGCTCTACTCCATCAGGTCGCTTGTATTTTAATACTTGTTTGGCTACCCCTTTTAATGCTGGATAAGGATGCGGGAAAAAAGTTAGCTGAGTGATATTTTTATTAAGCAAATCTCTGACAAAATAATTGGGATTATCTTGCTTGGACTCTCTCACAGTCAGCACAATTTGTTTGTCATTATCCAGAATAGCAATGGGTCTTTCATAAAACGGTGCTTCTGAACGCCACAACCGAGTTGTTTCCTTAGTAGTTAGGTTTAAAATATCCACAAAAGGTCTATCTCCCTCCGCAGATGCTCCGTCGCCTGTCATAAATACGGTATTGTCCTTCTGTACATCCATCACCAATTTACTATACTGGTTTTTTTTCGTAGATGGATTACCCGGCTCATTGTATTTATCTTCAGAAGAACGATCGAATAAAATTTGAGCTTCGTGTTGTCCGCTGGGGTCAATAATTTTTGTAATTACTCTTCTGGTTTTATGCCAATATTCTTCCATCAAGGCTAATGTTTCGTTAGCCCAAATAATGCCCGTATAGCGATAATTCGTTTCAGCAATTGTACTGTAGTTTCCCGTAAAGGGTGCTGATAAGGCAAATACTTTGTCCCGAATAGTTACTTCATTTTTAGGGTCGCCACCATCTTGGGCTTCAATCCAATATATGGTAGCTGGTACGTCGGCTCGCCAGTTGAATCCCCGAGGCTCTTTCTGAACGGCATCAAATAAAATCGGAACGTTTTCTATCAGTGGGTTATCTACCAAAGTTTTTACCAATACACCATCTATTCCAAAAATTTCTATTTTTTGAGGAAAACGATTGTAAGGAACAAGATAAGAAAAAGGTCGATGAATAGTTTTCACCAAAATATATTTCCCGTTTGGTGAAGTACTGGCCGTCCGAATAATGTTTGCTTTAATGATTGTTTCGGTTTCTCCTTCAAGGTTTATCTTCACGACCACAGACGTAGCATAAAACTCAAAAAGCTTTTCGTCACTTTCATTTTTAAGTAAATCCTGATAGGTCCTGCTCGGATTGGTCTTCCCTAAATTTTCAACAATGGTAGGCCCTGTAGGTATTGCGTTTTTCTGAGGAGGATTTCCTCGATTTGGGTCAACAGTTTTGGCTATCAAAGATTTGCCATCAGATAGCCAAACGTACGGATGCCCAAAAACAGCATTCATTCCTAAATCAGAGACTTTTCTAGCCGTTGCCGTGGTAATATCGAGCACCCAAAGCTCTATCTTATCAGGTGTTGAATTACAAAAAGCTATCTTAGAATCATCTGGCGACCAGCTTGCATAGCTTAATAATGGTTTTTCAGGCAAACCTTTAATCATTACCTCGTCTGTCCCTAGCACTTTCCTTAATTTGATACTCACAAAATAAGCTGTTCTGCTTGGCCCATTATTGGTCGGATTAATTCTCAGTCCTGCTAATTTAAGTTCGGGTTGAGCTAATTGTTCTATCGATGGCTGAGCCGAACGTTGAAGCAACACCATCCATTCTCCTTTTGAATCAACACTTACACTGGGTGTAACGTTTGCAGTCACTAAATCTGCAATAACTTTTGGTGGCATTTTGTAGCCCTCATTTTCACAAATATCCATATCGTCACAAAGTGTTGAAAAGTGTAAAGTTTATTAAAACAACTCACTTATTAGTTGTTAGGTTAATCTATGAATGTACAAATAAAATTTTATTTTCTTTATCAAAGCTTACAATGCTTTAAAATAGCATCTTCGTCAAAATTCCATGAATAAATAATATTAGTACCTTTTTAGAAAAAAAAGGACATGACCGTATCCATAATACTTTGCAATTATACATCGTATGTTCATATTCGTCATTTATTATACTCTGGAAGAGTATAATAAATATGTAACAATTTTAAAACTTGAATCGACAAATTAACATATGACAATACATAAACATAGGTATTTAGTAAATATTTTGCTTCAGTGATTAACCATTTTATTTTTTGAAAAGTGCATTTTTTGATGATTAATGATTGTTTTTATGTAAAATATTTGTTGAATAAATTATATTTTCCTTATTTTGCATATATCATTTTTCCCATTCGTTACTAGCTATTGCTTAATACTAATTTTGATTTATTCATAGTTAGATATTTTAAGTATCATTTAATACCTTACCCACTTTATTTTAAATACAAAATAAACTTTTGTAAAGTTTATTTACATAAATAAGCATTTTAAGGCTAAACAAATTCGTTTAAAAATTGAATAGCCATTTACCATCTTTCATTCATATTAAGAATGAATGCATTTATGTACCATTGCTATTATTAAACTAAAAAATTGTTTTTAACCTAAAATCGCCATCAATTTTAAAACACATGAAAACAAGTATTATTCCGGCCTCTGTAGTTATGATTGCCCTTATTGTAAGTCAATCTTCTTGTGTTAGTAGTAAAAAGTACAAAGAACTTGACGGATCTAAAAGTAGATTAAATGAAAACTTTAAACGCTCACAAGTTGAAGTAAGAGATTTACGGGCTAGAACATTAACACTTTCTGATGAGTTGCTTGCCCAAGAGAAAAGATATCGCTCTTATTTCGTTGAAATAGGCAATATCAGAAACAATTATAAGCAAGATTCTTTAAAAATGGTAAATATGTTTAAAGACGTAGACTTAAAAGTTGAAGAGTTTAAGGCTTATAAAGCAGAAACTCAGAAAAAAATTGAAGGCTATGAAACTCAAGTAAGTACCCTAAATACCTATATCAAAAAGCAAGATAAAAATATTCAACTATTATCTAGCAAAATAATGAAAGAGCGTAGACTTCACGCTAGTCAGAAACGTGAAATTATTAATCGTTACGAAAGAAGAATCAAAAATTTGAATGCTACTATAAAGTCTTCTAATGGTATTTAAACTAAAACAGCCTTTGGTTTTGCAATTATATTCAAAATCAAAGGCTGTTTTATTACCCTCCGCTTACAGGCGGAATCAATGCTATTTCGTCTCTGAAATTCAAGGCCAAATCCTGCTCTGCATACTCGCTGTTTACGGCAACCAATAGCGATTTTATCGCCCTCAGCTTTGGATAATCGTCTTTTAGCTTTTCCAGCAGTTGTGCTACTTTAACAGACTCCTCCATTTCTATTTCAATCAATGTACTACCAATTATTTCTTTAGTAATACCGAAAAGATTTATACTGTACTTCATATTATTTGCTAAATATTACCTTTTATCCTATAACAATTGAATGTTTTTATATTCGCTAAGGTTATTTACTTAAATTTGTTCAACAAAGAGACGAATTTACGGAATGATCACTCAAAACAAAAAGCAACCCAACCAAACCTTGATTTACGATAATCACGGTAGGCCAATTACGTATTTGCGTTTGGCCGTAACCGACCGTTGTAATTTGCGTTGCTTTTACTGTATGCCTGAAGTAGGTGTGAAGTATCTTCATAAATCAAAATTGATGACTTATGAAGAAATGCATCGAACCGTTTCTGTGTTGTCTGAATTAGGCGTTTCAAAAGTACGCATCACTGGGGGCGAACCTTTTGTTCGCCATAATATGATTGATTTTATGTATATGCTTTCTGAAATTGAAGGCATTAATGAACTTAATATTACTACGAATGGTATTCTTACGGGACAGTACATTCGCCAAATGAAAGAAATAGGCGTTCGTTCTATCAATTTGAGTTTGGATACTTTAGATAAAAAACGGTTTTTTGAAATTGCCCGCAGAGATGAATTCGACAAAGTATATGAAACGCTTTTTCAATTATTAGACGCTGGTTTTGAAGTAAAAGTAAATGCTGTAGTAATGGACGGGCAAAATACTCAAGACATTATTCCACTAACAGCGTTGACGAAAGATAATAACGTTTCCATCCGTTTCATTGAAGAAATGCCTTTTAATGGCGAGGGTGCCCACTATCCAAAACTTCATTGGAATGCTACCCGTATCTTAGAAGAAATCAGAAGCGAATATCCTGATTTACAAAAATTGGTTGATGCTCCCAACTCAACCTCATACAATTATCAAATTCCGAATCATCAAGGTAATATCGGAATTATTGCGGCATTTTCACGTACCTTTTGTGGCACTTGCAACCGCATTCGCCTAACCGCAACGGGCGAGTTGAAAACTTGCCTTTACGATGATGGTGTATTGAATATCAGAGATTTACTAAGAAATGGCATTTCTGATACAGACCTCAAAGATACTTTTATCCATGTTTTTAGCAATCGCCCTAAAGATGGTTTTGAGGCCGAACGCAATCGTAAAAGTATCATTACTGAATCAATGACTACTATTGGTGGATAAACCGAAAAATCCTTTTCCGTTTGATTCTATTAAAAATGCCCTAATTTTGTAGGCAAGAAACTTCTTTTCTTTTACTCGTACAACTAGAATCTATTTCCTTGTTATTATGACAATCTCTGAGATATTCAATCAATTTAATCAATTAAAAGTTCTTATTATCGGCGACGTAATGCTTGATTCTTACACGTGGGGAAAAGTAGAACGTATTTCACCAGAAGCTCCCGTACCAGTAGTAAATGTATTGAATCGTGAGGTCCGCTTAGGTGGAGCTGGCAATGTTGTAATGAATGTACAAAGTCTGGGTGCTGAAGCGATTATTTGCTCGGTAGTTGGCAACGATGCTTATGGCAACGATTTAATCCATCTTTTGAAAGAACAAGGTTTATCAACAGAAGGGATTATTCAATCTGACACCAGAATCACTACTGTAAAAGAGAGAATCATAGCAGGTTCGCAACAAATTGTGCGCATTGATACAGAAACGGATGCTTTGATTAATGACACTGAGAACGAATTACTCACAGAGAAAATAAAAGAATTGGCCAAAGATGCCGACGTAATCATCTTTGAAGATTACGACAAGGGAGTCTTATCCAAAAGGCTCATTGCCGACATCATTGATTTTGCCAATAGTCACAATATTCCTACTGTAGTCGACCCTAAAAAACGCAATTTTCTTCATTATCAACAGGCGACTCTTTTCAAGCCCAATTTAAAAGAATTGCGCGAGGGCTTGGATATCACTTTTGATGTAAAGAAAACCGAAGAGCTAGAAAATGCTGTTAGTAAACTAAAGGATACTTTGCAGTTAAAAGGTGCGTTTATCACGCTTTCCGAAAGAGGTGTTTATATTGACTTTGAAGACGAGAAAAAACATTACCCTGCCTACTTCCGTAAAATTGCCGATGTTTCTGGGGCTGGCGATACCGTTATTTCCATTGCAGCTTGTTGTATAGCGTTGGGGTTAACTCCACAGCTAGTGGCAGGTTTGTCTAATCTAGGCGGTGGGTTAGTGTGCGAATCATTAGGCGTGGTGCCGATTGACAAAGCTTTGTTACAAAAAGAGGCTAGTATAAATTTTGAAAACAAATTTTAGCATTTTCCAATCATGTTTGAAGTACAAAAGAATAACTTTTTGATTTCTACGGATAAATCAAAATTGCAACTCAATGTCATTCATGACTACCTGAGCAACCACTCGTATTGGGCTAAAGGTATTCCTCTCGAAATCGTTCAACGTTCTATCGACCATTCAATGGCTTTTGGCATTTATCATCAAACAGAGAACCAATGGATGCAAGTAGGGTTTTGTAGAGTCACCAGCGATTTGGCAACGTTTGCTTACCTAGCCGACGTTTTTGTATTGGAAGCATACCGTGGCAATGGGCTATCTAAGTTCTTGGTTGAAACTGTGCTGAAACATCCTGATTTACAAGGACTACGCAGATGGATATTGGCTACTTGGGATGCTCACGGCCTTTATGCACAATATGGTTTTGAAGCCCTAGACAAACCAGAAAATTTCATGCAAATAAAAGCCGTAAACCCGTATGGAGTATTTTAGTTGTGAGTTAGTGAGTTGTGAGTCATTTTAATGGCAAATCCTTATAAAATTATTCACTATATCACAACTGCAATAATAGACGACTCAATCACAATTAGAAAAAATAATCACTAATTCACAATTCACTAAATCACAACTAAAATCAATCACTAACTCACAACTAAATATTCAAGGTTTCTCTTCTATCCCCAACATCGTCAAAGATGGATTAATCGTTCTGGGCGTAATTACTATTTTAAAAACCTTATTGTTGGCTATTCTAAACTCTGTGGTGTATTTGCCCTTCTCTTTCAAACTTCTATATACAGCTGTATAATTTATTTTACTTTCCCATCCATTAATCACTAGTGATGTTATCACTTGGTCTAAACATTTACTGAGGTTCGAGAAATAGCTTACAACAGTCTCTTTTTCTCTAATAGCATTCAATGACCCAATCGGGATTACGGCTACTTAATAAATAGTTTGTTGTTTCATAAATTTTAATGAAAAATAATCAGACTATTTTTCAAACGTAAAACTTTTCATAAACGTTCAGCGTTTTACTATCATACGCTTCAATAAAGCAAAAAGCCCCGATTATTTTCGAGGCTTTTTTTATGTCTATTCCACCCAAGTTATTATTGAGCAATAGCCGTAAATTCAATCTCTACTAAGTAATCTGGTGAAACCAATTTGCTGATTTCATATATACCTGTAGTTGGTTTAATGTCTTTGAAATAGGCACCGTGTGCTTTCGCGATATTATCAAACTGAGTAATGTCTGTCGTAAAAATTCTTGTTCTTACTACATCGCTCAAACTCGATCCTGCTTCTTCTAATACCTTTGCAATTCTTTCAATGATATTATTGGTTTGTGCATAAGCGTCGTCAGCCTTTACATTTTCGCCATCAACGATAGCTACCGTTCCTGATACTTCAATAATATTTCCGATTCTTACGGCACGGCAATAGCCCATTTTATCTTCCCAAGGTGAACCTGTAAGGATATTTTGTCTTGACATTTTTTGTATTATTTTTGGTTAAGCTACAAAGATAATTTTAGCACCTCAAAATACTAATGCTTTTGTATTCAATTTTATAAAAGACCATATTTGATTTCATTACAACATTTGTCGTAAAGATTGCCAACTAGTATTTATTTAAAGGATAACTTAGCTAAGAAATCTCCAAATCTCCACACATTGAAAACAGTCATCATTTATTTCATCACTGCTCTAATAAGTTACGTTGCTACTATTCCACCTGGTCCACTCAGTGTTTATGTAGTACATAGTACTTTACAGAAAAATATCAACGTTGCCATTACAGTAGCTGTAGGTGGAGTTTTATGCGAAAGTACCTATGCCTATTTGGCGATAAAAGGGTTAGTGATTTTTGATAAATACCCCATGCTGGCACATTGGATGCAATGGGCTATTATAGTACTTTTATTTACAGTAGGTTTGTTTACTTTTTTTCAGCAAAAACAGGAGATTGAATACCAAAGCATATCATTGAAAAACCCTTTCTTTTCATTCATCAAAGGTATATCGCTTTCATTGTTCAATCCTGCTTTATTGCCATTTTGGGTTGTAGTACTGCTTGCTTTTGATAAGTACGAATGGTTGAAGATTGATTCCCCAATACAAAAAATAAGTTTCGTATTGGGTGCTGGTACTGGCACTTTTTTATTGGTGTACACCTATGCTTTTTTGGCCAATTGGAAACGAGATTTGATATTTAAATACATAACCGACGAACGCCTCAATAAACTGATTGCCTGTATTTTTATTGGTCTTGCTCTTTTGCAATTGACCAACATACTAATGAGTCTTTAAGCTAGTTGATGAACATCCTTTACGATGATTTCGCTGCGTGTATAATCTATTAAGCCCGCATTCTTTAATTCATTAAATAGCATTGTTACGGTTTGACGGGTACTACAAATTAAGCCTGCGATGTCGCTGTGGGTAAGATAATTCTTTACAACAATATCCTTGGTTTGTCCCTTGCCTTCTTTCATCACCCAATCTTTTAAAAATAACACAAACCTTGTCCGTACATCTTTAAACATTAGATTCGTATAATTATTGGTAATGCGTTTAAGTTTAAAACCTACTAACTTGGTATAACGAATGGCCAATTGTGGGTTACTCTTCACAATGTTCTCAAAATCATTTATTTTAAAACTACATATTACTACCTTTTCTGAAATCGCTATTGCATATTCATCTTCGTTTTCATCTACTTCATCAAAAGTATATTGCCCAAATAAATCACCAGACCTTAAAATTTCCTTTACTGTTTCATTTCCTTCAGCATCTACTGAAACAATCTTTAATGTTCCGCTTTTGATGGTATAAAGTCTTTGCTCATCATCATGCGAAAAATAGATGATTTCGTTTTTCTTAACCGTCTTAAAATTTGGAATCAAACACAAAGCACGGTTTTCTTCTCTGCTTAATACTGAGAACAACTGATGGTCGTGGAGATACCAATATTTTGCTTCCTCTTGCATGGTTATTAATTAGATTAATGTATAGAAAAAGGCGAAAAAATCACCTTTTCGGATGTATGCTACTACAGAACAACAAAGCAACGTAATCAATGCTAATATAAACAAATATCCACCATCTCCGTCGCTTTCTATACCTAATACTGTAAGATGGGCCAAAATTGCGCCCGACATTACTCCTATCCCTAAAAAAGCTCCTAACCATGCCTTTCTTGGAGTCAATAATAAAACAACCGTTATTAGCTCTGTAATGCCAGCACCATAACGCCCGAAAGGTTCAACTCCTAATTTGGTAAAAAGATGTACGCTTTCGGTTGCACCTGAGAATTTGAAGAAAAGTGTTTGGAATAAAATCACTGCTGCAATGATTTGAGCTGTCCAACTAATATATTTTTTCTGACTAGTCATATTTTTATTTTTTTAAGGTTTTCTCCCAATTAATATCTGCTTTGGCTTTCAAATTAGCCTCATCTTTGTTCCAATCTGTTAGGGTATTATTAAAAAAGGTATGATAAAACAGGTATAATTTGCCATTGCTAATTTTATATGTTTCTGGGTCAACTACTACTTTCTCCCCCTTACTTCCCATAGCGAAAGCACACCAACCTCCATACTGCGGTTCGTATTTTACAGGATTTTTTTTGAAGTTTTCAAGATTACTAGCATTAACAAACTGGTAGATAATCCCTTCTTGATTATACGAAAACTCTTTTTTCCCTTGCTGAGGTTTTCCTTGAAAATAAGCCACTGGGTCATACCCATTAATGGCGATGCCTTTGTCTGTTAAATAATGTTTTTTTCGAGTAGCAATATCTTGCGAAAAAACATTTAAACTAATGATACTGAATAGAATAACTAGAAATTTCATTGTGCTTTTTGTTTGATTACCTTACAAATTTGGCATTTCTTCTCTCCACGAATTGTCAGCTAACTTACCTATTTGTATTTTTTAGCTATTACGCAAAATAATTCTATATAATATTGACAATATTATATTTTTATTATAAATTCAATAAACTAAACAATTATCAATATGACTACAATTGAAAGCATAGAAAATTGGGGTGATAGACATCATCCAGCATGGCTTGACATTATTCGGATTGGGTTGGGGTTGTTGCTATTTTTCAAAGGAATGAGCTTCATAGGCGATACTTCCTATTTATCAACGCTTGTTGAAGGACTGCACTTTAATGCATGGACTTTCGTAGCGGTACATTATGTGGCCTTCGCCCATTTGGTTGGTGGTTTGCTGATTACTTTAGGATGCCTTACCCGATTAGCAGCGGCTTTCCAAGTACCGATTTTGTTTGTAGCAGTGTTTTTTGCCAATATCAGTAATGGCTTTACTTTCGTCAATTCTGAGCTTTGGTTATCAGTCGTTGTATTACTATTGCTTTGTCTTTTTTGGTTAATTGGTTCTGGTAAATTTTCGTTTGATGAATACGTAAAAAATCATCCTGCTTATAAAATGAAGTAGATTGTTGAATTGGAAGAGGTATGAATTTGAAAATAAAAAAGAGGGGTACCAGCATGAATAACACTGAGACTCCTCTTCTTAACATTAATACTCAATATCGCTAAACGCTTTCTGTTAACGCTTTTACCTTGGCTTCTACCCCACTCCAAAGCTGGTTTCTTACTTCTAATGATTTTAGTGAATATGCTTCGGCTTCTTGCCATTTTTCGGCATCATCTCCACAAAGCTCCTCAACCATTTTTAATGCCAAATGACTGTGATGGTCGCCATCTACTTCAATATGTCTTTCTAAATAACAATTGAATATCGAAATTCTTTCAGGCATACTTTGATTCAAGTCTTTCACCATCGATACGAACATATCAGGGATTAAATCTTCACGACCAAAAGTAAATACTGCTGCCATAATGTGTGGCTTGTGTGTGTTGATTACTTCAAATGTAAAAGCTACAAACTGACGAATGCTTTCAGATACTCCTACCTCCGTCAATGCTTCCAGTACAGGTGTTTTCTGAGTGATTAACTGAATAAATTGATTGATTTGTTCAGTATTTGCTCCTGCCTGTGCCATTGCTTTTAAATAAAGCTCAAAATGGCTCATGGTATTGCCTTCGGTATCAGTGTCGCTTTCTTCACCAATCACAATTTCATTAATTAAAAAACGAGTACTTGCATTGCCTACAGGAACCCAAGGAATATCTACACAAGTAAGATGGCGTTGCAAGCCTTTTAGTAAAGACATAAAATCCCACACTGCAAAAACATGGTTTTGCATAAAAAGCTGTAAATCTTCTAATTCATGGATATGTTTATAAACTGAATGTGAAGTAATTTGTTGACGGATGGGGTCTATTGCTGATTGAATCTTTATAATATTGGGGTTCATTCGCTATTTTTTTAATGGTTTTAATATTTACGGATTTTATGGCGCTATCGGTTTTATTGCAACTCAAAATTAAAGCATAAAGTTTAGTTTATCTCATTATGTTTTCAGGTGTCCATTTGATTTTGAAAAATATAAAACATAAAATTTAATAATGATAACTTTCATTTAACATACCATTAATCATGTATTAATATCTAAATCTGATTTTTGTATAGTACAAAACTATTACAAAATGAAAAAGATATACTGTATTTTATGTTGTTTCTGGTATATAGAAAGCACCGCACAAGATGGTATTTACCTAACTGCTCACGACTTTGAAACCCATAAACTTAGTGTGACCAATTCGGGAATTTTGAAGGAAAGATATAGCAGTGTTAAAGTACAAAATGATACTAGCAGTATTTACAATTTTAAAAATGCGTTTGGTTACCACAAAGGTGGTAAAGATTGGCGTTTTGTAGGAAATAAATCCTATGAAATAATAAACAGTGAGGGTATATACATTTATCGCTTAGACATTAGTAACGACATCTCTACGCAACTCTATTACTTTAGTAAAGAAGCAGACGGAGAGTTAATAACTTTGTCTAGAAGGAATTTAAGAAAAGTATATGCTGATAATCCCTATTTCATAGAATTACTAAACAGTATCAATTGGCGATTGAGTTTGGAAGAAAAGATTCCTCCTTTCCATGTAGTTAGGGTTGCAGAACTTTATAATTATACCTTGGCTAAACAATAGAAAAGCCGAAGCGATACGCTTCGGCTTTTGCATAATTACACCAATATGAAAATCCATTTCGGACTTTCTCCCCGTTTCTCAACGGAGAGAAAACCTTAGTAAGGCTTGACTGTTACCCACTCATGAGTAACTTTGTTGTATTGCAAATGGTCGTCGGGCCATTCTATATATTGTTTCATGGGTAAGTATTTATCTACGTTCCCATCTTTAATTAATTCTCTGAATAAAAAGCCACCTCGCTCTTTCACAAGTTCTTCTCTTAAATGTGGCGTGTTAATGATTTCTTCAAAAGATTCGGGCATTAATGACCCTTCTTTCAACTTAAATTTTGCCAATACTCCTCTTCTGAATACAGGACTAGAAGATACAGGACGAATTAAGAAAACGTAATTCCAACCATCCTCTGTTTGATAATAATTTTGGATTTTAAAAAAAGGTAAGGCTTTAACGTAGAAACTTCTGAAACGTGTTTCAAATTTTGTGGTATTATTAGCACCTGGTGCAGGTAAGTAGATATAAGTAATGATGTTTGTTAAAAGTGTATCTTGTTCGATACTAGAAAAGTATTCACTGGTTTGATATTTTTTTGAGTTACAAGAAAAAAGTAACACAAAAACAGAAAGAATGATAAGTATGTTTTTCATATTGGTAGTTGATGCAATCTTAATAAACTTCAGTCTGATATTTTAAAAATATACAGACTGAAGTATTGAATTGTACTAAGTATTTTTATTTAACGTAAGTAACACCTTGTGGGTTAAACTCTGTCCAGCCAGCTGTCCAGTCTGTATCTTTGAATGCACCAACGTAGTCAGTTTTAACAAAGAATGCAGGTAAAGTAGTTGGTAGATTAACACCTAATAAACTAGAACCAGTAGCTAAAGTAAATGTAGGACGACCAGTTAAGAATAAAGAAGGACTTAAACCAACAGTTGAAGAAGTAGCTAATATTTTGTTTCCTGTTTGAGCAGCAAACCAAGCTGAAGGCTTCACTCCACCAATCAAAATTTCAGCTAAAGCACCACCTTGTTCTTTTTCAGAAACAGCACTAGTACCGAAACCACCTGTTCCCCATCCTTCTAATCCAGCTAATACGACGTTGTTAAGTACTAACTCACCTCTTTCAGCATTACCTTTTGCATCACCTAATTGGCTATCAATATAAACACCGTAAGGGAATCCTGTAACAACTGTATTATAAACTTTCAATTTATTGTTACGGCGTAACTGCATACCATTTTGGAATTGTGTACTAATAGTAGTAGTCAAGCTTCCTTTTGGTCCGATGATACTCATGTTAGCCAATGTAGCAGATGTAAAAGGAGTGTTACTTGAACCTTTGCTATCATTATCAACTTCAAATCCGTTTGATCCTGAGATATCTGCTTGAGTTGCTCCACGAACAGAAATACCGAACTGAATGTTTCCAGAGAAACCATTATCCATATCAAAATCATCATCTAAACCTTTGTAAGCAACTAAATATTTAGCGTTTACATTACCACCGAACCATTCGAATGAATCATCCAAACCAAATGAAGCTTGAAGATATTCTAATGTTGTACCTGAACCTACTGAACCAAATGTGAATGAGTTAACTTCTTGATTTGGGTTGATTGGAATACCTGCATATTCAATACGTACATATTTCAATGAACCTGAGTTATCAGTATTATCATTACCTCCGTGGAATGCACCATAAGCACCTTCAAGTTCACGGCTAGCTTGTACATCTGGCAAGTTGTTTACTGCACGACCACAAATAACTAATCCACCCCAGTCACCTGGCTCACGCTCACCAACTGCACGTTCAGACGTCATGATAATAGGCTTAGCAGCAGTACCTTCAGCAATAATTTTACTACCTCTCTGAATAACCAATGTACCTTTAGTAGCACGGTCACCGATAATGATAGTACCTGGTTGAATTGTTAAAGTACCAGTTTTAGTAACTGTTCCGAAAACTGATTCCTGACCTACACGAACAAAACTTTTCAATTTGTAGATTTTGTCAGCAGTCCAAGTTACATTACCTTCAATGACACCTTCAACAGTTACAACTGTAGGAGCAGGCACTGCCGAAACTGTTACTGGAATAGTAGTTAAAGCAGAAACTTGATTTGACTGGTCTGTTACTTGAACTGTAAAGTTTACAACCGTACCAGCAGTCACGTTATCAATTACATAGTCTTTTGTATAATCAAGTGTTTTTTCGCCTGTACCAGTTTTTGTATCAAAAGCAGCACCATTTTTCAATACTACTACAGATTTAACCCCACCTGGTGCATTGATTGAAGCTTTTAATTGAACTGTTGCTCCTGGAACACCTGCCAAAGTTCCTGAAACTGAAATAGTAGGTAAAGGAACAACTTCAGCTGTATCGTCTTTACAAGCCTGAAATACCGTCGCCATTGATAGCAACAAAGCAATAATTCGAGTAGCTTTCATGTTTAAAAATTTCATTGATTTAATTTTTAGATTAAGAAAAAAATGTTTTAGAAATTGAAATGTATCTATGGGTTATTAATTTTTTCTAAGCGTATAAACCAATCCTAAAGAGTAAGTTCTTCCTGGAGAATAAGCTTGGATAATCTGATCGACATTACTATCAAAAGTATTATCCTTGTTTCCGTCCTGAATAATTAAGTTTCTTTGGTTTAGGATATCTGTAATACCGCCTTTCAGCATAAGATTTTTTGCAATTTCTTTAGAGAATGTAAAGTCAACTACATTTCTTGGCATCTCGTACCAGTCAGGATAACCTGCTGCAAATGAGTTACCTACCGCATAGATACGCTTACCGATTACGTTGAATAATAAGCTAATCTGTGTATTCTTTTTAGCATCGTTATAATTGATACCTGCATTGATGATGTATGGAGACTGTCCTTGTAATGGGCGATTGTCTGACTGGTTTTGCGAAGCAGCACCAAGTTTCACACGGCTGTAAATAAATGCTCCGTTGAATACAAGGTTTATTTTACTTAATAATGGTGATGCCGTTAATTTATCTAACGATTTCTTAACTTCTATTTCAAAACCTGCACTATAAGCACTTTCAGCATTTCCAAAAGTTAAGTTAGCATTGTTAACACCATCAAAAATTACTTCAATTGGGTTTTTAAAGTTCTTATAGAAAGCTGCAATTGAGATTACTTCAGCAGGCGTTGGGTAGAATTCATAACGGAAATCGTAGTTATCAATCTCTGCATTGTTCAATGTAGGATTACCTGTTATTACGCGGTTGTTTACAAAGTCATAGAAAGAGAATGGCGCAACTTCACGGAATTCAGGGCGATTTAATGTTTTACCATAAGCAAGACGTAACAAGGCTTTTTCAGAGAAATTATACGTTAAGTTCGCTGAAGGTAATATGTTTGTCAGGTCGCGTTTATAATTTACTGGCGCATTTCTACTGATGTCGTAGCTGTTCAATTTCTGAACGTTCTTCTCTACACGTACACCAGCAATTAAGTTTAATTTTTTCGTGAAAGAATAGTTTCCAGAAACATAACCTGCTATTTGATTATTGCTTGCATCGTATGAATCTGAAGCATTTGTTTGCTCATCTATTTTCACACCGTTTGTACTATTGATATTTTGAAGTGCAAAAATTTGTTCAATTGGTAAGCTACCAATATCAAACAATGAGCTATTAGCACGTACATAACCAAGGTTACGAGCTTTGAAAGTACGTTCTTTATCTTCATAAAAAGCACCTGCTTTCAATTCTAATTCTTTATTTCCTTCTGGTGTTGTACCTTTTACTAATGTTAATTTCTGTACTAAATTAATTCCTCCTAAAATTGCATGTTCATCTAATACAATGTTTGTTCTACCTAAGTTTACAGTTTGTGCTGCACCAAAAGGCACTAATAATACTGGCGTGTTACCACCATCAATTGAATACCTAAAACGCTTATAATCAGGACGGTCACTATTTGATTTATTATATCCAACAACCCAGTCAACTTTTGTTTTATCATCGTTAAAACTATGACGACCTAAAACCTGTCCTGTATAAATTCCACGATATACTTGGTCTAAAGAACGAATATTCCAAGTACCACCATTTTCTAAACCATTTCTGTTTACATACTGAGCATTGCTCATTTGATTATACAAGTTCTTGAATTCAAATGTGTGCTTCTCGTTCAATCTCAAAGCCCAGTTGTGTAAGAAACCTGCTCTGATAGAGTTGTTATATTGTAAATCTTTGAATCTTGTATCTTCATTAATCGTCTCAACATTTGTTTGGTCTACAGAATAACCAAAATCACTTCTTGCCATTTCAAATATTGTACGGGTATTACTATAGTTAACAGCCGTAATATTTGCCAATTTCAAATCTTCTTTATCAATGAATTTATAAGCACCAGTAATTGAGAAACGTAAATCAGGAATAGCGTTTGAAGATTCTGGCGTCCAAGTGTTTCTTAACATTTGTCCCGCCTGCGTTAATGCAGCCTGATTTGTTGTAGCAATTTGTTTTAGTTCGTTGGTAGTTGGGAAATATTTAGGAAGGTCTGAAAAACCATTATTAAAACCTGTATAAGAATATTTTCCTGTTTGCGGACGGAAAAATTCTTTACCTGTTGTTCCGTCACGGTATCCTCCGCTTACGTCGATAGTCAAATAATTTTCATCAGGAATACTTTTCGTGAAGATTTTCACAACACCTCCTGCAAATTCAGCTGGCAATTCAGCTGCTGGAGATTTATATACTAAAATACGGTCTATTTGTCCTGAAGGGATTACATCAAATGAAAATGAACGTACATCTGATTCCATACTTGGTGTAAATACGTTATTCAACATTACTGTGTTATAACGTTCGTTCAAACCACGAATATTGATAAAACGATCACCGAAAATAGTGACCCCAGGAACACGTTTAACTACCTCAGCAGCAGTACGGTCTAATGTTTTTCCGATTTGAGCAGCTGAAATACCACTTACAATTTGTTGAGCAGCTTTAATTTCTGAGATTACCGAAACTTCAGTATTAGTAAGTTTTTTAGCTACTACTCTTACTTCATTTAATGTAGTGGCTTGGTCTTCTTCAATAAAAGTATTAATTTCAGTAACGCTTCCTTCTACTACTTTTACGTTCTCGATAACTTTTACTTTATAGCCTACAAAAGAAATTTTAAGTTTATAGTTTCCAACTGGAATTTTATTGAAAGAAAAGAACCCGTTAATGTCAGCGGCCGCTCCTCTGTTGATTCCTTCAATGAAAACAGTGGCTCCTACTAAGTCTTCTTTGCTTACTGCATCTTTGATTGTACCGCGAATAGTTCCTTCCTGAGCGAAAGTGAATGAAAGTGAAGAAAATAGAATAATTAATGTGTAAAGTAATTTGTGCCTCATCATACTGGTTTGTTTTTTTGATGGCACAAAATTAGGTCGGCTATTTAACCACAGTATTACGCTTGTATTATGCTTAAGTTATGTTTATGTTACCGTAATGTTATGTAATTCAAAAAGTCTTTTATTTTATTAAACATAGCGGGTAGCTTAATTTTTAATATATCTAAACAGATTTGTATACAAAACCTCATTGCTCTCCATGCAACTATTATCCTTAGCTGTAATAGTTTATTATTTTTTTCATTTTTACGGTAAAAATTTCATTATTTACCAAATGTTAATTATGTTTAGATATAGTGACTCATTTATCTTTAAAATTTCATTTGAACGTTCTAAATGAAAATAGGTAGTTTGATAAATGTACAACTAAAGCTAAAGACTAATCCTTACTGCTTTTTTAGCGATTTTAAAATATTTATAAATGAGTAATTTGAAAGAAGAGTTATACGAACTAATAAAAAGTGATATTGCAATTTTTGATTTTATCCAAGAATTCGCTTTGGATGGCTTTTGGTATTTGAATATAGAGTCTCCTAGTAATGGATGGATAAATACTAAGTTCTGGGCTACGCTCGGGTATAAGGCTACAGATATACCTTTGGATTTAGCTGCCTGGAAAACCATCATTTTCCCCGATGATTTAAAAGAATTAACTGAAAACTTCTTACAACTACAACATCATCAAACCCATAATCAACCGTATGATCAAGTTATAAGATTCAAGCATAAAAATGATTCTACTGTTTGGCTTCACTGTAGGGCAATAGCCATTGAGAATGATAAAACCAAAGACATTAAAATACTTTGTACTTATATAGACATTACGGAACAAAAAAGAAAAGAGGAATTTCTGGAACGCTGTAATACGGCGGCAATGATTGGTTATTGGGAATTGGATTTGCAGACTCAGAAACTATATTGGAGCAAGACGACTAAATCTATCCATAAGGTTGATGATGATTGTGAACCGGACTTAACTACTGCCATTGATTATTATAAGGACGGTGAAAGTAGAGAAAAGATTATAGAAGCGATAGATAATGCTATTAAAAACGGAGAAAATTATGATTTAACCTTACAAATAATTACGGCTAACAATAATCTAAAATGGGTTAGGAGTATCGGTAAGGTGGAGTTCTTGGACGGTAAATGCGTTAGGCTGTTTGGTACTTTTCAAGATATCAATACTGAGACCCTAGCCAAAGAGGAGATAATCAAAGAAAAACAAAAGCTTCAAAGTGTTATTGAAGGTACTAATGTAGGTACGTGGGAATGGAATGTACAAACGGGAGAAACAGTCTATAATGAACGTTGGGCAGAAATTATTGGCTATACGCTAGAGGAGTTGGCTCCGATAAGCCATGAGACTTGGGAAAACCTAGTCCACCCCGAAGACCTAAAGATTTCTAATCAAAAGATACTCGACTGTTTTGAAAAGAAAATAGAATTCTTCCGTTGTGAGTGCCGAATGAAACACAAGGATGGGCATTGGGTTTGGATACACGATAAAGGTAAAGTAGTTACGTGGACAAGCGATGGACAGCCCTTGATGATGTATGGAACACATTCTGACATTAGCGAGCAAAAGCAAATCGTTGAAAGAAATAAGGTGTTTATTGAACATACCCCTACTGCCATAGCGATGTTTGATAATAACCTAAAATACTTAGCGGTTTCTGAAAAATGGAGGGCTGATTATCGTTTAGAAGGCATCAACTTAATCGGCAAAACACATTATGAGATTTTTCCAGAAATAGGCGACGATTGGAAGAATATTCATCAAGAATGCTTACAGGGGAAATCTATCAAAAGAAACGAAGATAAATTTGTCAGAATAGATGGCACTGTTCAATGGCTAAAATGGGAAATAAAGCCGTGGTATAATGATAATAATACCATAGGCGGGCTACTTATGTATACCGATGATATTACTGAACAAAAGAAAATTGAACAGAGTCTTCTGGAAAAACATACTTTATTGGAAACAATTCTTGAAAGCATTGATGTCGGGATTGTAGCTTGCGACCAAAATGGTGCGCTTACGCTGTTCAATAGCACTACCAAACGCTGGCATGGATTACCCTTGGACGACGTACATCCATCCGAGTTTTCAAAATATTATGGGCTTTATGATTTAGACGGAAACCCACTTCTGACTGAAGATATACCCCTCATCAGAACTTTAAGAGGTCATAAAGTAGAAAATCAAGAAATATTAATTTCGTCTACCAATGGTACATCACATATTGTTTCTACTTTTGGTGCTCAGCTCAGAGGGCCAAATAATGAACTATTTGGTGCTGTTGTTGCGATGCATGATGTAACAGAGCGAAAAAAGGCTTTAGAGAAGCTGTTGATTAGTGAAGAATCTTTTAGAGGAAACTTTGAAAATGCTGCTATTGGAATGGCCCTACTAGAGCCTGATGGACGATGGATGAAGGTTAATCAAACACTTTGTAATATTGTTGGTTATACAGAGGAGGAACTGTTCTCATTAACCTTTCAGGATATTACTCATCCAGAAGACCTTGAAGCAGATTTACACTTACTGAATGAATTAGTAAATGGCGAGCGACAATATTACCACATGCAAAAACGATATTTCCATAAAAAAGGGAATGTAGTGCATGCTATTCTGGCGGCATCATTAGCAAGAGATCAGGTTGGGAAACCGCTCTATTTTATTTCTCAAATAATAGATATTACTCAGCAAAAGAAGGCAGAGGCAGAAATTCAGGCTCTTTTAGATGTTACAAAAGACCAAAACGAAAGGCTGAAAAACTTTGCACATATAGTTTCGCATAATTTGAGGTCGCATTCAGGGAATATTTCCATGATGATGGATATCTTATTGGAAGAATACCCAGCATTATTGGATAACGAATACATCACTTTATTAAAAGCGGCATCTACAAATCTTAAAGAAACTATCGTTCATTTAAATGAAGTAGTTTTGATGAATACCACTATTATTGACAATTTGAAAAGTGTTAATCTGTACAATGCGATAGAAAATGCTATTCAAAATGTTTCGGCTTTTGCAAAAGATTCAAATGTAAATATTAAAAATACTATTGGTAAAGATGAACGAGTTTTGGCTGTTCCTGCTTATTTAGATAGTATCATTTTAAATTTTTTAACAAATTCAATAAAGTACAGCACAGAGGAGAGAGATAGTTATGTTAAATTATCGACCTTTATCGATAAAGGGCACGTGGTTTTAACAATAGAAGATAACGGACTGGGCATTGATTTAAAACGCCATGGTGCAAAATTATTTGGTATGTATAAAACCTTTCATGCACATAAAGATGCTCGTGGGATTGGTTTATTCATTACAAAGAACCAAATAGAAGCAATGGGAGGGAAAATAGACGTGATAAGTGAAGTAAACAAAGGAACGACATTTAGTATATATTTTAAACATGAAAAAATTTAATATTGCTTGCATCATTGATGATGACCCCATTTTTATTTTTGGTACAAAAAGAATCATGCAACTTGCAAATTTTTGTGACGGCTTTTTAGTTTTTCACAACGGGAAAGAGGCATACGAGAGCTTGAGAGCGATTATCATTGGCGGAGAAAAACTTCCAGATTTAATTTTATTAGATTTGAATATGCCTATATGGGACGGTTGGCAGTTTTTAGATGAGTTTATCCAGATTCCTAATGAAAAAATCACTACCATTTACATAGTAACAAGTTCGATAGACCCTGAGGATGTTAAAAAAGCAGAAGCCTACGAAATCGTTAGTAATTATTTGGTTAAACCTATTAAGATGGAGGATCTCAAAAAATTAATGGAATAAGCTAAATACTAAACAATCAACTGTATTTCAGCCATTTAACCAGTTATAAAGTAAAACATTTTACAGTTTAAATCTAATTTTTATATCATACAAATAAATTTTCTACTACCTTTGCAACAGTTTATGGTGCATTAGGCTCGTTTCTATATGAGTTTAAGGCTTAATAGGGAATCAGGTCTTAAGTCCTGAACTGTCCCCGCAACTGTAAGTTTCAATACAATTATTACCATTCTTCGATAACCACTGGTTTAATGGTGAGTGAGTGAATGAATGATTGAGTGAATGAAGAAATTCAAAAATAATCCTAATAATCAATTGGCTTATTAATCACTAAATCGCGAAATCACTAAATCACTAAATAAATTGGGAAGGTCAAGGTAATGATGAAACAAGTCAGGAGACCTGCCATTAAATCATTCTTAATTGTTTGCTTACGGAGGATAAGCATCATTGAGCGTTCGATTATTTCTTTTAAACTTTCTTGGTCAATTTTTTCGGTTTATTTCCGTAGGTCAAGACCTAACTATTCAGGTTATGTCTGCTGTTTTCACGTATTTGTTACGTTGTAAGCCTATATTTTCGCTCATCGGGATATTTGTATCCTTACATTGCTATGCCCAAGAAATTTCTAACAGACAGATTGATGAAGTAAAAGTAACAGGCTTTTCAAACGAGCATTTTATGGCTGGCTTGAAAGTTAAAAAAATAGATTCAACTACTTTAGCTCGTTTTCAATACCAAACCTTAGCAGATTTCCTGCAATACCAATCGCCCATTACTTTCAAAAGTTATGGTAATGGTCAGTTAACTAGTATTTCTTTCAGAGGCACTTCTGCCATGCATACAGCCGTACTTTGGAACGGTCTGAACATTAATAACCCTATGGCTGGGCAAACAGATTTTTCTACTGTGCCTCTCTTAGGCTTCGACCAAATGGCTATCCAATACGGTTCGGCGGCTTCTTGCGTAGGTTCTGATGCTGTAGGTGGGAGTATATTATTGGGTTCTGTTCCACAATGGAAAAAACCTGGCGTAAATCTTACAGTTGGTGGTCAATACGGAAGTTTTGATAATTATAATGGACAAATAGGATTAAGATTTGCCCATCATACAAAGAAAGGTTTACAGTTCTCAGGGAAAACTTTGCTTTATGGCAGTAAGTATAATAATCATTTTTCAGAAACCGAAAGAACAGATAATGCAGGAAGAACATATCAGATTGAGCCTTCGGAAACTGCTCAAAAAGGCTTTATCCAAGATTTATATTTGAAACAACAGAACGGAAACTTGTTTGCTTTCAATGTTTGGTTGACCGACAATAAACTAAGTATTCAACCTGATATAATTGCATTTAGGGAAATTACCCAAACCAAAGCTTCGCGGTTTCTATCTTCCTATCAATTCGGTAATACGAATGTAAAAATGGGCTTTGTAAAAGACATTATTGACTATGGCACTGGCGATTTTTCAGCACCTAGTCATTCTGAAACAGATCGTTACATTGCTCGTGCCGAACATGAAATTAGTTATAAAAAAGCCAACTCAGTATGGAACACAAATATTAAAATAGGTGGCGAATTTGTGCATTATGTTGCCCATGTCGATGGCTATGACAGTGGTGCCATTAGCGAAAACCGTCAAGATATATTTGCACTCATCCGTAATCAATTCTCCGACAAGCTAACGGCTTCACTTAATCTTCGTCAAGCTTTTTCTAATCGTTATCAAGCTCCCTTTACACCCTCGCTAGGGGTTGAGTACCTATTGCTTTCTGCCAAGAAAAGCCAAATAGTGGTCACAGGTAATGTAGCAAGAAGTTATCGTTTACCGACCCTTAATGAGCGATACTGGAAAACACTTGGGAATCCAAATATTCAACCCGAAAGTGGTTTCAACAAAGAAGTAGGTATTAATTGGAAACAAGTAATTTCCGAAGAACTTAATACCTCACTAGGCGTAAATGCCTATCATAATTTAGTTGATAATTGGACCTACTGGAACCCTGACAAAGGATATCGTGTGGAAAACCTACAGCAGGTACTAGCAAAAGGATTTGAAGTTATGGGCAATATAAAATACCTCAAAGGGAGAATGCTAGCGGGTATTACCACTACTTATGCTTATACCCATGTTTCTCAACAAAAAATGTATGCTGCTTATACCGAAGACATTATCGGCAAGCAAATGATTTATGTGCCTCTACATACCGTTTCGGGGACTGCCTATGTAGGTAAAGGAAACTGGACATTAAATTTTCAAGGCTTATATAACTCCGAACGTTATATCACTTTTGATCATTCTGGTCGCCCTTTTCCTCCATATTTTATATTGAATGCTACTATTTCAGGGAAAATACAAGTAGGGAAAACACAAGCTAATTTGCTTTTCCAAATGAATAACTTGACAGACACTGTGTACCCAAGTGTGAAGAAAAAAGCCATGCCCGGACGAGGCTTTTCACTAGGGTTAGTTTTTAATATTTAGCATCTGATAGGCTTTCGGTCATCGGCTATCAGCTTTCAGATGAAAGCATTAATAATGATAGCCGACGACCGAAAGCTGAAGTCCCAAAAAAATATTTTTTCAATTTTAATCCATTAAAACAATGCAATTCTATTCTATTATCATTCGCTCATTAGTGGCAAGCACGTTGTTCTTGTCATTAAATGCTTGTAATTCAACCTCAGAACCTGAACCTTCTCAACCTTATGATACTGGTATTTTTGTAGTAAACAGAGGCAATTTCTCAGATAACAATGGCTCAATCACATTCATCAACCCTACTACCAAAGTTAGTAGTTTTGATATTTTCCAGAAGGAAAATCTTAATTCAGTGGCTGGCGGAGTAGCTGACTACGCAGATGTTGATGGTTCAGGGGTAATCTTAGTAGATAATCAAACTGCTGGAAAAGACTATATCCAAATCGTAAATGCTCGTACTTTCAAAGCTATCGCAAAAATAGATTCTAATATGGTTGAAAACCCTAGTGCTGTTATAAAGGCAGGTACTAATAAAGCATATATTTCTTGTTGGGATACTTTTAATGCTGATTATTCTTATAAGCCTGGTACTGTATTAGTAGTTGATTTGACTAAAAATAAAATAACCAAAAAAATTACGGTTCAACAAGGTGCAGACAAAATGGTTGCTATTGGCAATGAGGTGATTGTTTCGTCAACCACTTACAGTGGCACAAAAAATATTTCTATTATCAATACTCAAACAGATGCTGTTTCTCAAACAGTAGAAATAGGTTCTAACCCTCGCTTGATTGGTACAGATGCAAACGGTAAATTATGGTTCTATGCAGATGAAAAATTTGTAAAATTCAACCTAAGTACTAAAACAGTCGAAAGTCGTACTGCTTTTGCTACAGAGAGTACTCTTGATCAATCGGCTAACAGTTTTACTTTCAATAAAGATAAAAATGTTATTTTCTTTGTCTATTCTTATTACGACTATGCTAATAATGTAAGTAAAGGAGAAACTTATAGTTTTAATATTAATGATGCTAGTATTTCTACAGCAAAGCCATTCATCAATAAACTATTTACAGGTTTAACAACTGACCCTGCTACGGGTAACATTTACGCTGGTTTTACACCTTCTTATAAGCAAGCGGGGTATGTATTCAGATACCAACCAAATGGAACATTAATTGATTCTTTAAAAGCTGAAATAAATCCTGTAGGATTTGTTTTAAAATAATTCATCTTCATATTGGTCAACCTTTAAAAAGTTGACCAATGTATGAAACAACTTTCCAAGTATGAAACAAACTATCAATCCTCGCTTTTTAACCTTGCTTTGCTTCATTCTAGCCATTGCCTTGTTAAGAATTGCCAATTCGGCACAGCTTACGCCTGTTGCAAACTATACGCCACTAGGTGCTATGGGGCTTTTTGGCGGAGCATATTTTACTAGTCGATGGAAGGCATTTGCATTTCCTCTTCTTACAATATTAGTAAGCGATATTGTAATCAATAAGGTAATTTTTCAAGGTAAATATGGTATCATGTACGAAGGTTGGTATTGGATTTACGGCATTTTTGCAATCATTGTATTGTTCGGCAAAATAATCCTTCAGAAAATCAATGTGCAGAATATTGTATTAGCAGCGGTGATTGCTTCTGTTTCACATTGGGTTTTGGCAGATTTAACCGTTTGGATTGGCGGAGGTACAGACTTGAGAACAAACCTACCATTAACGCGGGATTGGGCAGGCTTACAACAATGCCTTGTACAAGGTTTTCCATTTATGAAAAACTTTTTGGTAGGAACACTTGCCTACTCAGCCTTGCTTTTTGGCAGTTTTGAGCTACTACAAGTACGTTTCCCAAGCTTAGCACAGACTAAAGCTTGAGGCTATCAGTCTTCGGACTTCGGCTATCTTGTATATTTTTTGTTTAATGATAAGCTTCTAAAAGCTATCATTTGTAATTTATTCTTTATCAATAATGGCAATTGCTGACTTCTGAAAGCTGATTGCCGAAAGCTATCATTATGAAAGTTGTCTCTTTTCTTCCAGCCGCAACGCAAATGATTTACGACATGGGTTTGCAAGACTTACTCTATGGCGTAACCTTTGAATGTCCGCCAACTTCAAGAACTGAAAATGAAATTTTGGTGCGTTGTGTGCTAGAAGGGAAAGACTATTCGAGTACTGAAATTGATAAGATTTTTTCAGCGTCTAAGGCTCAAGGGAAAAGCTTGTATTATGTAGAAGAAGATAAATTACAAGCCATAGCTCCCGATGTAGTAATTACGCAAGATGTTTGTGAAGTATGCCAGATTGATACAAAATGTACGCAAGCAGTAATTGATAATCTTGAGAAAACACCTCTGGTTGTTACCCTTACCCCACAGAGCTTAGAAGATGTTTTTCAGACAGTAATTACCATTGCTACAGCGTTGTGTAGAGAAGAAGCTGCGTATCAGCACTTGGCGAATCTTCAATTGAGAATTGATAATGTTATTGACAAACTCAGAGAACATAGAGCTTTACCCAAAAGAGTAATGTTGTTGGAATGGATAGAACCAATATATAATTGCGGACACTGGATTCCTCATCAAATTGCCTATGCAGGTGGAGTGGATATGTTAAGTAATCCTTCGGGAGACAGTATTGTAACCCAATGGGAAAAAATATTGAAGTACGACCCCGAAGTATTAATCATTGCTCCTTGCGGTTTTGATACGCAAAGAAGTATAGAAGAATTGCATTTATTAACCATAAAAAGCGGTTGGGAAAACCTAAGGGCAGTTCAAAATAAAGCCGTTTTTGTACTTGATTATGATTTGTTTACCCAGCCCAGTGCATCGACCTTAGTAAATGGTATTGAAATTTTGGCAGCATTATTTCACTCTACACTTTTCACAATTCCCCAACACCTAGTTCATAAAGTTTACCCTATTTTTAATCAAACTCTAGTTACATAATTTTTGAATTATGTTTCTTCATCTAAGAAAACTCCCTCTAATCTATCTAAAGTCTGGAACGAAAGTTTCAGGCTTTTTTTGTGGTCTATGCTTTATAAATCTTCACAGCAATTTATAATTCCTATACTCTCCTATTCTATAGCCTGTCAGTTTCTCAACTGCCATCTTTAATTTATTTTTGAATGATAATTTTTTCTCATGAATATCATAGTCAAACATCCAATTTACGCTATCTATACGGGCTTGCATCACTTTGGGATGAATACCATCAAAGAGTGTTAATGAATCTATTTCTGAATAATCAAATGCTTCGAGCACTTCCTTGATTTTATCAACATCGTGCCCCTCTCCCCAAAAATTAATCGAGCTTTTCATTTTTTCACGCTGGATTTCTGGGGGTTTTACCCAACCATAATGATAGATATAGGCATCAATTAATTTTACTTTTAATTTCTGATTATCTGCCGTTCTAAAACCTTGTGCATCCTTATAGGAATGAACTTTACCTGTATTTCTAATCACCCTGATTTCTCGTCGATACCAACGATGTGCATTACCTACATAGCGATAAGAACCATAAAAATGTGTATAGTTAAACAGCAAACCTTCTACTTCAGTTTTATGCAAATTATCCTGCATGGCTTTTTTAATAACAGGCAGGTATTTTTCATGTACTACTTCATCCCCTTGTATATAAAAGCACCAATCAGCATCAGGTGAAACAGCAGCTAAGGCTTTATCTGTTTCAACGGCAAGTACTTGTCCACCTTTGCGAAGCGAATCATCCCAAACGGTTTCTATTATTTTTATTTTTGGCGAATCTATACTTTGTATCAACGCTAATGTGGCATCTTCTGAATTTCCCACGGCTACCACTACTTCATCGCAAATTGGCAATATTGAAGTAATGGCTTCCACGATGGGATAATCAAATTTTATAGCATTTCTAACAAAAGTAAATCCAGATATTTTCATAACGTTATTCAGAAAAAGGCAGAAATTTTGGATAGTTCTCCAAAGCCTTCGGTATTTGTGAATTAAGTGGTTTTCCAGCTAAAACTGTTTCATAATACATAATATACTTCTCAGTCATTGCCTTTGCCGAAAATACATCTTGCGCATATTCATGACAAAGTTTAGGCGAAAAATGATCAACATTCTTGAGTTGTTCTACCAATTCATGTTTATGATTTGACAGAAAGCCTACCTCCGGATGAATCAATTCTGGTAATGACCCATAAGTGGTACCAAACACCGCTGAACCCATATAAAGGCTCTCAACAATGGCCAAACCAAATGGCTCGTGCCATAAAACTGGGAAAAGCAAGGCTTTGGATTGATTCAATATTTGTAATTTTTCTTGTCCTCCTATCATTCCATGAAACCGTACATTGAGGTCGGGCGTGAAGCGAAAACCCATTTTGAAATTTAAGCGACTGCCACCCATTACCACTAATTTATGATGACTCCGTTTGGCAATCTCAATCGCCCCTTTTACATTTTTCACACGCCAAGCGGCTTTTGCTAAAAAATGAAGATGTTTTCGTGGAAGGTTTAAATCTGGCTTTCCATATTCATCAAAGTCGATTCCGTTATATACAAATGCTTCTCCACCGTGGCGTTCTGCATGGTTTTTAGATACAAAAACGGTATTCTGGTGTAAAGAATCTAATTGTGAGCTGTTCCCATGCTGAGTTACTACAAAAGGTTTGCGAATATATTCTTGCGGTTTTTGGTTGAGATGAACCACATCAATGTTATCAGGAATTTGTCCGTCTAATGGTTCATTCTCATTATAGGGAATAATGTTAGCAAAAGGCGATTGCGAACCTTCTTTTACTAAGAAAGTTACGTTATGTCCTAATAAACTAAGGTATTTTCCAAGCCACCAAACTACTCGTTCTGTTCCACCATATTGATTTACAGGAAGTATCGCATTATGTTGAAGAAGTATATTCATTATACATTGTTCCTCCAAAAGCTATTGAAGAGACAAAATTTAAAAGATTTCAAGATTGTTTTCTTAATAAAAAATCATATTTAATGCTACAAATTTAAGGTATTGTCTGTGTAGTTTGACTATACTCAAAGAAATAAGCGTAATTTTGAGGCTTTAATTGAAAATCATTACATTTTAAAGATAGAAGTTTATGCGTTGCTCAGTGAATATCGCTTTTTACAATAAAATTGATCATCTAAAACTCATTTTGGCAGCATTAGAACGCCAAACGGTTAAAGATTTTGAAGTGATTATTTCAGATGATGGTTCTCGTGAAGAGGTAGTTAAGCAAATCAAAGAAATTCAAAAACATTCACCACTCCATATTAACCACCTTTGGCAAGAAGATAATGGCTGGCAAAAAAATATCATGCTCAATAAAGCTGTGATGAGTGCGAAGTCTGATTATATTATTTTTATTGATGGTGATTGTATTCCAGACGATAGATTTGTGGAAGCTCATTTAGAAGCCAAAGAAAAAGGATTTGCACTGTCAGGCAGAAGGGTATATTTATCAGATAAAATTTCTAAAAAATTGACTCCCGAAAGCATCAAAAAAGGCTATTTCAAAAAGAATTTTTTGTATTTATTATTATCAGGTGAAACACGTCATGGCGAAAAAATGCTTTATGCAAGAGTCCCATTTTTTGCTAGAATGATTAACAACAAACATCGTGATATTTTAGGCTGTAATTTTTCAATTCATAAAGAAGATTTGCTAAGTATTAATGGTTTTGATGAGCGTTTCCTTTGGCCTGGTGTGGGCGAAGATTTAGATGTTTATAGAAGGCTTCGTCAAATTGGGAAATCAACAAAATCTGTAGCTTCGTCGGCTTTAGTTTACCATCTGCATCATAAAGAAACTAAAATTCCACAAGAAACTTGGGATTTGCAGAAAGTAACACAAGCAGAAACGAACCCATTTACGCCCTTTGGAATTGTAAAAAAATAAAATCGGTTTCTCAAAAACAGCTATTTTGATTAACTCATAGATTGATGGTTCTATCCTATTATTCTCAATTGAATGTAGCTAAGTATGATTGCGAAAGCCTGTTCAAGCAAAGTAAACTTGCTTTTACTTCTTGAACAACAATGAAAAGTGTCTCAGGTATCGTTTTAGATTAATTCGCTTTACAGCAACACGTTGTTGTACACTGATTGCAGTAAAGTCCCAATTTCTAACAATCTCTATATCTTGATCAAGTGGGCGTACACACAGCAAAGACTCTTGTAAAAAACGATTTATTACTGCATTCCACTCTATATTATTCCTATTATAATGCCCAATATTTTCACTTGCTGGCTTTACATTTCCAAATTCAGCCATCGCTACTGACAAGGCAAACTGTTCTATTAACTTTTTATTTACTTTTGCCAACAGCATATTATCACAGATAATCAAGGCCAGTTTTACTATATTCATCCCTATTTTACTAGGTAATCCTACGACACTAGCATTCCACATACAATGGTCTGCACTAATGACGATTCCTCCAAAAGATTTTTTAGCTACTTGCTTCCACATTATTGTTTCAGGTTTGCTCTTGAGGGCAGAAAGCTTTCCTTCATTCAAATGCATCAAAGGGTTATCCAAAATCGTTTTTATTGCTTTAATATCTGAATACAAAAAGGTGTCTGCATCCACATAAAGCACATCTTCATGAGGGTGAATCGAACAAATATATTCAATAGCTTTGATTTTTACTCTTAGAAAATACCTATATTCCCCCTCCCATTCTTCTAACAACCCTTTACTAATTTCTACAATATTTACTCGCTCGGCTACACGCTGATAGAATCTTGGTGCATCAGTCAAAATATAAATTCTATCAGAATTATCCATCTGCCCTAGAAACGAGCAAATGGAAAAGTAAGCTTGCGTATGGTTTCGCTGCTCTTCACCAAAAACCAAGTATAAAATATTCATAACTAATTAAGATTACTCAGGATGCTTTTTACAAAAGACTTCAAATGATATTTCTCTTTAATTTCTTCTGCAATGGGTTGATAAGGCATTTTGAAGAATACGCTTGGATTTTAGTGAAACATTGGATAAAATCAGTCTTTATGTTATTTTTTATATAAATTAAATGCGTATTTAAGTTTACAAAAACCTAACTTTTTATTTCTATTTTACTAAAACCTCTATTATTTCTCTCCAATTTTATTTGGGTTGAAATCCTTTCTTTGATTGATTCTACGTGTGAAATAATCCCTATATTCTTTTGTCCTTCTTGCTGTAGTTTTTCTAAAGTACTCAACGCCAAATCAAGCGTTTCAGGGTCGAGGGTTCCAAAACCTTCATCAATAAAAAGGCTTTCAAGTTTTACATTCTTAGAGGCCAAGTCTGATAAGGCTAATGCCAATGACAAACTTACCATAAAGGTCTCTCCACCCGAAAGTGTTTTTACCGAACGACGCTCATTTCCCATATACTGGTCAACAATCATGAGTTCATCATCCTCATTCTCAGTGGGTTTGTCCAATAAGTACCTATCTGACAGCTCCGCTAATCGTCGATTAGATAAAGCCACCAGTCTCGCTAATGTCAAGCCTTGTGCAAATGTACTAAATTTTTTTCCTTCTGCATCTCCAATATATCGGTTTAATAATTCCCACTTCAAATTAGATTTTTCTAAGAACGCAATTTCCTGTGTTAAAACTGACACTTCGTTGAAAAGCGTGTTCTGAGACTGTATTTTTACCCTTAAATCTACCACTTCATCAGCCACTGCCTTCCGCTGTTCTTGTAAAGTTTTACTGAATTCTATAAGCTCTTCCAAGCTTATTCTTGGGTTATCTTCTTGCTGTTTTAGTTCAAATTCTATTTTTTTACTTTTCAATTCATTTTCTAAAACGGTTATTCTTGTTCTGAGTTTTTCTTGTTCATCACGCAAGCTTTTACTTTGTTCTACAGAAAGCAATTGTTTTTGAGCTTCCTCTACATCAGTAAAACCTAAACTTTGCAAAGCCTTCAACAATTCATTTTGTACTTCTTTTACCGCTTCGCTCTTTTCTTTAATTTCTGTACGAAGTTGCTGAATTATATGTTGATTAGCAGTGATTTTTGTTTGTAATTCAGAGAATTGTTGTTGTAGTATATCACAATCATTATTGATATTCTTGCCAGCATATAAACCTTTAATAGTATCCAGAAGGGTATTTTTCTGTTCTTGAAAACCTTTTGTTTCTTTTACAATTTTGTGTAACACTCTTAAATCTTCTAATACTTTAGAAGACTTTATCAAAAGGTTTAAAGCTTCTGTTTGCCCTTCTTTCAACTTTATTTGGTCTTGCACCCACGCCCTGTTCCCTACTTTATCTAGCTGTAAATTCTGTTTTATATCAGTTATTTCTACATGCTTTTCAGTTAGTTTATCCTGAAATCCTTGTTTTTTCTGCTGTTCTTTTATTTCAATTTGTCGTGCTGAAGCGATTTGTGTTGTCAAAATATTCACTTCATTACTTAATTCTTTTTCTGCTATTTTCTGAGCTTTTAAGTCTTGGTCTATCTCCACATAATTATTAGCATAGTGGCTTAGAAAAGGATGTTCTAATGAACCACAAAGCGGACAAGCTTCGTCTTTTTTCAACAACGTAGCCCTATCTTTTTCAAAATTATAAGACTTTCCTAAACGTTCTTTTTCACTTTCTAACTGCTCTATTTTCTTAATAAGAGTAGCTAATAAGGTTTGTTTTTTTTCAAGAACAAGGGTATTAGAATTTTGGCTTTCAAGCTGAATTTTCTCCTCTTTTTCAGCTTCATTAAAAAGCGTCTTTAGATTACTATACTCGCTAATCAATTGGTTTAGTTGATGGTACAATTTCACCTCAAACTCTAACCGATATCCTTTTTCTTCTATTTCTTCTGGTGATGAAATCTCAGCAATTTCATACCATTTTTCCATCTGTACTTTCTGTGCTTGTGCTACCGATTGGATAAGCACTAACGAATTATCAGCCAATTGATTGACTGATAAACTACTTAATTGAGGAATTCTCAGGAAGGATATTGACTCGTTAATTTGCTGTTGCTTAGCTTTCAATGTACCTTCTTGTTCGCTCAACTCACGCATTAATTCCGTTACTTTTCTACGATACTCTAACAATACCTCACGTGCATTTTCAGCTCCTACTTCTTGTTTAGTCAGCGTTGCAATGGCTTCTAGGTTTCGTTTAAATGCCTCTTGATTATTAAGTAAATCCTTCGTTTGAGTTTCTTGCCTATTTTGCAGATTTACAAGTTCTCTTTCATCATTCTTTACCTGTGCAATCTGCTCTCTGAAAGGTTCAACAAGTTGGTGTTGCTGTAATATTGGTAATTTCTCCGTTTCAAATTGTTGCCAAATAGCCTTTGTAGTAACAAAGTCTTTTTCCTTCTGAAATATTTCTTGATTGATGATTGCCAAGGCATTTTTTACTCGAATACTTTCTGAAGTTTTTTCAATATTTTCATTCGCCTGACTAATCAATAATTCTTTTTCAAGTAAATCTTTTTCCCAGTTTTCAGCAATTTCTTTGGCTACTAATTTATCTGAAACACTTTTTATTTGATTACGCTTAAGCTTTAATTCTCCACCTTTTTCATTATTAATTTCAAATGCTTTTTTACCTAATAAGCGATAAATTTGCATACCCGTAATATCTTCCAGTAATTTTCCCCGCTCGTCTTTCCCAGACTTCAAAAACTTTGAAAATTCACCTTGCGAAAGCAAAATTGATTTTACAAATTGATCATAATTCAATCCTATCAGGCTTTGATTTTTATCCGGTACATCTGTTTTTTTATTGGTAATAATCTGGTCTTTGACTTTATCAATTAGCTCCATGCCATAATCATTCAGATTATTGTTTCTATTGACATTTATCCACCATTTAGACACATATACACCCGACTTACAAACATATTCTACTTCAACAACACATTCTTTTTCACCACGAGTCAGAATTGACCCGCCAGAACCCACTAAATCCTTAGAAATCTTTTTGTCAAATCTTGGCACTCGGTTGAACAATGCCAAAGTGATGGCATCAAGCAAGGTAGATTTTCCTGCACCAGTAGGCCCAACAATGGCAAAAAGCCCAGCTGTTGATAGTGGACTTGCCGTAAAATCAATACTATGCTCTCCTTTAAAAGAGTTGATATTTTTTAAATATATTTTATTGATTTTCATCGCCTAATTCTCCTCTTTAACTTTTTGTAATAATTCCGTAAAAGCCTCCATCAATAAAGCCTGATGTTCTTCTGAAAGTCCGCTTTCTTTTTCCAATCTTCTTTTTAAAATCTCGGTTTCATTGATATCATCAATGTGTTCTCCTTCATAAAAAAGCTCTTCGGTACTTTGTACTTCATTTTTAAAGCTTATTCTATGTTTCAGCACAATGGCATTGTCGTCTTCAAAAACTGCTATAATATCATTCAACTCTCTTGTTAAAAGCGGGTTATGCAATTCTTCAATTACTTCTATTTCTAAAAATGCTTTCAAAAGGCATTCGTTTTGAAAACTACTCAGTTGGCTTTTCACCTTTTCAAAATCACCACTTATTTTCTTTAATAACCTGTTTTTAGGAATAAGGATATCTTCTATCCGCGTAATTTTACCATGTTTCACTTCTAATTCAGTAATAACCTTCAAATCACTTTTTTCACTAAAACTCAACGCTATCGGCGAGCCAGAATAACGAATATGCTCTTTCCCTGACACCCTCTGTGGTCGATGAATATGTCCTAATGCTACATAATCAAGTAGCTCAGAAAAATCACTTCCTTCAAACGAAGCCAGATTACCTATCTGGATTTCTCGTTCAGATTCAGACCCGATAGAACCATTGGCATATAAATGTCCCATGGCAATAACAGGTATCCCTGGGAAACGTTCATGACAGATATTAGCTAACTGGTCATAATGGTTTTTAATACCATTTCGCACCGCTTCAATACGTCCTGAGGGTGTCTCCCCCTCCACTGGCTGACGCAAATCGGCATCTCGCAAATAAGGAATAGCACAAACAATTACCTCCTTTAAATCAATTATTTGGTCTTCAATATCAGGTGTAACACCGCCAATAACGATAACATCCAACATCGCCAGAATATCCTTTGGCGCATTCAGCATCGACACAGAGTCATGGTTTCCTCCTGTAATAATGATTTTACATTTCTGTACAATCATTTGTCGTAAAAACCAATAATATAGCATTCTGGCTTCGGCTGGAGGATTGGCAAGGTCGAAAATATCCCCAGCAATTAATAGGACATCAATCTCTCGTTCTTGGATAGTGGCTATCAGCCAGTCCAAAAACAATTTATGGTCTTCGTGAAGGTCGTATTTATGAAGTTTTTTACCCAAATGCCAATCGGCAGTATGCAGAATTTTCATGGAATGTCATTCTTATTTAAAGAATGCAAAAATACGCCTCTTAATTGAATTATAGCTTAAAAATCAATAGGCTTTACAAAAGCATAAACCCCACGATATTGAAATGCTCAATAGTTGTGGGGTTTATAAAAATCAGTTTGCCTTAAAAACCTTATGTATTACTCAAATTAAAGAGCTTGAAAAAGCTGATTTTGCTAAATTTAAATGAAAACTCATGCTCAAAAGGTCGTAAAAATAAGATTAGCGCACCAATCATGATTAAAGCAAAACTTACTAAGCCATGTACAAAGCCTATTAAAACATGAAATAATATTCCTAGAAATAATAAAGTACCTCTATTATTTTTACTCATGAATAATCCTGCAAAAAGCAAAAATTCTAGGATAATTACCCACCAATTGATAATCGTTAATGAGAACGGATTTTGTAACAATGGTAGTACGATAGGTTTAAGCCAATTCGCCATTCCAAACATTGGGTCTGTAAACCAATAATACAGCGCTGTTCCGTTTTGCCATTCTAATACACTACATTTGCCAACGGCCGAGTGTAAATAAATAACTGCTACTTGTATTCTCACTAAATCATAAAAAATAGAAGCCACTAAGTGCTTATATCTATATTTAGCACTAACCTTCGGATTCTCGGCAGTTTCCCAATGCCATAAACGACTATCTGTTAAAGTAATTGGAATTAATAAAAAACTAATCACTGTAGCGGCGTGTTCACCACCATCTACCAATGGAGCTGATGAAATTAAACTATAATTTATCCACCAATGTAACACCCCCATGATTCTAGGTCTCCAACCGATTGTTACTACAAATAAAATGACGATACTAATCCATCTTGCTAATTCAAGGTTATTGGATAATAGGCAAAAAAGACTAATTTTTCCACTTAATCCATTACACATGGGTATATCATCAACGCCCAATATTGGTCTGAATAGCGTACTTACATCATTCATTAATAAGGTAAGTAAAACACTCAACGCAATAAGCGACCTGCCTAAGCCATAAACATTACTCCAAATATTGAGGCTTAGTTTTCTTTCGATTTGATTATCTATTTCTTGCCACATAACACTTTTAGAATTACATATTTAGCTGGCATTTCTTCACTCTTTTTAAGTTCAGACCATGCCCAAGGTACTGGAGAATAACTTACTATTGCTATTGTATCTTTCAAAATAGGCATTGGAGATATATTCCTAACCTCTATTACTTTGGTAGTATCTTTTTTGATACAATCAACAAAATTTCCATTACAATGCTGCCAGTCGTTTTCAGATGGCTGAGGAATAATCATAGCCATTTCAACAGATTGAGCCCTAACAAGCCTATTTAATCCAAACGAATTACCCGGTTTTGAAAGTGGGGTAAGTGGATTTTGGATCCACTTACCATTTTCTTTATAATAAATTATCACTTCCTCTTCCTTTGGATTTCTGGTAAAAAAAGCCCATCCTTCGGGTAAAAACGACTGGAAAGTACTTGTCACCTCGGTATTGTAAATCGACAATGGATTATGGGGCAAAGAAATTGTCATTGTCAGAATCACAAATACAACCACGAATAGTTGCCCCACGATATATAAGGCCCTCATATTCTGAATTGATATTGTTGTGTGATTGATTTCACTAGTTGCTCTTGAAATAAAACCTCTTTTCCAAAAAGATCAGATGGCATAGGGGTATTATCAATCGCAAATAATACAACATTTACCGCTACTGCTATATTAACAGCTTCGTGCACATTCACATTTTGATTGATATTTACATTCTCATTCACATTGACATTCTTGTTTTCATTCACATTTTCGTTCACATTAAACCAACTGCCTGCTCCTATATCAGCCAATCTGTTAAAATTGACATCAATATTTCTATTAAAATTGAGATTTTGAAGACGATTGAGGTTTCGGTCAAGCTGTAAGTTTAAGTTTTTATTGGTGTTCAAATTGAAATTGATGTCTCTATCAAAATTCAAATCAAAGTTTCTGTTTTTATTCACAGCCAACATACTATTTGTATTTGGTCCGGGAAATAAATTCACCATTCTGTTCTGATTAATCTGGAGATTTGTAACCCTATTTGTCATAAGCCCTTTTAATAACCTACCTTCTGGGTCAGGCACGTTAAGAAGTTCTTTTAACTTGGCAAAATCAGATACTTCAGCCAATTCTCTTAATTTCTTCTTATCTTCTTTTGAATAAAGGCTATCTATTAGCTCGGGGTTTCTTTTTAGAATAAGCAGAGGCATAAGGGTACTTGTAGAACCAAGTATTTTCTCGCCTGCATATTTTAAAGCTGTTTGAACTAACACGGGGTCACCACTTTGTACCATTGCTCTGAATTCCTCGAAAAATTCGGGGGATTGCTTCTTAATATCTGCAATGACAAATTCCTTGTATTTATCATACGTTTTCTTTTGAGCAGCGTTAAACTTGTCAATACCAGCGTAATCTCTAATCTTTTTCAATTCAGGAATATTCACACTCGCGTCTCCTTCGATAAACATAATATCAGAAAAGAGTTTAGCTCCATCCACTTTGGTGGTATTATTGGAGTTTCCTTTGTTTTCACAACCGCTAACTATCGCAAGCGATGTGACTAGCGCCCAATAAAGGACTACAGATTTGATTGTTTTCATCATTTAATTGATTTAGATAAATTGTTGTTTAGTAATATTTACTAGGTATAAAATTGTAAATAAATGGATGTAGAACAATCTGAAAATTATTGAGCGGTATCTAAATTTATCTAACGGTATATTTTTTCAAATAAATTATTACGCTTTTAATACTTTTATTCATCTTTAATAATTTTATATTTATGATTCTTGATTGCATTTCTTAAGTACATAATCATGATTGAATTGTTGGAATCTCGTAAAAAAACAGAAGAGGCTTCCATTGCTGAAAGCCTCTTCTGTCGCATTATTTATTCTGCTTATAGGAATTGTATCTTATTAAAATCCTAGTGTTTTTTAAGTTTTACAATTTTATGTAATGGCGTTTCTAACGCTTGTTTAAACGCACCAGTCGCATCAAATAAAAGTACTTTACGGTTTGTTCCGTCACTAATAGCTACATAAATATTTCCATCAGCATCTTTACCAGCACGTTTTACAGTATAACCTGCGTAATTAGTAGTAATATAACTTGTTAGCGTAGCTGGCAAAGTAGTAATATCTACTTCTGTTAGTTTCGCTTTTCTAGCATAATGCTGCAATGCTTTTACAAATACACCATTGGCATCAAACAATAGACCTGTTTCAACATTATTTAAAGAAACACCTACTACATACTGCCCTTGGGCATCTTTACCAGCATACTTGATAGTTGCTCCCGCATAATTGGTAGAAATATAAGTAGTGATAGTAGCTGGCAAAGCCGCTGGGTCAATACTCGTAATATTTCCTTTACATTTTTGTTTGGTTACCGTATCAGTCACAGCAGCCGTACGGGCAGCAGACACTTCTAAAGCTGAATAATTATCATCCGAAGCCGATAAATCCTCTTGCTTTGAACAACTCGCTAACATGACACCAATAAACGCTGTCATTATAAACATTAATTTTTTCATTGTGTAATGGTATTTAAGTTTAAATTAATTTGATCTTAACAACTACATAGACAGCCCTATTTTCATAAGCGTTGCATAGCAGGTAAAAATACTTATTATTCCACTTAAATATAATCTTATTATGAAAAAACATAATTATATTAAAATTATAGCAACAAAAAAGGCTTCCATTGCTGGAAGCCTTTTCTTAATATTATTACTCGAAAGTAAATTATGCTAAAGCAATACGTTTGAAAGTACTGATAGTTAATCCTTTTTGAGTTTGCTCTAATAATTGTTTGATATTGATAGAACCGTCTTTTACAAATTGTTGGTTCAACAAAGTGTTTTCTTTGTAGAATTTCTCCAATTTACCTGTTGCAATTTTTTCTAACATTGCTTCTGGTTTTCCTTCTTGACGAGCTTGGTCTTTACCGATTTCGATTTCACGTTCGATAGTAGCTGCATCAACACCGTCTTTATCCAACGCAACTGGTTTCATTGCAGTTATTTGCATAGCGATATCTTTACCAACTTCAGTAACATCAGTTCCTGTTACATTTGTAAATGCTACTAAAACACCGATTTTGTTGTTAGAGTGGATATAAGAAACAACTTTATCAGCAGTGATATTTTCATAACCAGCTACATTGATTTTCTCACCAATTTTACCAGTTAATTCAACCATTGCCTCTTGAGCGTTACGTCCGTCAGCTAAAGTAGAAGCTAATAAAGCATCTTTATCTGCTGCATCGATAGCAACTGCTGATGCTAATAAAGCAGCAGCTAATTCATTGAAATCTGCTACTTTAGAAACTGGTTCAGTTTCGCAAGCTAAAGCAACTAATTTACCATTTGTTCCATCTTCGCTAATAGCAACTAATACTACACCTTCGTTAGTAGCATTGTCTGCACGTTTAGCAGCCACTTTCTGGCCTGCTTTACGAAGAATATCAATAGCGGCTTCAAAATCACCACCTGCTTCAGTAAGGGCTTTCTTACAATCCATCATGCCCGCACCGGTCATTTGTCTTAACTTATTAACGTCTGCTGCTGAAATAGCCATCGTTTTATTGATTTTAGATTTTGGATTTACGGATTGCTAAATTGAACTGGCTTTTATTACGTTAAAATCGCAATCCGCATTCGCTAATTCAATGTTAATTTTTAAAGGAACAGCCCATAGAATTCCATGGGCTGCTTCAATTTTGATAAATTATAATGGTAAAGTTATGACAAAAAGATAGTTCCTATGACTTTCTCAGATTATCATATCTTCAAATTATTATTAATCTTCTTTCTCGTATTTAGCCGCAACTTTCGCTGCTTCTTTAGCTGCCTCTTCGTCAGCTAAACGCTTCGCTTCTTCTTCCTCTGCTAAACGAGCATCATCTTTATCTTGTTTACGCTCCATTAAGCCTTCTTCGATAGCTTTACCAATTGCTAAAGTAATCAAAGCGATTGATTTGTAAGCATCATCATTAGCTGGTACAGGATAGTCAACTAAATCAGGGTTCGAGTTAGTATCGCACATTGCGAAAACTGGAATACCTAATCTTTTTGCTTCTGCTACTGCAATGTGTTCACGCTTAACGTCAACTACGAAAAGAGCTGCTGGTAAACGAGTAAGGTCAGTGATACCGCCTAATACTCTTTCCATTTTCTCTTTATCACGAGACATCATCAAACGCTCACGTTTTGCTAAAGCTTTTACGGTTACTTCATCTTTCAATAATCTGTCGATAGTTGACATCTTTTTGATTGATTTACGTACAGTAGCGAAGTTTGTAAGCATACCACCTAACCAACGGTCAGTTACGTAAGGCATTTTCAAACGACGAGCTTCTTCAGAAACAATTTCTTGCGCTTGTTTCTTTGTAGCAACAAACATTACTTTACGACCTGAACGAACTACCGCTTTGATAGCAGTACAAGCTTCGTCTAAACAAGCTAAAGTTTTGTTCAAATCAAGAATGTGGATACCATTCTTCTCCATAAAGATGTATGGAGCCATTCTTGGATCCCACTTACGTGTCATGTGTCCAAAGTGAACACCAGCATCCAAAAGGTTTTTGTATTCTAATTGTGCCATTTTCTGACAGTCATCAGCCTTAAGAATTTGAAAATTTGTAGATTTGAAAATTTGAAAATGTATTAACATCTCAAACTATAAAACCTAATCCTTTTCTGATATTAAGAACTGTACGACCAATTTTTTAAATGAAAAAATATGAAAAATATATCACTAACACATCGGTCACTGCAAGTATTAGTGAAGAAGTAATTTGAAAATCGGGAGATTTGAAAATATTGTTTTCCAATTTTCAAATTGCCAGATTTCCAAATTACAACGAATATTAACGTTTCGAGAACTGGAATTTACGACGAGCTTTCTTACGACCTGGTTTCTTACGTTCTACCATACGAGGGTCACGTGTTAAGAATCCTTCTTTTTTCAAAGCTGGACGACGCTCAGGGTCGATTTCTTGTAAAGCACGAGAAATAGCTAAACGAAGCGCTTCTGCTTGTCCTTTGATTCCACCGCCATCAAGATTTGCTTTGATATCATAAGCACCTTCAGTCTTAGTCAATGCAAATGGTTGATTAACGATAATTTGTAAAATTTCAGATGGAAAGTACTCATTCAAAGCACGACCATTCACAAGAATTGTACCGTTACCTGGAGTCATATAAAGACGGGCAACAGCTGTTTTTCTTCTTCCTAATGTATTAGTTACTTCTGCCATTTTTTTATAGAGAAGTTATCAGCTATCTGTTAATGGTTAATTCGTAAAGACGAATAACGGATAACGAATAACAAATAACGATTATTAGAATTTAATTTCAGTTGGTTGTTGAGCTGCGTGTGGATGTTCTGTACCTGCATATACATACAAGTTAGTGAACAAACGGCTTCCCAAACGGTTTTTAGGTAACATACCTTTAACGGCTGCTTCCACTACTCCTTTTGGATTTTTCGCTAACACTTCTCTTGGCGTTGCAAAACGCTGTCCACCTGGATACCCTGTGTGACGGATATAAACTTTATCAGTCATTTTCTTGCCAGTAAAACGAATTTTATCAGCATTAATAACGATAACGTTATCACCACAATCAACATGCGGAGTGAAAGAAGGCTTGTGCTTTCCACGTAAAATTTTTGCAATTTCAGAAGTCAAACGACCTACAATCTGATTTTCTGCATCTACAATAACCCATCCCTTTTCTGTGGTAGCCTTGTTGGCTGAGATGGTTTTATAACTTAAAGTATCCACTTTATTAAGATTTTAAAAGTCCTAAATGTTTTCTCAAAGAAAGCACCTCTGCCATAAGGTGTTACAAAAAATATATTCACGGTGGACTCTTATTAATTGCTGTGAAAGTATTTTCGGTAAATCAAAGTTGGAACGACTCTGATTTTCAATGATTTTGCCTTATTTTCTTTCTGAACGGGCATCCAGTTAAAAATTGGGAACGCAAAATTACGGAGTTGTTTTGGTATATGCAAAAAGTTTTACATTGTTTTCGCTGATTTTCTTAAATATTTTTACCTTTTTTCTCTTAAATAAAAAGTATTTCTAAAAAATAACCCTCAGAATCTCAGACAATAAGGTCAATTGAACAAAGTAACTAAGAGAAAAGCCAATTGTTCTTTCTTTTGTTAATCACCAGAACGTACCTTTGTGTTTAATTATTGGCAAAAAATAGTTAAGTATAGGATTCATTTAGTGACCCAATAATTGAAAATTTATTAAAGCTGTGCATAAAGGAGCAAACAATACATACTTCGGCAATATCAAAGAAGGTATCAAATCTTCGTTGAAAGGGCTCTCGCTATCGTGGAGACACTTGAAAGAAGCACGCCAAAGCCGAAAACCAATTTTTGTAAATAATCCTGACTACTTCAAACAAGAGACAGGTATTGTTACATTACAGTACCCCCATGAGAAGCTTCCATTACCTGACAATGGTCGTTATCAACTACATAATGAGATGGACGATTGTATCGTCTGTGATAAATGTGCAAAGGTATGCCCTGTTGATTGTATCGAAATAGAGCCTATCAAGGCTACGGGCATTGCTGGGTATGCTTCTGATGGTTCTGCGATTCGATTGTATGCAGCAAAGTTTGATATAGATATGGCAAAATGCTGTTTCTGTGGTTTATGTACTACTGTTTGTCCGACAGAATGTTTGACAATGACACACGAGTACGATTTTTCTGTATTTGATATTACCAAACATAATTTTGCATTTGGAAATCTTTCTCCTGAACAAGCCCAAGAGAAACGTGAGCTTTATGACCAATTCATGCTTGAAAAAGAAGCGATGAAGGGGTTGAAAACGAAGAAGACTGAAGGAGAATTTAAGACGCTAGACACTAGACTGGAGGATAATAAAGCTGAAGAGATTGCTCCTGCTCCAAGACCAAAACCAGCCTTTAAGCCTGCGTTTAAGAAGCAAGACACAGGACTAGAAGACGCAGGACTAGAGGTAAAGAAAGAAGAAATTGAAGAAATAAAAGCAGAGGAAACTCCTGCTCCAAAACCGAAACCAGCCTTCAAGCCTGCGTTTAAGAAAAAGGATACAGGACTAGAAGATACTGAACTAAAAGGACTTAAGACACAAGACGCTAGACTAGAAGAAACTAAAGTAGAAGATGTTTCAACTGCTCCAAAACCGAAACCTGTTTTTAAACCTTCGTTTAAGAAAAATGAGGAAGCACTGGAAGATACTGGACTAGAAGGACTTAAGACACAGGACGCTAGACTAGAAGAAACTAAAGTAGAAGATGTTTCCACTGCTCCAAAACCGAAACCAGCCTTCAAGCCTTCGTTTAAGAAAAAAGAGGAAGAACTGGAAGATACTGGACTAGAAGAAATTAAAGCTCAAGAAGCTACTACTGCACCAAGACCGAAACCTACTTTTAAACCTTCATTTAAGAAAAAAGAAGAAGGACTAGAAGAAGCTGGACTGGAGGTAAAGAAAGAAGATGTAGAAGATATAAAAGCAGAAGAAGTCACTCCTGCTCCAAGACCGAAACCTGTTTTTAAACCTTCGTTTAAGAAAAAAGAAGAAGGAGTGGAGGACACTGGACTGGAGGTAAAGAAAGAAGTTGAAGAGATAAAAGCTGAGGAAACCACTCCTGTCACAAGACCGAAGCCTGTGTTTAAACCTTCGTTTAAGAAGCAAGACACAGGACTAGAAGACGCTGGACTAGAAGTAAAAAAGGAAGTTGAAGAGATAAAAGCTGAGGAAGTTGTTCCTACTCCAAGACCGAAACCTGTTTTTAAACCTTCGTTTAAACCTAAACCAAAAACTGACAATTGATACCTTTTATTTTTATAGCATTTATCTTATTAATAGCCGTCTCTGCAAGTGTTGTTTTGTGGAGTAAAAATGTATTATATGCTGCATTCAGCCTTTTGCTTACTTTCTTTGGTATTGCGGCACTATATGTATTGATTGGTGCAGACTTTCTGGCTATTACTCAACTTTTAGTATATGTAGGAGGAATTTTAGTTCTATTGATTTTTGGGGTAATGCTTACCAACCAAAAAGGAAGTAAGGAGAATGGCAAGAATGATATTATTGGTACAAATACTAACCGATTAATTGGATTTGTAGTCGCCATCGGATTATTCGGGCTACTTTTCTACTCTTTTGCAAGGGCTGATTTCATCAAAATACAATCTTATTTATTCGAAACCGCCGAGACTTTTTCTACTACTCAAAATATTGGTATTTTATTAATGACCGATTTTGTCTTACCTTTTGAGGTTTCGGGTGTTTTATTAATGGCAACGTTAATTGGTGCGGCATATCTAAGTAATAAATCTAAAGTTTAAATATTGATAAACGCTGTAGATATTTTCAACATGGACAATAGTTTTCTTTCATATTATTTACTCACTGGTGCTTTACTATTCAGTATAGGCTTGGCTGTTGTAGTTACTAAACGAAATGTTATCGTAGTGTTGATGGGAATAGAATTGATGCTCAATGCTGTAAACCTAAACCTTGTAGCATTCAGTAAAAATGACCCTGATTTGCAAGGACAAATGTTTGCACTCTTTGTAATTGTAGTAGCCGTTTGCGAAGCTGTTGTTGCCTTGGCAATTGTTTTAAAAGCTCACGAACATTTCAATACCATCAATCTTGATGAAATAAGTACTAATTCGGAAGAGTAAATGGCTGTCGGATTTCGGGTTTCAGCTATCGGTTGTCAGATTTCAGTCATCGGATGCTGAGTATAGGATTTTAGCCATTGCTTATCAGATTGCTAATATTTTATTTTTTATTTATATAAAGCTAACGACCAAAAACCAACACTCCAAAACCGATAATCGAAAGTCGACGACTGAAAGCCGATAGCCGAAAACCAAAAATATAACCTTCATCCAATTAAAATGACAAAAACTAAATACGTTTCAGAATCTCTTACTACTATGACGGAAATGATATTTCCGAACGATACCAATACTTTAGGCAATTTGATGGGTGGTAACCTTATGCGCATGATGGATGTTGTGGGTGCTATTTGTGCTCAGAAACATTCAAACCGTATTGTAGTTACTGCTTCTGTAGATAATGTATCTTTTAAAGAGTCTATCCCACTGGGTAGCGTAGTTACGCTTCAAGCCAAAGTTACCCGTGCTTTTAGTTCTTCTATGGAAGTGGTAATAGATGTTTGGGCAGAAAATATTCCAGCACAAGAACGAGTAAGTACCAACAAGGCCTTTTTTACTTTTGTCGCGGTTGACCAGAGTGGTCGCCCAATAGATGTTCCTATTTCATTAACAGAAACCGAAGAAGAGAAAGGACTTTATGACGGTGCATTACGCAGAAGACAATTACGTTTGGTTTTAGCAGGCAGGATGAAGCCATCAGATGCGACTGAATTGAAATCGTTTTTAAATGGGGGAGAATGATTTAAGCTTTGAGTTGTGAGCTATGAGCAATAAGCTGTGAGAAATAAGACTTGAGCTGTGAGAAATGAGATTTGAACTGTTAGTTTTGATTGTTTAAAATAGATTCTAATCTAACAGCTCAAAGCTCATTTCTCACAGCTTATAGCTAAAAAAGCATTATTTTAAATTAAAACGCTCCATCCCTTTTCTATCCTGTAAGGTTACGTAAGCATATTTTTTATCTGGGCTGAATACGATATTACTACTCTGCAAGCCTTTCAGTTGTACTTCTTTCAACAGTTTGCCTGTTTTAGTAAACACGAGGATTTTACCTAGTCCCCAGCGACAAACATACAAATTTCCCTTATTGTCACACTTCATTCCATCTAAACCCCCATCTTCAAAAGAAGTAAATAGTCTTTTATTGGAAATATTTCCTGCAAGGTCAACATCAAAAGCCCAAACTTTTTTCTGAACACTTTCATTGACATACAACGTTTTTTCATCTGGACTCAAACAAATACCATTAGTAGTTCCCATTTGGTCTGTTAATAAGGTTTCTTTTCCTCCTTTATCTATGCGCCAAATTTTTCCAGTTGAGTTTTTCCAATTGGGGTCTGAGGCAAAAATGACATCTTTTTGGGTAATACAAATATCATTGGGCTGATTGAAGGCATCATTATGGCAATACGTAGAGATTGCCTTATTCTTCATATTCACCTTTAATATATTATGACCAGAAAAATCAGCCAATAACATATTACCTGCTTTATCAAATTGAATGGCATTGGCGGTACTCCCTTTCGGCAAAGTTAGGAACAATTCACAAGTTCCATCAGGTTTTACTTTACCAATTGTGCCATCTTCTTTAAAGTTAACTACATATAGATTTCCCACTTTGTCAAAATTAGGACCTTCTATATTATTGGTAAATAGGTTTTCTGCCGTAAAATCTTCTACTTTAGTTTTTTGCTGAGCAGAAATTTGATACGAGAGTAAGGAAAGGGCTACAAGATTCAACGAGTAGCGTGTCATTGTTTTTTTCATGAATATTAATTGAAAATAGTATATAAAATTAAATTGGATTCAGTAATCAATCTTGTTATTCATGTTTTGCCACAAATCAAAAGCTTGTTGAGCTTCCTCTCTTCCCAAAGGAATCATCTGGATTTGGCGTTCAGAAATAGGCAAGGGAATTTCGTCATAAATAAAGGCATCATCAAAACCCACTTTTGCGGCATCGTCGCGCGTGTTGCCAAAATATACTTTTGAAGGACGTGCCCAATAGATTGCTCCCAAACACATCGGGCAAGGTTCGCATGAAGTATACAGCTCACAATCTGCCAATTGGAACGTATTCAAGTTTTTGCAAGCATCCCTGATAGCCATTACCTCCGCATGAGCCGTTGGGTCGTTCGTAGAGGTCACTTGATTATAACCTTCGCCTACAATTTCTCCGTTTTTTACAATCACCGCTCCAAAAGGTCCTCCTTTTCCATCCGAACTTCCTTTAATGGATAATTCGATGGCTCTCTTCATAAATTTTATGTTGTCTTGTTCCATGATGAATATTTTTAGCAAGTTAATAAACACAATCAAAACTCTAACGACTAACATCATCTTAGCCTTGCATTTGTTTTTTCAATAAAGTTTTTAGACATAAAAAATCAGAAATTAACGAGCAGATATGCTTCTGATACTGATTCATATAAAGCTATTAAATGTTAAAACACGGATGTCTTATTTAGTATGAATCCATATAACAGATTATAACATGGCTTTCTGTATTCTCTTTGGCATTTCCCTCTAATTTTAGCATTAAAAAAATGTCGCAAACAAAATTTTATCAGTAAATTGCAGATAAATTTTGAAAAGATACTAGTCAAATAACGTATCGGTTTGGAGACGAAGATGTAAACATCTGAAAATCAAAACCTAAAACTCAAAAAATCAACAATGAACTATCAACCGTCAGATTACCTTCCAATACTTGTTCAATTAGGGGCTGCTTTAGCATTTATTGTTGCAACAATGCTTGCAACACACTGGCTAGGGCCTAAACGTCATAGTGTACTTAAAGATGATGCGTTTGAATGTGGTATCGAATCAGTTGGTGATGCCCGCACGCCTATCTCTGTTAAATACTTCCTTGTAGCCATTCTTTTTGTGTTATTTGATGTAGAGATTATTTTTATGTATCCTTGGGCTGTAAACTTTATGGGATGGGTAAAATCATCTTCTGATGTAGCCATTACTATGTTTCTTGAAATGTTAGTATTTATGGGATTATTATTAGTAGGCTTTATTTATGTTATCAAGAAGGGTGTTTTGACTTGGGAGAAATAGTATCGTTGAATAGAATAGGTTTTTCTATAAACAAACCTTTCCTCATTCACAGTGTTATCACATAAGTTGAATATATAATATATTGTGTTTCTGACTATTGAATAGATGGTCTCGAAGGACTTTTCTGGTAATTGGATTCACAAATAGATACAATGAGCGATAGAATAATAAAAACAGTTGATGCTCCAGAAGGAATTGAAGGACAAGGTTTCTTCGCTGGCAAATTAGATGATCTAGTGGGTCTTGCTCGTGCAAATTCACTTTGGCCACTTCCCTTCGCTACTTCATGTTGCGGTATCGAGTTCATGGCTACAATGGCCTCACACTACGACATCTCAAGATTTGGGTCTGAACGTATGTCTTTTTCAGCCCGCCAAGCCGACATCTTAATGGTTATGGGAACTATCTCTAAAAAAATGGGACCAGTTCTTAAACAAGTGTATCTTCAAATGGCAGAGCCTCGTTGGGTGCTTTCAGTAGGTGCATGTGCATGTTCGGGTGGAATTTTTGATACTTATTCTGTTTTACAAGGTATAGACCGCATCATTCCTGTTGATGTTTATGTACCAGGCTGCCCACCTCGCCCTGAACAAATATTGGATGGCTTTATGCAAATTCAAGAAATTGCAAAGTCAGAGCAACGCCGTCGTAGAGAATCTCCTGAATACAAAGCACTTTTAGCATCTTACGGAATAGAGTAACAGTTATCCGTTTTACTAAGTTTTAGTAACGACGATTAACAGATAAGCTAACAATGACAAACGAACAAATAGCACAAGATTTAGTCGCACAATTTGGCGAAGATAATATTTTTGGAATTGTAGAAAATTACGGTTTATTAAACGTAACAACTACAACCGACACCATTGTGCCGTTGATGCATTACTTATATCAACATCCGACCTTCAAATTCCAATTTTTAACAGATTTAGGCGGTATCCATTTCCCAGACGTTCCAAGCCATGAATTTGGCGTTATTTATCACCTACATAGTTTAGAAAACAATGTAAGGTTGATTATTAAATTGTACGTTACTAGAGAAAACATCGTAGTACCAACCATCACAGGTTTGTATGCGTGTGCCAATTGGATGGAAAGAGAAGCCTTTGATTTCTTTGGAATTATGTTTTTAGGACATCCAAAAATGGAACGTGTTCTGAACGATGAAGCAATGGATTATCATCCGATGCGTAAAGAATATCCATTAGAAGACGCCACTCGTCAAGACAAAATTGATGCCTTATTTGGTAGATAAATTTATAAAAATATGTCTGAAATCGCATTAGTATCAAGCCCTTTCGTAGGCTTAGAGAAAGCACAAATAGATAAAAAGTATGTCAATGAGTTGACTACCCTAAACTTAGGGCCAACTCACCCTGCCACGCATGGTATCTTCCAAAACATCTTGACGATGGACGGAGAAACCATTGTTGATGCAGAACAGACAGTAGGGTATATTCACCGTGCATTCGAGAAAATTGCTGAACGTCGTCCTCTTTATCAAATCACAACGCTTACAGACCGTATGAACTACTGTTCATCGCCAATCAATAATATGGGTTGGCACATGACGGTAGAAAAACTGTTGGGTGTTGAAGTACCAAAAAGAGCACAATATATCCGTGTAATCATGATGGAGTTAGCCCGTGTTGCTGACCACATCATTTGTAATTCTATTCTTGCTGTTGATACAGGTGCTTTAACAGGCTTCTTGTATGTAATGCAGTGGAGAGAGCACATTTACGAAATCTACGAAGAAATGTGTGGCGCTCGCCTAACGACCAATATGGGTCGTTGTGGAGGGATGGAAAGAGACCTTTCTAAAGAAGCTATCCGTAAAATTCAAGTACTTCTTGATGATTTTCCTCCTGTACTTCGTGAATTTGAAAGCCTAGTAAAACGAAACCGTATCTTTATGGATAGAACCATAGATGTAGGGGCTATTTCGGCTGAACGTGCTTTAAATTATGGATTTACTGGTCCGAACCTACGTGCTGCGGGTGTTGATTATGACGTTCGTGCCATGAATCCATATTCGTCGTATGAAGATTTTGACTTTGAAGTTCCAGTAGGAACCAAAGGAGATACTTATGACCGTTTCTTGGTTCGTGGTGAAGAAATGTGGCAGAGTTTAAGAATCATTAAACAAGCCTTAGATAATTTGCCTGAAGGCCCATTCCACGCAGATGCTCCGCATTATTATTTACCTGAGAAAAAAGAGGTTTATAACAATATGGAAGCTTTGATTTACCATTTCAAAATTGTGATGGGCGAAATTGATGCTCCTGTCGGAGAAGTATATCATTCTGTAGAAGGTGGTAACGGCGAACTTGGTTTTTATTTAGTCTCAGATGGTGGCCGTGCACCATATCGTTTGAAATTCCGTCGCCCTTGCTATATTTATTATCAAGCATTTCCTGAAATGATTAAAGGTTCAACACTTTCTGATGCCATCGTTACGATGTCGTCAATGAATGTGATTGCAGGGGAATTAGACGCGTAATTTTTGCTTAATTCAGAATAAAACATGACAAATACACAAACCATACAGTTTCCAGCTGATACGTTGGAGTTAGTTCATAAAATCATTAAACGTTACCCAGAAGGTAAGCAAAAATCAGCTTTACTTCCAATTTTACATTTGGCTCAAGCAGAGTGGAGATGGTGTAGTTCAGAAGTAATGGATTATGTGGCTAATTTGCTAAAAATAAAGCCTGTTGAAGTTTATGAGGTGGCTTCATTTTATACAATGTTTCACCTTGAACCAGTGGGTGAACATGTAATAGAGTATTGTCGTACGGGGCCTTGTTGTTTAATGGGCGGCGTTGAAGTATATGACCACTTAAAGAAAAAACTAGGAATTGAAACTGGTGAAACTACGCCAGATGGCAAGTTTACCATCAAAGAAGTAGAATGCTTGGCAGCCTGTGGTTGGGGACCTGTGTTTCAAATTCGAGAAAAATATTATATGAATTTGACCAACGAGAAGGTTGATGAAATCATTGATGAGTTGTCAAAATAGTAATGATGCAAAGTAATAGTTGTGAGTGATGAGTTGTGAGTTTTAACATCTCTTTAATTCACATAAGCTACTTAAACCTACTTTTAAAAGTAATTTATTGATATACTTTATCTGAATTCGATGCGAAGTATCGCTAATCAAATTTAATAGAAAAATGAAAATATTAACTGAACATATTGACGTACAAGGCATTGACACTATTGATGTTTTTCGTAAAAATGGTGGATATAGAGCAGTAGAGAAAGCTTTGAAAACGATGACTCCTGATGAGGTTACTGAAGAAGTAAAAAAATCTGGTATTCGTGGACGTGGTGGTGCTGGTTTTCCGATGGGTATGAAATGGTCATTTTTGGCTAAGCCAGAAGGTATTCCTCGTTATTTAGTTTGTAATGCGGATGAATCAGAACCCGGTACTTTCAAAGACCACTATTTGATGATGAAGTCGCCTCATACTTTAATTGAGGGAATGATTGTATCGTCGTATGCTTTAGGTGCTAATACTTCTTATATTTATGTAAGAGGAGAATTAATGTATGTTGTCAATATCCTTGAAAAAGCCATTCAAGAGGCTTATGACAAAGGATTGTTAGGTAAAAACATTTTGGGTTCTGGATATGACCTTGACCTTTTTGTTCAGCCTGGTGGGGGTGCATACATCTGTGGAGAAGAAACTGCCTTGTTGGAATCTTTGGAAGGTAAACGTGGAAATCCTCGTAATAAGCCTCCATTTCCAGCGGTAAAAGGTTTGTGGCAATGTCCTACTGTGGTTAACAATGTGGAATCTATTTCTGCTACTTCTTGGATTATTAACAATGGTGGCGATGAGTACGCTAAAATTGGTATCGGTAGAAGTACGGGAACCAAATTAATATCAGCCTCTGGTCATGTTCGTAAGCCAGGTGTGTACGAAATTCCATTGGGTATTACTGTTGAAGATTTTATCTATGCAGACGAATGGTGCGGAGGTATTAGAGACGGACATAAATTAAAGGCTGTCGTAGCGGGTGGTTCTTCAGTACCTATTCTTCCAGCCGAGTTGATTCTTAAAACTGTAAATGGTGAAAATCGTTTGATGACTTATGAATCGCTTTCTGATGGAGGTTTTGTTACAGGTACTATGCTTGGCTCTGGTGGTTTTGTTGTAATGGACGAAACTACTTGCATTGTTCACAATACACTTACTTTTGGTCGTTTTTATCACCATGAATCATGCGGACAATGTTCGCCATGTCGTGAAGGAACGGGCTGGATGGACAAAGTCCTTTATAGAATAGAACACGGAAAGGGCCGTCAGGAAGATGTTGATTTATTAGTTGATGTAGCTAAGAAAATTGAAGGTAATACGATTTGCCCATTAGGTGAAGCTGCCGCTTGGCCAGTAGCTGCTGCTATTCGTCATTTCCGTGATGAGTTTGAATGGCACATTAAATTCCCTGAAAAAGCCACACAAAAAGGAGCCGTATTTATGCGTGAAGGGGCAAGTTGGAGTTTATAATTTAAAAGATATGCAAAAAAAGATATTATTTATTGGTCACGACGCCAATGTTGCGGGTGCACAATATGTACTACTTGATTTACTTAAATCTTTAAAAAATCAAGGGTTAGAAATATATCTTTTATTAGCAAAAGGCGGGACTTTATTGGCTGAATTTAATAAAGTAGCTAATGTGATTCTTTGGGAATACAATGAAGAATCCTCAAAAAGAAATCCTTATTCAAGAATTATTTACGATAAAGTTTTTAAATTAAACAAAATTCGTAAACTGAACTTTTATCAGGAAAAATATAAAGAGTTAGCCGAGCTAAAGTTTGATTTGATTTTTTCGAATACCATTGCCAATGGTGGCTTATTGCGAAGTCTAGAGTTTTTGAAATGTCCCTTTGTAGTATATGTACATGAACTTGAAAATTCTATACAGAAATATACGTTACCTGAGGATTTGGAATATCAAGTACAAAACTGTACTCATTTTTTAGCCGCCTCAAAAGAGATTAAAAGTAATCTGTTTAAAAACCATCAAATTGCTGAAGATAGAGTAACGGTTGTGAATCCATTTATCTCAGTAAATGGTATCCTCAATAAGTTGCATTACGCGAACAGAACAGGTATCAGAAAACGCCTGAATATTCCTAATGATGCTTTAGTGATTGGAGGATGCGGAAATTTTGAATGGAGAAAAGGCGTTGATACATTTTTGTCAGTAGCAAATGCTGTTTTTAGTGAAAAGAAAGATGTTCACTTTTTGTGGATAGGTATTCAAAAAAACTCTGTTGAACACCAAAACATTTTGTATGATTTGGAAAAAATGGGTATTGAAAATCACGTGCATGTCATTGCTCCTACCAGAGACAACATCGATTACATGGCTTGTTTTGATATATTCTTTCTTTCTTCAAGAGAAGACCCTCATCCATTAGTGATGATTGAGGCAAGCTTGAATAAAATTCCTGTCGTGTGTTTTGACAAAGCTGGGGGTGCTCCTGAATATGTGGATAAAGATGAAAGAGTAATCATTCCTTACGGAAGCATCGTTAGTGCTAAAAGTAAATTGATTACCTTGATTGAGAATAAATTACTCAGAGAAGAAATTGGGCAAAAGATGTATCAGAAAGCCTTAAATTATGATGCTTCTGTGATAGCTCCGCAGATATTACAAATTTTAGAAGAAATAAACGAGCATGAAAGTATTGCCTAATTGTTGAGATAAGGTACTCTTCAAATCGTTAATAATTAGGTTGCTCTTAGGAAAAACCGTGTTTTAATCGACAAAATTAAATATTAAGCTTTTATATGAAAGTTACAATAGATAACATCACCGTTGACGTAGCCCCAGGTACAACCATTATGCAGGCGGCTCGTCAAATTGGGCCCCATATAGCACCTCCTGCCATGTGTTATTACGAACCACTAAAGGCTTCGGGTGGTAAATGCCGTGGTTGTTTGGTTAAAGTAACAGCTGGTTCTGAAAAAGACCCACGTCCGATGCCGAAACTAGTACCTGCTTGTATTACGCAAATTCAAGAAGGTATGGTTGTAGAAAATACAATCAACGAGCAAGTATTAGAGGTAAGAAAAGGCATTGTTGAGTTTTTATTGTTAAATCACCCATTAGATTGCCCAATTTGTGACCAAGCTGGGGAATGTGATTTGCAAAACTTTACTTTTGAACACGGTGTATCTAAAACACGTACGGTAGAAGAAAGAAATACTTTTGACCCTGTAGATTTAGGGCCAAATATTAAACTAAACATGAATCGTTGTATTTTGTGTTACCGTTGTGTGTACACAGCTGACCAAATTACAGACGGACGTGTGCATGGCGTAATGAATCGTGGTGACCATGCTGAGATTAGTACTTACATTGAAAAAGCAATTGATAACGATTTTTCTGGAAACATCATCGATGTTTGTCCAGTAGGAGCTTTAACTGATAAAACGTATCGTTTCAAAAGCCGTGTGTGGTTCTCGAAACCAGTAGATGCAAGTTGCGATTGTGGAAAATGCTCAGGAAAAGTAACCCTTTGGTACAGAGGTGACGAGGTAATCAGGGTAACAGCACGCAAAAACGAATGGGGTGAGGTAAAAGAATTTATCTGTAATACATGCCGTTTTGAACGCAAAAATACATCTGATTGGACTATCGAAGGACCAACCCAAATAGCACACAACTCGGTGATTTCTGCGAACAAATATGGTGCGAACAAAATAACGCCAGCATTTCCATTGAAACAAGCAGCAGAACAGTATAAAAAGATTGACGATAATCGTGATCGTTCATTTTTAGCCCCACAAAAGCAATTAAATTAATTGATTGTAGATAGTTTACTATTTACACATTTAGATATATGGAAATTACATCAACATTATTTACGGCCAAAGCCATTTATGTAGGAATCATCTTCGCTATCACCCTTGGTGTAGCGGCCTATTCTACTTACTTTGAGCGTATCATTGCTGCTTTTATGCAAGACCGCGTAGGACCAGACAGAGCAGGTCCATTTGGGATTTTACAGCCTCTTGCTGATGCTGTAAAAATGTTCATGAAAGAAGATTTTATTCCTGCACAATCTAACAAATGGCTCTTTATTGCTGGCCCATGTATCTCAATGCTTACGGCATTGATGACTTCAGCCGTAGTACCATTTGGAGATAAATTAGACTTAGGAGATGGTATCATCTTAGACCTACAGGGAATTGATGTTAACGTGGGTATTCTTTGGGTATTTGGTATTGTTTCTTTAGGTGTTTATGGCGTTTTAATTGGAGGATGGGCTTCAAACAACAAGTATTCATTGATTGGTGCTATCCGTGCGGCTTCACAAAACATTTCTTATGAATTGGCAATGGGGCTTTCTATCATTGCTATCTTGATGCTTTCTGGTTCTTTGTCTACAAAATCTATTGTAGAGACGCAGCAAAATGGACATTGGAATATCTTCTACCAACCACTTGGTTTTGTAATATTCATTATCTGTGCTTTTGCAGAATGTAACCGTACTCCTTTCGACTTACCTGAGTGTGAAACTGAATTGATTGGTGGATACCACACTGAATATTCATCAATGAAATTAGGCTTCTATTTATTCGCAGAATACATCAATATGTTTATTTCTGGTGCAGTAATGGCTACTTTATATTTTGGTGGTTATGATTATCCAGGGCATGACTTCGTAGCTTCTTTTGCCTCAGAAAAATTCGGTGCTACTGTTGGAGCAAACATCGCTACCTTAGTAGGTGTAGGTGCATTAATCGGAAAAGCATTATTATTTGTTTTTGTATTTATGTGGGTGCGTTGGACTTTACCTCGTTTCCGTTATGACCAATTAATGGGCTTAGGATGGACAGGTTTAATTCCATTATCTATGTTCAATGTTGTGTTGACAGGTGCATCGATGTTGTTTACTGTAAACGAAGGTGGTTCAAACTGGATGACAGTTGCCGCATCGTGGGCAGGTGTTATCATCATGTTGATTGTAACATTTACTTTCAGCGAAATGAAATACAAGAAAAAGAAATCAGCAAAATTAGCAACAGCTTAGTTTGATTAACACAAGCAGGCTTTCAAATAAAATTTAAAATCTTTCCTTTAAGGTTTGAAGACTATTATGAAATTATCAAATAAATCCAAAGTCTTAGAGCAAGAAGAAATGACTTTTGCAGAACGCATTTACCTCCCTGCTATCGTTGGAGGTATGGCAACAACGCTAAAGCACTTCTTTTCTAAAAAAGTAACCATTCGTTATCCAGAAGAGAAACGTTATTTAGGACCTGTCTTTCGTGGACATCATATCCTAAAACGTGACGAAGAAGGAGCTGAACGTTGTACTGCTTGTGGACTATGTGCAGTAGCTTGTCCAGCAGAGGCGATTTCGATGGTTGCTGCTGAACGTAAAAAAGGCGAAGAGAATTTGTATCGCGAGGAAAAATATGCAAGCGTGTATGAAATCAATATGCTTCGTTGTATTTTCTGTGGCTTATGCGAAGAAGCTTGTCCTAAACAAGCTATCTATCTACAACACGACAAAATGGTTCCTGTATTTGAAGACCGCTCTGAAGTGATTTTTGGAAAAGATAAATTGGTTGAAAAAATGGATAACCGCTATTTAAGAGAAGGTTGGAAATAACCATTTTGTAAATAAATTATTTGTAATATCTGATAACGATTCATTAAAAATATGAACTTTTGGTACTTTCTAACTGCTTTGACACTCCTAAGTGCTTCGATGGTGGTATTATCTAAAAACCCAATACATAGTGTATTGTATTTGGTTTTCACTTTCTTCTGTATTTCTGGCCATTATGTGTTATTGAATGCTCAGTTTTTGATGGCAGTTAATATTGTGGTGTATGCAGGAGCCATCATGGTTTTATTCCTTTTTGTAATTATGATGATGGATTTAAGTAAAAATGCTCCTGATTCAAAAAATACATTGACTAAACTAGCAGGAGCGATACTCGGCGGGACGATATTAGTTATCATCATTGCAGCATCCCGTAAAATGGATTTAAAGAACGCTGTAGGAGTAAAAGCATACGATGCTCAAACTGGAATGGTTGAGGGCTTAGGACAAATCTTATACCGTGATTATGTACTTCCTTTCGAATTGGTTTCAGTACTATTTTTTGTAGCGATGGTAGGTGCAGTAATGTTAGGAAAGAGAGAAGCTGGAGAGCGTAATTTCTAAGGAAATAGCATCCCATAAAAAAGCCTGATAAAATTGAATTTATCAGGCTTTTTTATTTGCCCAGTTTCGAAATCATAAGGCATGAAAAAGGGTTAAATCCTATGGATTTAACCCTTTTTCTATTGTCTGAACAATTGATTACTCAACAATTCCTAATTGAACGGTATTAGTCTTCAATTTTTTATCAGAAGGTATGCTTAATGTTGATACGAAAGTATCACCAACTGCTAACAAACCTTTTTCCTTCAAGAAGTCAGTCATTCCTTTTACAGTTGCTTCAACATCATTTCCTGTGGTTTCATAATAGAAAACATTTGCTCCCCATAATAACCCCATTTCTTGCTGAACAGCTTTATTAGCAGTGAAGATATATAAACCTGCTTTAGGACGATGAGCAGACAAACGGAAGGCTGTATAACCACTGTTTGTAATACATAAAATTGCTTTTGCTTCAGTATCACGTGCCAAACGGCATGCACCAGCAATCATACGGTCGTTTAAAGGGAATTCAATAGCACCTTTACTTAGTGAGTGGTTTTTGAAGTAAATTGAAGCCTCGTCACCTTTTACGATTTTAATCTCATTTTGCTGTTGTTCAACGACCTCTTGGATATGAGCCATCGTTTGAACAGCTTTCAAAGGATATGCTCCCGATGCAGATTCTCCACTCAACATGGTAGCAGAAGCTCCTTGCAATACAGCATTAGCCACATCTGAAGTTTCAGCACGAGTAGGCACTGGATTAGAAATCATTGATTCTAACATTTGAGTAGCAACGATAACTGGTTTTCCAGCCAAAGTACACTTCTCAACCATCAATTTTTGTAAATGTGGTACTCTAGCACCATCAATCTCAACGCCTAAGTCACCACGAGCAACCATGATAGCATCAGTAGCTTCGATGATTTCATCTAAATTATCAATCGCAAATGGAGTTTCGATTTTAGCAATAACCTTTGTATTCTTTTTACCATAAGCCTTAATTCTATCTTTGATATCATGAATATCAGCAGCAGTACGAACAAATGAAAGAGCTATCCAATCTACGCCATTATCTAAGCCAAAATATAAATCTTTAAGATCTTTTTCAGTTAAACATGGTAAAGAAACCTTAGTACCAGGTAGGTTAATACCTTTTTTAGATTTTAATACGCCACCGTAAATAACTTCTGTAATTACTTCTTTCTTTACTTTATCAATTTCTAAAACCTTAACTTCTAAATTTCCATCATCCATCAAAATTCTTTCTCCAACGTTTACATCTAAATACATAGAAGTATAAGTTGTACCAACACGCTCAGAAGTTCCCATTAAATTTTCATCCATTACGAATGTCAATTTATTACCCTCCTTAATAGTTACACCATTGTTTTCAACAAGTTGTGTACGAATTTTAGGACCTTGTAAATCCTGAAGCACTGCAAGATTTATATCTAATTCATCAGCTATTTCTCTGATTGTGTTTAGTCTTTGTAAATGATCTTCGTGTGAGCCGTGCGAAAAATTTAGTCGGAAAATATTTACACCTGCTTTAGCAAACTTAACCAGCATTTCTTTTGAATCAGACGCCGGACCTACTGTTGCTACGATTTTAGTTTTTCTTTGATAAGACATATTTCTGTTAATTATTCAATCTTGATAGTTCAATTAGATAATATACTGCGAAATTACATTTTACTATTTATACTTTGAATTAATTTTATGTGTTTTCTTCGAGAAGTTTAATTTTTATTTTACAAATATAATTTTATCAAGAAAATAAGTAACCAAATCTACAGTATATATTTCAAGAAATATCAATAATAATATTTTGTCTTCATCTATTTTTTCAAATGATTATTCTTTCAATAAAAAATCCCACAAAACAATTGCTTCATGGGATTAGTCATCATCATTTATACTAAACTAGTTCATGTTCTAAGGCTATAAAATTACTTAATACTTTATCTTGGTTAAACACGGGTAAAATATCAACCCTACATACATAAGCCCCTCCATCTTTTCGGTAATTGATTACTTGTCCAGAAAATGGAGCTCTGAGATTTAGCCGTTCTCTAATCAGTTGCCTTGTAACTAAAGATGTTTCTTTACCTTGAAGAAAATTCGGAGATTTACCAACTGCTTCATTAAAGCCATAGCCAGTCATTCTAGTAAACCCTTTATTTACCCATTGAATTTTTTCATTTGGACAAGTTATGACAACAGTATTTTCCCGAAGTTTTATAAAGTCAAGAACCATATTTAAATCAAAATCCCAAGCTTTATTTTTAGCATACTCTTTCAAAAAATCATATTCGCTAGTACCATTACCAACAATACTCATAAATTCAAAGGCATGCAATAGTGGACTTACCACACGAACTCCCTTAAAAGTATCACAATGGACATTGGTAGAAAGATTTGTCATTTTACAAAAAATTAATATTACACTTATTGATGATAGTAAGACTTTGTAAAATCATTTTGTTTTAATTTTTTTAAAATATCTTTGTTCTAATGAAATTTAACCCTTGATAAAAGTGAATCTTAAAGTCCTAAAACACATTTATTTTCTTGGCATAGGAGGCATCGGTATGTCGGCAATTGCACGTTGGTTTATTGCCAATGGATATTCGTTAGCAGGCTATGACAAAACCGCTACCCCCTTGACCAATGCTTTACAAGCCGAAGGAATCCCTGTTCATTTCTCTGATGACATCAATTTGATTCCTGCTGAGTTTTTAGCGAATAAAGAAGAAACTTTAATCGTCTATACACCCGCTATTCCTAAGGATAACCTTGAGTTTAATTATTTAAAAGATAATGGTTTTACATTAATGAAGCGTTCGCAAGTATTGGGGTTATTAACCAAAAGCTTCTATACCATTGCAGTTTCTGGTACACATGGCAAAACCACTACTTCATCGATGGTATCGCATATTCTAAAACAGGCTGGTAAAAACGTTACCGCTTTTTTAGGCGGAATCACACAGAATTATGGTACCAATTTTTTAATCAATGAATCTCCTGATAATGTAATTTGTGTGGTAGAAGCTGATGAGTTCGACCGTTCGTTTCTTACACTATATCCAAATCTAACTATCGTTACCTCAACAGACGCCGACCATTTAGATATTTATGGTGACCACAGTCAGCTGTTAGAGTCTTTCCAATTATTCGTTTCTCAGTTGAAAGATGGTGGGAAACTATATCAACGCAAAGGATTAAATTTAGCAGGTTTTACCAAAAATGAATCGGCAGAATATTCCTTGAATGAAGGTGATTTTTATGCACAAAACCTTAGGATTGAAAATGCAGAAATGATATTTGACATTATCTATCCAAATGGAATTATTAAAGATTGTACTTTGCTGACGCCTGGTTTTCATAACGTAGAAAATGCTTTGGCGGCTACGGCCGTAGCTTTAGAAGCAGGATTGACGGCTGAACAAATCAAACAGGGTATTTGTAGTTTTGGTGGTGTAAAACGCCGTTTTGAATATCATATCCGTTCAGAGAAAATTGTTTATATCGATGATTACGCCCATCATCCTACCGAAATACAGGCTTTTCTATCTTCTGTAAAGGCTTTGTATCCAAAGCGTAAATTAACGGTAGTATTTCAGCCACATTTGTTTACCCGTACCCGTGACTTCCAAGAAGGCTTTGCAGAAAGCCTGAGCCTGGCTGACGATTTAATTTTATTGGATATTTACCCAGCGAGGGAATTACCTATCGAAGGTGTTACCTCTGAAATTATTTTCGACAAGGTAACATCGCCTATCAAAACACTTTGTAGCAAAGAAGAAGTATTAGACTTATTAGAGGCCAAACAACCTGAGCTAATAGTAACCGTTGGCGCTGGTGATATTGATACGTTGATTCCTAAGATTAAGGAATGGGGATTGGTTTAGATTGATTGGTTTTAGATTTAAAAGGCTAAGATTATACAACTTTTAAATCTAAAACCAAAGTACACATTATTATTTCAATTTAGAATTTGGTAATTTAAATTCAACTTTATATCCAAATTGAAGTTGGACAAAATTTCTTTCGTTTTCATTTGTATTAGAAAGATATTTTGCCCTTAGAAAAATTTTATCTTTGCTGTTAGCAATAGGAAAATAAAATAATTCGTATTCTGGAGCAAAAAACCATTGAAAACCACCGTTAACAAAGGATTGGTCTTTGTTATTCCAAATCTTTTGATAACGTACAGATCCGCCAATATTAAGTCCAAAGTTTCTATATTGTAAGATAGTAGCTTTAACTTCTGCTCCAAAATCTAACGTATTTCCTGTGCTTGTTTGAAATAAAGGAACGTTACTATTCAAGCTATCTTTTAGTTTTTCTCCTTGCAAATTAAACCAGCCAAAATTTGAAAATACGTTCAACTCATAACTATTATAAAATCTACCCATTTTTTTAAAAACATTGACTTTACCTCCGATTTCTAGGAATTTTCTTTGATTGACTGACATCCTATCTATACTAAATGTATCTTTCGTACTTAACGATTTGTTTAGCTTTGTAGGAATAATACTTTCATACCCGTTGTCAAATCTGCTATATTTTAAAGAAGGTTCAAAATAATTAAATAATAAAAAAACACTTTTAGGCAAGGGCATAGTGTTCAAAAATATTCTTGCAGAGGCTTCGGTTTGAACTAAACCATTGCTTCTATCTGATTTTAATAAGGATAGTAAATCACTATAAATATTCAAATTAATATATGAATTTAATGAAGTATTTACAGTTAGTTTTTTATTTGAGTGTTCTTTAGTTAATGTTATTTTTCCATCATTAGGAGCAAAGTTTATTTGTGTTTCAGCATCATAATCAAGTAAATCTAAAAGTTTAATCGTTTTTAAACTTTCGTTATCACTAATTAAATGATAATACTTATATCTATCTATAAATATCTTATGTCTAAAAGAAACACCAAATCTCTGTTTCCATCTTTTATATCCTTTATTCCAAAGATTACGATAAATATCTTTGGAATTTTCATCATAAGCTTTAATTTCTGTAGCAATTCCATTAGTAAAAAAAATGTCTACTTTGCTAATACTTGCTTTTAAGTTTGTGTCACCTTGTATTTTTTCTTCAATCATAGGATCTATTAACCCGTTACTATTTTTGAATTCTTCATACAGAGAATCCTTTTTTTCACTCGTATCTTTTTTATTCATATTCCAAGTATATACTTTAGGATGAAAATTCTTTATTCTTAATACACCTATTACTTCACTAGTATCTCTGTCATTGTTAACAATATTAGTAACTTTATTTATTGCTGTTGTGATTTCTTTTTTAAACTCTTCTAGTTGTAGCTCTTGATTTGTTTTATAATCTTTAATAATTACTAAGATTTCTTTTTTTTCAAATTTAAAAATACTACTATCAGGACTACTGAGGCTTATTGTCATTTGTTCATTCTCTTGATTCATATCAGATACTGTTTTTAGTTGAAAATAACGTATCTGACTTTGAGAAGAAGAAGGCGATGTATAAAAATCGATTGGGTCTTTATTTGGTAACAAATAATCTTTTGTTTCTGTAGCATCAGATTTTGTAACTTTAAATTCAATTTTGATTTTTTTCCCTTCTGGAATAATACCTAATAACTGAATAGCCACTAAACAAGAATCTCCCTCTTGAATAGAAATTGTATCCTTCTGAAAACCAACAGTAACTTTCTGTGCTTGACCAACTATTATTTGAGAATATAGTGTTAAAAAAAAACATAGTATTAATAATTTATATTTTTTCATGACTAAAAGTGTTTATATGTAAATGTATTTTCTTTATAAAATATATCTTTTTAATTATCAATGATTTATACTACTTAAATCTATAATACTTACACAAAACTTTAAAATTAAAACACAATTAATCATTGTTTTATTTATTATATGGTAAAACTCAATATATTTTATCAGGATATTTCAAATGTTATCTTTTCTTTCTATGCAAAGGGGTTATTATTGTTAAATGATTTATTAATAAATTAATCTTTATATGTTCAAAATCATTATCCTTATTTAGATTTGTGAATAAGATTTGTTAACTTTTAAATTCACTAAAAAAAGAAATGGATTGCTTGTGTTTCAAAACAAAACTCATCAACATGAAAAAAGTCTTTACCTTAATTATTACCACTTGTTTTTGTTTTACACTGTATGCTCAACAATTGAGTGTTGAACATATTATGCAAGACCCTAAATTTACCATTGGAGCTTTGCCTTCTGCTATCAATTGGTCGGAGGATAGTAGAATGGTTTATTTTAATTGGAATCCATTCAGAAATAAGGCGGATTCGTTATATGGGGCTTCTGTCACTGAAAAAAAACCATTTAAAATACCTCCTCAAACACGTAGAGCTTTACCTTCATTTTCGGGGGTATATAGTCGAGACTTTTCTAAAAAAATCTATACAAAAAATGGCGATTTGTTTTTGCTAGACTGCAAAACAATGGCCGTTCGCCAGATTACTAATACTGTTGAAACAGAAAGTAACCCTAATTTTAATGGCAAGGAAACCAAAATCATTTATACCAAAGCCAGCAACTTGTTTAGCTTTGATTTATCCACAGGTGAAACAGAACAACTAAGCAATTTTTTAACTGGAACTAAAAAAGCTGAAGCAAAGCTGAATGAACAAGAAAAATGGCAAAAAACAGATCAACTAAGTCTTTTTGAAATATTAAAAGAACGTGCTGATAAGAAAAAGCAGGGAGATATAATTGCTAAAGCTGATTTGCCTAAACGTGCCAAAGAGATTTATATTGATGATAAAAGAGTAGATATTCAGACTTTGAGTCCTGATGAAAATTATATTACCTATCGCTTAACTAAATCGGCGACGGGTGCTAAAAATGCCATTGTGCCAAGCTACGTAACAGAATCGGGCTTTACCGAAGATTTGCCTGCTAGAACAAAAGTAGGTGCGCCGATGCCAAGTTATGAGTTTTGGGTATATGACATCAAAAAGGATACTGCTTTACAGGTTTCTACGAAGGATATTGAAGGAATTTATGACCAACCTGATTATTTAAAAGATTATGCTAAAAAAGATACGACCAAAAATAAAAAGGTAGAACCTAGAAAGGTAATCTTTAGCGAAGTAATATGGTCAGCGGATGGTAAATATTGTGTCTTGGTTGTAAGAAGTCAGGATAACAAAGACCGTTGGATTTTGAAATTGGATGTTGCTACCCGAAAACTGAAGACTATCGACAGACAAAGAGACGAGGCTTGGATTGGCGGACCGGGGATTAATTTCGGAAATATTGGTTTTTTAGGGGATAATCAAACATTATACTATCAATCAGAAGAAGACGGTTATTCTCATATTTACACTGCCAACTTAGCAACTGGGGCTAAAAAACAATTAACAAAAGGTAAATTTGAAGTACAGAGCCTTCAACTATCAAAAGACAAACTATCTTTTTATTTTACTTCAAACGAGGTACATCCGGGAGAACAGCATTTTTATAAAATGGCTGTAACAGGTGGGGATAGAATACGTTTAACAAAAATGACAGGCTCGAATCAAGTGGTGCTTTCACCCGATGAAACCAAATTAGCCTATTTGAATTCTTATTCAAATCGTCCTTGGGAAGTGTATATTCAAGACAATATTGTAAATGCTCCCCCTACCCAGATTACTAAATCACAAAGTCAGCAGTTTAAAGAATACAAATGGCGTGAGCCTGAAATCATTACTTTTAGTGCAAAGGATGGTGCTGAGGTATATGCTCGTTTATATGAAGCCAAAGGAGAGAAAGGGAAAAAGCCAGCAGTAATCTTTGTACATGGTGCGGGGTATTTACAAAATGTACATAAATGGTGGAGCCAGTATTTCCGTGAATATATGTTCCATAATATGTTGGTCGATAACGGCTATACTGTCTTAGATATTGATTATCGTGGTTCATCAGGTTATGGTAGAGATTGGCGTACAGGTATTTATCGTTTTATGGGTGGTAAAGATTTGACTGATCAAGTAGATGGAGCAAAATGGCTGGTTGAAAACCAAGGGGTAGACCCTAAAAAAATCGGTATTTATGGTGGTTCGTATGGTGGTTTTATTACTTTGATGGCAATGTTTACTACGCCAGATGTATTTGCTGCGGGTGCTGCACTAAGACCTGTAACAGACTGGGCAGCCTATAATCACCCTTATACGGCAAACATTCTGAATGAACCACAGACTGACTCTATTGCATATCGCAAAAGCTCACCAATATATTATGCAGATGGATTGAAGGGAAATCTATTGATATGTCATGGTATGATAGATGTAAACGTGCATTATCAAGACGCTGTTCGTTTGGCTCAAAGGCTGATTGAATTGAAAAAAGATAATTGGGAATTGGCATCTTATCCGATGGAAGACCATGGTTTTGTAGAACCTACGTCATGGATAGATGAATACAAGCGTATTTTTAAACTGTTTGAAAGAACGCTTAAATAGTTTTTTAGTGATTGGTGAATAGTGATTAGAATATCCTTTTTTTTCAAAAAATAAAATTTGGAGATTTTTCGGGAGAAAAAAGCACAATTACTATTCACCAATTTCTAATCACTATTCACTAAGAAAATAAAGATATTCCAATGGATTAGCATATTTAAACTGATAGCCAGTTTGTTGTATGAGTTTCTGAGGACTGATAATTTTAAAGGGAATAGCCTCAGTAGCTTCTTCAAAAATAGGTTTTTCAAAACCATATTCTTCACAGTTCTTTAAAAAAACGGCTTCACGAACGGGATGTTCTGGCGAAACGGCATTAAAAGTCTCATTCCAAAAGCCCTTTTCAAGTATCATCGCAATTATACCTATTACATCGTCTTGGTGGATATAATTGACAGGAATTTGTCCCGTATTAATACGTTTACCAGCAAAATACTTTGCCCCTATTCTTTCCTGTCCCATCAACCCTCCACAACGCAAGATTGTTGTTGCTAAGTCCAATCCTTTTAACAGATTCTCTACCTTTATCAACGTAGAAGACGCTATTACTTCGTCGTCTTCGTAGATTACTCTATTCAAATCTGGATATACTGAAGTAGATGAAGTATAGAGAATAGATTGAATACTGGATAAAGAAAGAGAGGTAATTAATGATTGTATTTGTTGCACATGATAGTCTTCACCAAATTTGCCAGCACGAGGAGGAATGCAAATAATTAAGATATCTGAATTCAGAAACGCTGCAAGATTATCGCTTTCAATTTCGGGAGAGAATTTAAGCACAAAAGGACTAATACCCACAGCTTGCAATGATGGGAATTTAGCTTCAGAGGTAGTAGAACCTTTTACTTGATGTCCTTGTGCTACTAAATACTTGCCTAAAGGCAAGCCTAGCCAACCGCAACCTAAAATGCTAATTTTCATAAGTAAAACTTTTTCCTCAAAATAAACTCTTCTACTGCCTCAGGAATCATATAACTGATTGATTGCCCATTCTTTAAGCATTCTCGAATAAAGGTGGCAGAAATATCCAATAAAGGGGCTTTTACTAAACGAACGTTGGGATGTTTTTCTAAATCACTCAGTTCAGCATTGGGTCGGGGGTAAACATATAAACCGAAGTATTCTAAAATTTTGTCGTGGTTTTTCCAGTTTGGAAATTGAGCCAAATTGTCCCCTCCAATAATCAATTTGAATTCATGCTGTGGATACTTCTCTTGTAAACGGATTAGTGTATCAATCGTATAAGAAGGTTTGGGCATCGAAAATTCGATATTAGTTACTTTGAATCTAGGATTATCTGCGATGGCTTTTTCTACCATATCCAAACGATCAAATTCGTGTAATAACGATTTATTCTTTTTAAATGGATTCTGTGGTGACACTACAAACCAAACTTGTTCTAAGTCGGTAGTAGTTGCCATTACGTTGGCAACTATTAAATGCCCAATATGGATGGGATTGAAAGAACCAAAAAAGAGGCCTATTTTCATATAGTTCTGAGCTCTTAAGATTTGAGCAACAAGCTATGAACAATTATTATTGCTATTAACAAATGGATAAGCTCATAGCTCAATACTCACAGCTTTTAAAGCTTAGTTTATAAATTCATCAAATAGTTTTTGAGCTTTTCTAAATGCCTCTGTTAAATCATCGTTCAATAATACAATATCAAATTTATCTTGGAATGACATTTCAAAATTCATTTTGAATACTCTCTTAGAAATAGAGTCTTCCGAATCTGTACCACGTTCACGCAAGCGTTTTTCTAACTCTTGTACGCTTGGCACTTTTACAAAGATAGACAATGCACGTTCTTTGTAATATTCCTTTAATTTTACTCCTCCACGAACATCTACATCAAAAATCACATGTTTACCAGATGCCCATAAACGTTCAATTTCTGATTTCAACGTACCGTAATAAGCTCCAGGGTAAACTTCTTCCCATTCTACAAATTCATCATTATCAATCTTAGTTTTGAATTCTTCTGGCGTCATAAAATAATAATCTTTACCATTTTCTTCATTCCGTCCACGCTTGTCACGCGTGCAAGCAGAAATAGAAAATCCAAGATTAGCATTATTGGCAAGCAAGTGCTTAACAATAGTAGTTTTGCCCGAACCAGAAGGGGCAGAGAAGATAATAAGTTTTCCGTTTTCCAATTTTCAACAAGTAAAATACCCTAATTAATTAAAAGTAAAAGGCTATTAAGTATATCGTAAACAAAACGACCAACTTAATAACCTTTATTTTTTGAGCTTAAATACTCAATTATAATGCACTTATTTTCTTTTTGATACAATCAATCAAACTCGTCGGAACACATTTCTTTTCCAATCTTAATTGCATTGTTTCTTTAATACACTTTTCCAATTCATATCCTTTCTCACACGGCAAACATTTATCCATGTTCTGTTTAAATTGGGCTATTTGCTCTTCTGATGCCTGACCGTCCACAATTAATTGAACTAATTTCATGCATTCAGATTGATGCTCACAGCTTGTTTTTTTTTGAATTTTTTCAACCTCGGAAACCATTATTCTATTGGATTAAACAAATTTAATTTGGCGTTGTATTGGGGTTACTATTTATGATAATCAAGTAGTTATTGAACAGGAAGGTTGTAAAAAAAATTCCCATATGCTAAAAAATATAAAAAATTTCTTGATTATAATTATTTTTTCATCAATAGTTGTCTATTCTGCCATGCTGTCAGCATTTACGTCATAGCCCAAAGATTTGGCATATGATTTCAATTTTTCTTTTAACAACATTCTGGCACGGTGTAAACGAGAACGTACGGTTCCTATAGGTATATCTAATATCTTCGCCATTTCTTCATAAGTAAACCCTTCAACATCACATAGTATAATAACAGTACGAAAATCAACAGGTAAAGCATTTAGTGCATTGGCAATTTCATCTCCAATTAAATCTTGAACAGTATCTGCTCTTAAATCAACTGTTTGAGTAGTTTCTGCGTCTTCCTCTGAATTATAAGTTGTTTCAACATCCTGATAATCAACCTTCGACGGCTCTTTAGATTTCTTCCTAAAATCGTTAATAAAACTATTCTTCAGAATTCTGAACAGCCATGCTTTAGCATTAGTTCCCTCGGCAAATGAATTGATAAATCTAAATGCTTTCAGGTATGTGTCTTGAACAAGGTCGTTAGCATCATCCTCATCGTTTGTCAGACGGAAGGCAAAGTTGTACATTGAGTCAATGTACGGCATAAACTCTTTTTCGAAAACTCTGTGTTTTTCTACTTCAGTATAGGTTTGAGTTATTTTAATTTCTTCTTGCTCGTCCATGATTGCTGCTGAATATCACTTGATAAAAATAGAAAATGATACCGTAATTATCAAGTAATTTATTGAATCTACATTACATTGTTTTAGATAATTTCTATAAACAAACAACTTGCCAAGCATGATTTGAACTTTTTTCCTGACAAAAAGGCGTAAAACTTTTTTTATTTTAATCTTTTCTAAATAACTGGATAATTACAATTACTAATGTAGTAAAAATCGTGCTAGCTATTACTTTTGCTAAGATGGGGAGAATTAGCCCGAAATTAGATGCCTCTAATGAAAACAAAATAAAGTGATGAATAACCGTTAATATCATTACATAAGTCAGAAACCAAGATACCCCCATTGATTTCAAACTCAGTATTTGGCGTTCATCATAGCCTCTCTGAGGCACCAATAAAGCCAAAATTGGTGTACGAATATAAGCGATGAATGTCATGGCTGCTGCATTAGCACCAATGGTATTATAAAATATATCAACAAACATTCCTGCAATAAAACCTAAGAAAATCAATTGTACTCTATTAATATCAAAAGGGAGCAAAATGACCGTAGCTACATAAACAAAACAAAACGCGTGATTGAGGAATACCAATTGTCTAACAAAGAAAATTTGCAACAAAAGATAAAATATAAAAGTAAGTATTTGAGGAAAAATATTTCTTGGAGTCATTATTAATTAGATTGCCGAGTTTATAGTGGCTATGCAAATTATTGGGAAATAGTACGCTATTTTTTTACTTCACTATCAGTACTTTCTAAAGCTCTTTGTTCTTTTTCTAGTTTGTTATTAATGACATACACATACGAAAGCGTACTAAAGTCTGTGGCCAATTTCACTTTTATGTCATGAAAAGTTTGATCAGGCTTTAAGCCTACTTTGCTAACGTAACCAATCACGATGTTCGACGGGAAAACATAATTGAAGTCAGACGTCATTACGGTATCCTTTACTCTCACATTTTTGTACCTTGAAACATCTGTCATTTCTACAACAGAAGGATTCAGTCCATCCCATTTGATAGAGCCGATTTCATTGTTACTTTTAATCTTAGCGGAAACAGTATATTCTGAATGCAGAATAGAGATTATTCTTGAATAATGTTCCGAACATGATTTTATTTTACCTACTACTCCCGTTGAAGAAATTACCCCCATACCCGGAGCTAAACCATCAGCCGTACCTTTATCTATCGTAATATAGTTATTAAACTGAGCTACGCTTAGGTTAGTAACTTTGGCTACCGTAAACTTAAAGCGAGCTGCCACAGCAGAATCGGCTTTGTAATTGATGATAGAGTGAGTGATAGGCGTTTGTTGAGCTTGTAGCTTCTCTACTAACTCATAAAGTCTTTTATTCTCTGAGCTTAAATCTTCATTTACTTTGCTCAGGTTGGAATACTCTACGATGCTATTAGAAATATCCAAGGCTTGTGCCGCATAATAGTTCGTAGTGTTGAACATGATAGCACTGGGGTAATTATTGTATGAATAAAAAAACCACAGACTCAGTACCTCCAATAATGCAAACAAAATGAAGGCTCGTTTCCTAGATATAAATTGGATTAACTGATACATTTATTAAAAGAAGAATCTTGGAATAATTGATTTGACAGAAAAGGCTATAATGTAAAAATGAGTAAACGAAAGAACATAAAAATATCATTCTTTCATTTACTCATTCCTTAGCCTAGTTAATTAAGAGATGAGAATAGGCTTGAAATGGTCAAGGTGTTTTAATACTTCACCTGTTCCACGCACTACAGCTCTTAATGGATCATCAGCAATATGAATAGGCAATTTAGTTTTGTTCGCTAAACGCTTATCTAAACCATGCAACAACGCTCCTCCACCTGTTAAATGAATACCATTGTGATAAATATCTGCCGAAAGTTCAGGAGGTGATACCTCTAGGGCTTTCATTACGGCTTCTTCAATTTTAGAAATTGATTTATCTAGGGCATAAGCAATCTCTGAATAAGTAACCTTAATTTCTTTAGGGATACCAGTCATTAAGTCACGTCCACGGATTTCATAATCTGCTGGTGGATTTTCCAATTCTGGCAATGCTGAACCTACTTCAATTTTGATTAATTCTGCCGAACGCTCACCAATTAATAAATTATGCTCGCGACGCATATAATCAACAATATCACGTGTAAATACATCTCCAGCAATACGTACTGAAGCCTCACAAACAATACCTGAAAGCGCAATTACTGCTATTTCAGTAGTACCACCGCCAATATCCACAATCATTGAACCGTTTGGCTGCTCAATATCTATTCCAATCCCTATTGCCGCAGCGATAGGTTCATGAATCATATACACTTCTTTCGCTCCAGCGTGTTCTGCTGAATCTTTTACCGCTCTTTTCTCAACCTCTGTGATACCTGAAGGAATACAAATCACCATTCGGTGAGATGGCGTAAAGAAACGACTTCCCGTATCAATCATTTTTATCATTCCCCGAATCATCAATTCGGCTGCCGTAAAGTCGGCAATCACTCCGTCTTTTAAAGGACGAATCGTTTTGATATTCTCGTTGGTTTTTTCGTGCATCTGCATTGCCTTGTTACCAATGGCCAAAACTTTGTTGGTGGCTTTATCAAGGGCAATAATTGATGGTTCGTCAACCACAATTCTATCTTTATGGATAATTAACGTATTGGCAGTACCAAGGTCAATCGCAATGTCTGAAGTCAGGAAATTGAATAATCCCATTTTGTGAATTTGTTCTTTATTTTTATATTTCTTTTGAACAGGTATTGTGTAAAGTTAGTCAATTTAAACTACCTGCTGTCGGATATTCTTGTAAAAGTACAAAATTAATGAGAATGTAAGAGATTACCTTAAAACCATGCGGAAAAATTAGTAGGAATTAAAGCGAAGAAGATAAAATATGATGAATAGCCCTAGTTTTTAATAACACTGAGGCATTCTTTAACAGTATTTTCAATCCAATTGAAATTATTATCGTCTAAAATTGCTTTCGGAAATAACTGTCCGCCCATGCCAACCGCTTTAGCACCAGCGTTGAACCATGTAGTTAGGCTTTGTTCGTTGGGTTCTACGCCGCCAGTAATCATCATTTCTACCTGAGGCATTACTGTCTTGACTGATTTTACAAAAGAAGGACTTAAAACATTGGCTGGAAATATTTTTACAATGTCTGCTCCTAACTGATTAGCCTTATAAATTTCGTTGGGCGTAAGTACCCCTGGAAACCAAGCCATGTTATTTTGTTGACAAACATTAGCTACGCCAGCGTCTAGCGTTGGCTGAACGATAAAGTCAGTATCTAAACTGACAAAATACTCTGCTTCCTGAGCATTGAAGATAGTGCCGATACCGATTGCCATATCTGGAAAGTCTGTGCGAATGTATTTTACCAATTCACCAAAAACTTTATCGGCACCCACTCCACGATTTGTGTATTCAAAAACCCTGATACCGCCATTATAACAGGCTTTTACTACGGCCTTGCTCTTTTCTACATCAGGGTGATTGAAAAGAGGCATAATAGGGGTTTCGCTTAGTTTTGTATAAAGTAGTGTTTTTGAAAACTTCATAATCGGTTTTATCTTCTTAGTTTTCCACTGACATCGCCATTCATTACTGCTTCAATTTCGCTGACTGAAGATAGGTTAAAGTCGCCTTCTATCGTATGCTTTAAAGCAGAAGCTGCTACTCCAAACTCTATTGCTTTCTGCGTATTCTGATAGATGATTTCGCCAAAAATAAACCCTGCCATAAAGGCATCTCCTCCGCCAATTCTATCAACAATATCAGGAATATTTATTTGTTTAGTTTCTAACATTTCAAATCCGTTCCAGCATTTTCCTGTTAAAGTATTGTGTGAAGCCGAAATTTGACCTCGTTTGGTAGTTAATACTTTTTTTAATTTCGGAAAACGGTCGGTCAATTGTTGACAAACCGATTTAAAACTTCTCTTGTCGTCGTTAGGGACAATTCCAAACATATCTTCTGCATCACCTTTACTGCAAATAATTACATCGCAATTTTCAATCAGCTCTGGCATTATTTCATTGGGCCTTTTTCCCCATTTCCATAAATTAGAACGATACCCCACATCTGCGGAGACTTTTAATCCTAAACGACTAGCCGTTTGGGCGGCCTCCAAGCAGGCCTGAGCGGCGCTTTCTGAAATAGCTGGAGTGATACCTGTGAAATGAAACCACTGGGCATCTTCAAAGATATGCTCCCAATTAAATTCCGAAGGCTTCAGAGTGGCAAAGGCTGAATCGGCTCTATCATAAATTACCTTACTTGGTCTCATGGCTGCTCCCTGTTCTACATAGTAAATGCCTATACGGTCGCCCCCTTTTACAACATCATCCATACTAAGCCCATACCGTCGGTAAGTATTGATGGCGGCATTGCCCAAATCATTGTCAGGGAAACGGGTTACATGGCTAGCTGGAACCCCCATAATAGCCAATGAGGACGAAACATTCGCTTCGCCCCCACCAAAATTAATATCAAAACTTGTCGCCTGTTGAAAGCGAGTATGACGTGGCGTGCTGAGCCTCATCATTATCTCACCGAAAGTGACTACTTTTTTCATAAATATTTCCTCACTGCGTCTGAAAATCCTTCTAACTGTGTTAAATCTTCACCCCACAAGCTTCTGTTAGATAATACTTTGTCTAAATCAAAGTTTTCCCAAGCTTCGTAAAAGTATGGTGCGAAATTACAATTGATTGGGTAATATTCACCATTACATTCACCGAAATAATTACCATTTACTTCTTTTTCAGCTTTCATGAACTGTAAATAAGCGGCAAAGCCCATGGCAAACAATTCGGGTGCTTTACCAAATTCACGATAATATTGCAAAAGAATAGGCACATTACGCATTTTCATTTTGGCAGTATACTGAACGGTAATGTCTAATAATTTATGTTGTAAGAAAGGGTTACGGAAACGGTCTAACACCATTCTACCGAAACGGTCTCTGATTTTAGGGTCAATCTTGTAAGGAATTGCTAAAGATACTTCCCCTAACATCATATTTGTAATAATTTTACTTAAATAACTATTACTCATTACATCTTTTACCAAACGGAACCCTAGCAAATATGCCATTCCGCATGTCAAAGTATGTGTTCCGTTAAGCATTCTTAGCTTTAATTCACGATAAACTTCAATGTCTTTTTCGATAATTACTCCCGGATCAGCAGCAGCAAATGATAGGATATTTCGGATTTTTTCATCTCCCTGAATTGCCCAAAGACGATACACTTCTGAAAGTATCATCAAATCGTCTTGATAAGAAAATTTCTTTTCTATTTCTTTACAAATCTCTTGGTCAGGTTTTCCCGGTACAATTCTATCGACTAATGAATTACAGAAATAGTTGTGGTTTTCAAGCCATTCGATAAATTCTGGTTCAAGTCCGTTGCGATGTGCTTGTTCCAATACAATTTCCTGTAACTTATCTCCATTCCCAACGATTAATTCAGTTGGAACAATTACCATCCCGCTTTTAGCCGAACCTTTGAATACTTGCCAACGCTCGTATAAAAACGCTAATAGTTTTACAGGGAATGACTGTGGAGGATTATTTGTTATCTTATCGTTTTCTAATAAAGTAATACCTACCTCAGTAGTATTAGAAATGATTATTTGCATTTCAGGATTTTTAGCACAAGCTAGTATTTCCTTCCACTGTGAACGTGCCGAAATAGTACGAGAAATAGACGCATTGATAATATATTCTTCTACTTTCTGCCCATTTTCCAATCCTTTTACGGCATGGGTAAAAAGTCCGTCTTGTTCATTAAAATCATCTGTACCCCCTTTATCTGTAGATTTAACTACTACTACACGACCATTGAAAATACCTTTTTTATTAGCCTTGTCAATAAAATAATCACAAAGTCCTCTTAATAAAACACCAGTACCAAATTGAAGTACTTTCTCAGGAAGTTCAAAAATTTTATCACTAGGTAACTCAACAAGTTTACTCAAATTTTCAGCATTAGCCGCTAAATATTCTCTGGTCAGTTTTTGATTCATTGTCTCACAATATTTATATTTATTTATTTTAAAGCCCGTAGGCACTGATTATCTACTCATTGTTATTTCAACAATAGAGCGTAAATGAGCAATAGAATATTCTATTTACTTACATTTACGCTCTGTTGATGAAAATTCTGAATGTATTATCTTATTTGTAAAAACCTACTGTGGATATTAGGCTTCCCCAATAGGACCACGATAATTGGTTGGGAACTGAAAGCCATTTTGGTTTTTATCTTCAGTAATCGGGCCATAGGCCTCTTCATATTTTTGAATATTTTCTTTGAGGGCATTCAAAAGACGATAAACATGATCAGGTGTAAGAATTACTCTTGATTTTACTCTCGCTTTAGGGATTCCAGGCATCATTTTGATAAAATCAATAACAAATTCACTCTGAGAATGTGCAATCATCGCCAAATTAACGTATTCTCCTTCTGCCATTGCTTCTGTTAATTCTACGTTTATCTGGTTTTCTTCTGTGGGTTGACTAGCCATTTTTATGGTTAAATTAGATTTCTTAAAATTGTTTTTTACAAACTATGAATTTATATAAAAGAATATCTTGATGCAAATTAATTCAGGTTTTATCCTTTAAAAATAAACGCTTAGTTTTTTGTTTCAAAGGTTTCTCCTATCATATTTGTATAAAAAAATTATGTATAAGCATCTTTTCTTCGACCTCGACCATACTCTTTGGGACCATAACACGAATTCTAAATTGGCTTTAGACGATGTGTATCAGCACTTTGATTTACATACATATGGCATTCCTTCTTCTGTACAATTTTATATTATCTTCAATAAAATAAATCATCAGCTATGGGATTTGTATGAGCAAGGAAAGATTGGTCAACCCGAATTACGCCATCAACGTTTTAGAATGATTTTCAGCGAGTTAGGCTGTTACGACTATTCTCTGTGTGATGAAATTTCAGATAAATATATCAATATTTCAGTCCGCAAACCTAATTTATTACCTAATGCCAAAGTCGTGCTAGAATACCTATTTCCAAAGTATCCTCTGCACATTATCACCAATGGTTTTATGGAGGTACAAGACATAAAAATGACGGCTGGAGGAATTAAACATTATTTCAAAGAGATTATCACTTTCCAAAATTCTGGCTATAAAAAACCTGAGGTGGGTATTTTTGAATATGCCTTAAATTTGGTTGGGGCGAAGCCTTCTGAGTGTATTATGATTGGTGATAGCTTTCAAAGCGATATTGTGGGGGCTTATCAAGCGGGTATCGACACGATTTTCTTTAATCCTGATGGAAGAGCACAGGAGCTTACATTAAAGCCTAAACATGAGGTGAAGGATTTGATTGAGTTGAAGGGGATTTTTTAGTCTTGGACTGAAAGATGCTGGACTTTAGGACTGGAGGAGGTTTTGTTTTTGAGATTTGAGGAGTTTATGTGCTTTGAGATTTAGCCTAAAATGGCTCAAAGCTTACTACTTAAAGCCTAAAGCCATTTTAAAATTATTCAAAGTTTACGACTAAAGGCTCAAAGCTTACTGCTCATAGCTCAAAGCTATTTAAAACAACGACAACTGGTTGGTATCTCCTTTTTTATCAAAAATCTTTTTATCCTTAATTAGCTTTCGGTGTTGTTCTAAGAAGGCAACAAAAGCATCTATTTGTTGATACAGCGGAGTAAAATTATAGGTTTTTACATCATAGCTTTCTTGATATACATCATTAAAATCTGTAATGATATAATCCAAGGTTCTGACGCCCCACTTCTGTAACCCTAACATATACAGATTTTGATGGTTGAACTCAAAACGATTGGGTTGGTATAATCTGGTAGATTTTAAATCAACAGCACGGTCTCCTCCTACTAAATCTACAAAGCCATAGATTAAGCAATTTTTATACTTCGCTTCTGTATAAAACTGCGTTTTGTATTTGGTTGGTAATAATTCACGCGCCTTTTCAATGATTCCTTCACCGAATAGCTCCTCGTTTTCGCCTGTAATTACGGCCTTTTCAAAATCAATTCCTCTTTGTTGAGCTTCAGTGGTTGGCTTTTTTACTCTATTGATACGGTCTATCATTTCCCACAAGTCTACAAGGATGTTTCCCTGAGCATCTAATACTTGTTGCTCATACAAAACAAATGAATTGATTAATGTGGGATAGATTCTGTACATCTGAGTGTTAATTTTTTTATTAGAAACGGACAAGTCCGTTTCTAATGGGTATCATCAATTATCCGATTACTAAACGCTCAACGGCTTTGTCGCCTATTAAATGGCTCTCTACAATTTCTTCAACATCAGATAATTGTACATTGCCATAAAATACTCCTTCTGGATATACCACCATGCCCGGACCAAAAGCACAAACATCTAAACAGCCTGTTTTTTGTGCTCTGATTTCGCTCAAAAGGCCTTTTTCTTTCAGTGATGCCTTGAAAGCATCAACTAATGCTCCTCCTCTTTCTACGCCGCAGCTTTTTTTGGGTGCATCTTTTTGGTTAGTACAAATAAAAACGTGTTTCTTGTATTTCATTTTGTTTTTTAAATTTTGCTGACATCTTTGGAATAGATTTTAACAATTTGTTTTTGATAAAATCGTTCAACCAATGCAATTTAATGGTTTTCTAGTAATTTTGGAATAAACCATGGCAGACAGTCGATAAATTAATCTGACTTTCGCATTCCGTAATCAATATTTGTATGACTTTTCAGACGCAGGAACAATATCAATTTATAGAAAGTATTCTTTTTGAAAACTTAGGACATAACCCAGAGGTGCTTGATTTCCAGTTTTTTTATGGCGGAAACTTCAATCTTGCTGTAAAAGTAAAAGTAGCAGAAGGCGATTACTTTATTAAATGGAATCAGGGCGACCATGATGGTATGTTTGAATCTGAGGCAAAAAGTTTACAAGTCTTACGGGATACGGGTGTGCTTTCTATTCCTCAAGTAATTAATTACGGGAAGATTTTAGATAAAGAATATTTGATGATTGAATTCTTGACGGCAGGCTATAAGCAAGAAAACTACTGGCAAGATTTCGGACAAAAACTAGCGAAACTTCATACACATACACACCATAGTCATGGACTAGATTTCAATAATTATATCGGCGCCTTACGTCAAAGTAATGAATGGATGGAAGATGGTGTGCAGTTTTTTATTGAAAAAAGATTGAAAGTACAAGCAGGTTTAGCCCTGTACGACCGTAAGATTTCTGAGGAAGTGTATGATAAATTTCAATCGCTTTTTGAAAAAATCCCTAGCCTTATTCCTAACGAAAAACCGGCTTTATTGCATGGCGACTTGTGGTCTGGTAATGTAATGACCGATAGCAAAGGATTTGTTGCCTTAGTAGACCCTGCTTGTTATTATGGCTTGCGCGAAGCTGAATTGGCCTTTACAACCATGTTTGGTGGCTTTGAACCTACTTTTTATGAAGCCTATCACGAAGTGTATCCGATAGAGAATGGTTTTGGTGATAGAATTCCTCTTTATAATTTATATCCCTTAATGGTACATGTCAATCTTTTTGGTGGTGGTTATCTCGATGCCGTTGAAAAGATTTTGAAGAAGTATTAATCATAAAACGCTATTATTAATTTCTTTTGATATTTCAGAAAAATATGTTCTCCTATTCATTATACTTAAATTATATATTATAACTTTGCCTATAGATTTTATAGAATATACTCAGACTAATTTAACAAACAATCTCATGAAATTTGAAACACTCCAACTGCACGCTGGGCAAGAAGTAGACCCTACAACCAATGCTCGTGCAGTACCTATTTATCAAACAACAGCTTATCAATTCAAAAATGCTGAACATGGTGCTAATTTATTTGCCTTAAAAGAATTTGGCAATATCTATACCCGTATCATGAACCCAACCAGTGATGTTTTCGAGAAACGTTTGGCGGCTCTTGAGGGTGGTGTGGCAGCTTTAGCGGTAGCATCAGGTCATGCAGCACAGTTTATTGCTATCAATAATATTACTACTGTCGGTGATAACTTTGTGACTACTTCATTTTTATATGGTGGTTCGTACAATCAGTTCAAAAATTCATTTAAAAACATCGGCGTTGAGGCACGTTTTGCCAACGGTGATGATGTATCTTCTTTTGAAGCCCTGATTGATGATAAAACTAAAGCCATCTATTTAGAAACTATCGGAAACCCAAGCTTTAGTATCCCAGATTTTGAAGCATTTGCTGTATTAGCTAAAAAATACGATTTGCCGATTATTGTAGACAATACCTTCGGGGCAGGTGGTGCTATTTGTCAGCCTATCAAACATGGTGCGCACATCATTGTTGAGTCTGCTACTAAATGGATTGGTGGACATGGTACAACGATGGGTGGTGTAATTGTAGATGCAGGAACTTTTAACTGGGGCAATGGAAAATATCCACAGTTTACAGAACCTTCGCCAAGTTATCATGGCTTAGTATTGAATGATGTATTCGGTATTGGCGGACCATTCGGAAATATTCAATTTATTATCCGTGCCAGAGTAGAAGGCTTGCGCGATTGGGGTCCTGCTCAAAGTCCGTTCAACTCTTTCTTACTGATTCAAGGTTTAGAAACATTGACATTAAGGGTAGAAAGAATTGGAGAAAATGCCTTAGCCCTTACAAATTGGCTATCAAGTCATCCAGAAGTAGAACACGTAAATTATCCAGGTTTAGAAAATAGTCCATATCATGAATTAGGCAAAAAATACCTTACGCGTGGTTTTGGCGGAGTATTCTCGTTCAAACTAAAAGGCGATAAAGCTAAAGCTGAAAAGTTTGTAAATAGCTTACAATTAATTAGTCATTTGGCGAATGTAGGTGATGCAAAAACACTCATTATTCATCCTGCTTCAACGACGCACTCACAGCTTTCGGAAGCAGAACAAATTTCAGCAGGTGTTGAGCCTACGTTACTAAGAATTTCGGTAGGTATTGAACATATCGATGATTTAAAAGCGGATATTGAGCAGGCTTTGGCGGCATTGTAGCTGTGAGCTATGAGCTGTCTGTTGTTAATTTTCTTTGAAAAAACAAAACCAGTTGTTGAAACGTCAACAACTGGTTTTGTTTTTGTATTAAAGCATCAATTTTCAAATTAACACCTTTTCAAATCTTCAAATTATTTCCCATAAACTCCCTGCAAGAAAGTTTCAACATCTAGTGGGGTTCTGCCTAATAAATCTGCTAAATCAGAACTTACTTCATCAAACTCACCATCTTTGATTGCTCTACTAAAGCCTGCAAATAAACCAATGTATTGCGCTGGTACACCTGCCTCAGTAAGCGTTTTGGTGAATTCTTCTATACTTGGAGAAACATACACAATTTGCTTGCCTGATATTGCCGAAATAATATTGGCAATGTCTTGATAAGAATAAGTTTTTGCACCTGTAATGTCATAGATTTTATGCTCGTGTCCTTCACTGGTTAAAACGTTTGCTCCTGCTTCTGCCATATCTTCACGCCAAGCGAAAGCGGTTTTTCCATCACCAGCAGGTTGATAAATTACGCCTGTTTCAAGTACTTGCTCACCCACAAACATTGGTAATAAGTCGGTATACAAACCATGTTTTAGAATAGTATAAGCCAGTCCAGATGCTTTTAACCATTCTTCTGTTTTTAGGTGTCCTTCCGCCACAAAAGCAATTGGCGAAGTAGCTGTTTCATTTTTACGTTGGAAACTAGTGTACACCACATGCTTTACGCCTGCTTGTGTAGCTGCTTTTACTACATTTTCATGCTGAGGAATACGATTAGCAATATCATTTCCTGACACAAAATATAATTTATCAATCCCTGAGAAAGCAGCAACCAATGAATCATAATTGTTATAATCTCCAACGATGATGTTTACGCCTTTGCTTTTCAAGTCTTCAACTTTGCCAGCATCTCTTACCAATACTGAAATGTTTGAAGCCGCTGTTTTTTCTAATAAAAATTTTACTACTGCACTACCTAACCCACCTGTTACGCCTGTTACTAATATCTTGCTCATTTTTTTGATTGTTTATTTTTAAAAGCCTTATTGCATACTAAAAGTAATTAAGTTACTTTTGGAGAGTAAAAGTAGTTTCTCTTTAATAACAAATCAAGAAGGCACTAAAAAGTTAGGCACTTACTTCAAAGTAAGTATTACTGAGAATCAACATATTAGGATGGAAAAAATAATAGATAATTTTACAATTTCAGCCAATTGTCCTGTAAGGAATGTGCTGGACAGGTTTGGCGACAAGTGGTCGATACTTATCTTGATTGTTTTAGGACAAAACGGAACAATGCGTTTTAATGAAATCAATAAGACAATTGGAGATATTTCACAAAAAATGCTGACTGTCACCCTGAGGACTTTAGAGGCCGATGGACTGATATCAAGACAAGTATTTCCTGAGATTCCTCCTAAGGTAGAATACCAATTGACTCATTTAGGCTTTAGCCTTGTTCCACATATTAATAATTTAGCCACATGGGCAAATGAGCATATTGTAGAAATTAAGAGTTCTAGAGAGAAGTTTAAGGTGTAATGGCATCATAAACAAATTACTCCACACAAAATGCGTGGAGTAAATCTACAATACAACAAATTTATGAATCGTTAATTTCCTTTGTTTAAAAGAAGGGTATTAATCTCTTGTTTAATTGACCTTTTGATAAGGTAACAGTATTTTTTACGGAGGAATTTAATGTTGAATCAAGGTAAGCATTTTAGTAGCGTATCTTTTGCCTAATTCGCGATAACCTGCCGCATTAAAATGCAAATTATCGGCTGCATCAGTACAGCCTGCAGAAGAAATAACATGAGCATTTGGAATGGTTTGTGGTAACGTAGCAATGATTTTGTTCATACTAGCACAAATGCCTCCTTGGTCTGCATTAACTGTTTCTCCAGCCAGCAATGGTACCTCCTCTGCTTTTAAATGAAGGTCATTTATAAGGTTATCATACACTATCTTTACTTTTTTAGTCCAAAGCGTATCATTTGTGTTGGATTCTCCCTGATGCAACAATATACCTTTAATAACTCCATCCTTCTGTGCCAACTTAGCCATTTCTACCAAACGACCATACGGATTTCCGTCGTATTCTTTTATCATGTTTTTCATCCAAGACGGTGCAGTACTCGTATAAGTTTCAAAATGGTCTTTATCAAATAATTCGATTTTACAACCACCAATCGCAACATTGATAATACCCACCTTTATATTTTTAGGGAGGTTTTCAATCATAGTCCTACCAAAATAATCTCCGGGGGTAATTCCTGTACGACAACGGCACAAAGGTGGAATGGCAGTATACCATTGCCCTTTGCTCCTACCCAAATTAGGGCAGTCAACAGCTTCCATTACTTGAAAGCGAGGGTCAACATTAATGGTATCTTGGGCTTCCACAGGAGCATTTCCTTCCATATTCGACTGCCCAAAACTTAAGTAAATGTGAAAGTTTGTGTCTTGACCAAAAGCGGTAATACACGACGATAAAAAGAAGCTTAGTAGTAATGCGTACTTAAAAGGATTTTGTTTCATGGTTATTATTAAAATCTATCAATATTTAAGGATATAAAGTAAGCCATTTAGTTTTTGTTTCATTAGCACATTTTAACATATATATATCTAAAATGTTCAATTCCCTCTAAACAAAAGCTAATTTTATAGCATTATAGCTTGGGATTAGCTTTGAGCTATAAGCTTTCAGCCTTGAGCTTTTATTTACCATTGATATATTTTATTAATTAAAAAAGGGTAAGCATCCAATTGGATACTTACCCTTTTTCAGTTTTATTCTTTCTTAAATCTCAAAGCTAATAGCTCATTACTCAACGCTATAAACTTCCCTTTCTCATTTCTTTTACAGCATAATCAACAGAGCGAGCCGTCATTGCCATATACGTAAGCGATGGATTCTGAGTAGATGTTGACGTCATAGAAGCGCCATCTGTTACGAATACATTTTTACAGCTATGAATCGCATTCCATCTATTCAAGATAGATGTCTTAGGGTCTTTTCCCATTCTTGCACCACCCATTTCGTGAATATCTAAGCCAGGTGTACGGTTTGAATCGTTCGTTCTAATATTAGTGAATCCAGCTTTAGTGTACATTTCCGTGAATTGTTCAAAGAAATCTATCACCATCTTGCGGTCGTTATCATCATAATCAACCGAAATTCTCAGTTGAGGAATTCCCCAAGGGTCTACTTTCGATTTATCCAACGCTACATAATTACTTTCCTTCGGAATAGTTTCGCCCATCATGTGTGAGCCAACACTCCATACATTGTTATATGCTGGATTTAATAAAGCTTTTTTCAAATCTTCCCCTAAGCCACTTCTATCATCGTGCTGATAATGACCTGCCGAGAACCCAGCCGCATAACCACGCAAGAAATCCGTTTCTTGTTTTTCAACGTTTCTGAAACGAGGAACGTAAGCTGAATTCGGTTTACGCCCATCGGTTGTACTATCCAAGAATCCTTCGTATTCCGCATTGATAGTTGCTGTATAATTATGGAAGGCTACATATTTTCCTAATAATCCACTATCATTTCCTAATCCGTTCGGGAAACGATGTGAAGTAGAATTCAACAATACCAAGTTTGAATTTAAAGCGGCCGCATTTACAAAAATAATTCTCGCATAAAACTCCATCATTTCCTTGGTAGTAGCATCAATTACTCTTACGCCTGTAGCCTTGCCTTTTTTCTCATCATAAATGATTGAATGCACTACTGAATTCGGACGTAATGTTAGTTTACCTGTCTTGGCAGCCCAAGGCAACGTAGATGAATTACTACTGAAATAGCCACCATAAGGACACCCACGTTCACAAATCGTTCTGCTCTGGCATTGTGCTCGTCCTTGGTCATAATGCACTTGTTTAGGTGATGTAAGATGCGCACAACGTCCTGTAATAATATGACGGTCTTTGTAGTTTTTGGCTACTTGTTCTTTAAAGTATTTTTCAACACAATTTAATTCATGTGGGGCTAAAAATTCACCATCTGGCAAACTAGCCAGATTATCTTTATTGCCTGAAATTCCAGCAAATTTTTCTACATAACTATACCAAGGAGCAATGTCTGCATAGCGTATTGGCCAATCTACAGCGAAGCCGTCGCGGGCAGGCCCTTGGAAATCGTATTCAGACCAACGTTGTGTTTGACGAGCCCATAGCAACGACTTTCCACCAGTTTGGTAGCCACGAATCCAATCGAAGGGTTTTTCTTGTACATAAGGATGTTCGGCATCTTTCACAAAAAATTGTTCCGTACCTTCATAAAAGGCATAACATTTACTCACGATTGGATTGGCATCTTTTACTTCTTTTTTAATACGCCCGTGGTGTTCAAATTCCCAAGGTTGCATCAAAGTAGTTGGATAGTCGATTACGTGTTTTACATCTCTTCCTCGCTCCAGTACTAGTGTACGTAATCCTTTTCCTGTAAGTTCTTTAGCAGCCCAGCCACCACTTATTCCTGAACCAATCACGATGGCATCGTAAGTTTGGTTCTTTATAGCATCTATATTTAAATTGGACATAATCTTTTTAAAATAAAATTTGAGAGTAGTAATAATTAATACGGCAACAGATTGCTTATACTTTTAAGCTAAATTTTGATACTATTTTTTAATTGGTACACATCCGTGATAACGCCCCGGAACCATTTCAAAAATTCTTAGATTAGTCATCACATATTCAGAAACCAAGTATCCATCAATCGTAAGCCCTTTTACTAATTGAATAAATCCTTTATCATCACTGTTTTGTGACGTACTCATTTTCTTTAGAATATCTAATTTTTGTTTTGAATCGCTCTCCACAAAGGTTTTAGCATATTCCTTTTTTGATAATTCATCTACAGAAACAAGCCCTTTTGCAAAAATATCTTGCGACTTTTTATCATAGCAGTCTGCTACCATTTTCAAGATAAATTTATCTGCACCAAGTTCTTTTGCACCAGGTGTATCTGTTTTAGGAATAATAGTCTCTACGATTTCTGCCAATAAAGCCTCTTGGGAATAGCTAATCTTAAAGGTATTATTTTGAAGTGATTCTTTACTCCAAGCATTTGCCCAAGCTGGTAAAACGATTGTTCCCCCAATCGTAAGAGCCAAGTTTTTGATTGCCGAACGTCTTTGCATTATGTTAAGGTTAATTTATGAATACAAATAAAAGATTTTTTACCCTACGGATTAGACTGAGTTATGTGGTTTTATCACCTGTTAAAATTCAACTTAGAAAAAGAGATTTTCAATAGCTTACGGCTACAATTTATCATTTACTCTTTTTGGAATAAAAATCAAGGCTTTAAGTTACAATATATAATTTTATTTTAGGGCAAACTGTATTTTGTAAAGATAGCTTTACGTAAATAATACCTATTTATTGTAAAACTGTCTAACCTTATAAATTTCCCATAAAAAAAGGGTAATAAAGATAGGAAGAGGAGAAGATTAAGCTACATAAATGTTGAGCAATGTGTTTTGTTGAATTGTGATAGAATCACAATTCAACAAAAATTTAGCCCTGAACAGGCTGTGCATCAGGGAAAAATGAATGCAATTTCAATAAGATAGATTCAACCACTGCATCAGGGCATGATGCTCCGCAAGTAAGCATAATCGTTACTTGTTCTTTTTGGGGTAAAAAATCACTCGTATGTTTTTCAGTTTTTGAATGTAAATCAAAATGACTGATGATATTTTTTGTTAATATTTTATCGGCAGAGGAAATAAAATAAGTAGGTAGTTTTTGTTCACAAAGCTCTACTAAATGTGAGGTATTTGATGAATTATACCCCCCCGCTACTATTACTAAATCGGCATCTTCTTTTAATAGCCCATAAGTAGCACTCTGGTTATCGTTGGTAGCATAACAAAGGGTATCACGGGTATCTGCGAAATAGGCTGTTACATCGTTCCCTTCAATATTATGTTTTTGAACCATTATTTGCTTTAAATAATCGGCAATTCCCTGTGTATCAGAAGCTAGCATTGTAGTTTGGTTTACTACACCGATTCTTTGTAAATCTTTAGTAACATCAAAACCTTCTGAAAACTGTCCGCTAAATTCTTCATAAAATTGTTCTGCTGGTTTTTCGCCTGTGATGTACTTTGCCAATTCAATGCTTTGCTTCATGTCTTTTACAACCACTGTGGCAGCATTTTCTTTGGCGTGCGAAAATGTAGCCCTGGTTTCCTCATGCGCAGGTTTCCCATGCACTACAATCGTATAATCTTTCTGACCAATTGCTGTAGCACGGTTCCAAACTTTTTCTACAAAAGGACAAGTAGTATCGTATTGATAAGCATTGATACCTATTTCAGAAAGGCGTTGTTGTATTTCAATCGTCGTACCAAAAGCAGGTACAATTACGACATCATCTGAAGTCAGTTCAACCCAAGGGATTAATTGTTTACCAGAAGTATCCATGATAAAACTAACCCCTCTACTTAATAAATCAGCATTTACATCAGGATTATGAATCATCTCTGATAATAGAAAAATTCTTTTATCAGGGTTTTCTTCTATCGTTCTGTATGCTATTTCAACTGCATTTTCTACACCATAACAAAAGCCAAAATGCCTAGAAATCAAGAACTTTACGGAGCCATAGTCTAAGACTGTGGGTGTAAAGTCTTTTTTGAGTTTATCTTGAACACGGCGTTTCTCCTTGATACCGCCGATAATAGTACTCTTGTATAGATCAGGAATCTGAAATGATTTCATTTTCTTCATTTTTCTTCGAGCATCTCCTTCTAAAGGAGCTTCCACCCGAAACAGTTCAATATCAGAAGAATTACTAATTACCTCCATCTCTTTAAACAACTTTTTTGATTAACAGTTTTCAAAGTTACACGAAAAGTGTAAAATCAGGCCAAATAATTATTAGTAATTGCGCAATGGGTCACTAAAGTAAAAGTTTTATTTCTTTCTAATAATCTGTTTTGTAATTTAAAAATTTCATAAAATTGAACATGGGTAAGTCTTTATTAAAATACAAAAATTACGATGTGCATGTTATCACAACTGTTTCGGCATTAGGAAAAATAAATGCTAACATTGCCACTTGGGTTATGCAAAGTGCTATGCAGGGGAAGTTTATTACAGTGGCTTTATACAAAACGGACTATACCATTGAATTGGTACGAGAAAGTATGATACTGAATGTAAATCTTTTGGCGAAAGACCAAGCCAAAAAGCTCATTACGAAACTGGGCAGAAAAAGTGGTAGGACATCTAACAAATTTGTAAACTTGCCTTTTGAGATAGACGAAAGGGGTTGCCCCTACCTTACGGAAGCCATAGGTTATGTGCAATGTAGGTGTGTGGGAAGTATAGATTCTGGCGACCATGAATTATTTGTCTGTGAAGTATTAACACAAAAAGTTCTGAATCCAGACAAAGAGGTATTGACCAACAATTATTTAAGAGCCGAGGGGTTGGTGAGGGGGTAAATGGCTTTCGGATTTCGGCTGTCAGCTATCGGTATTGAGAAAACAAAAACGGCAATCGTGAAGATTGCCGCTATATTTATGTTAATCTGAAAACCAAAGTCTGACATCCAAAAGCCGAAGCCAATTATTTTCTTTCAAAAATGACAGCAGCCCAATTGTTCTTATTTTCAGTATGTGTTTTTATTAGTCCAGCTTCTTTTGCTACTCTTTCTATGTCCTCAATATCATGTTGATAAAAACCACTTACAATCAATTTTGAAGGAGCGGGTTTCATAAATTCTACATATTTTGGAATATCACGCATCAGGATATTTCGGTTGATATTCGCCAAAATAATATCGTATTGGTCAGCAGGTTCATCTTCGATGGTACCTTGACGAATTACGATGTTATCACAATCATTCAATTGTACATTTTCACGCGAATTCTCGGCAGCCCATTCTTCAATATCAAAACCTGCTACTTCCGAAGCCCCCAATTTTGAAGCAAAAATGGCTAATATCCCTGTTCCACAACCTACGTCTAATACTTTTTTGCCTTGATGGTCAATCTCCATTTGTAAACTCAACACCATCGAAGTAGTTTCATGATGTCCTGTTCCGAAAGACATTTTAGGATTAATCAACAACTCATATTGAATAGTTGGGTCAGGCTCATGAAAATTAGCACGTACTCTCACACGACCGTTTGCTGCTAAGATAGGCTCATAGTTTTTCTCCCATTCCTCATTCCAGTTCTTTTTTTCTAAAGTCAAGTAGCTATAACTAATAGGAGTCATCGCTAAATATCGCTCCATAATTTCATCCAGTTGCTCTTCCGAAAACAAATCTTCTGTAATATAGGCGTTCAAACCCTCTGCTTCTTCGGTAAAAGTTTCGTAGCCAATTTCACCTAGCTCAGCCATGAAAATATCCGAAAATTCTGGGTTGATGTTTAGTTTTACTTCTATGTAGTTCATGATTAAATTTTGATTTGCTTGTTTGCAGCCCCAAAGATAATATTTTCCAATGGCTTAATCTTAATATTTTGGGATGTAACAAATTTATGAACATACAAACAACATAGATTGTAATGAAATAAATAGATTGTATCAGACTTCTTTATTATTTGCTTTCGGAAAATTGAAAAGTAAAGAGGTAATAATAGGAATAAAGAAAATACCAACAGTCAGTCCTGAAATTACAATATCTGCAATATGGCTTTTTAGAAACTGACTAAAACCACTATCTGGATAAAGATATTCATATAATGACAATAATAATTTTAACCCTAAAATAGCGATGACAATAAAAGCCGAAGTTTCTAAAAAACTGTACTTTTCCATCAATTTAACAAACCATTGTGCGATAAATCTCATGGCTAAAATACCAATAAATACCCCTATACAAACCAAAATAATATTGGGTGTAAACGCTACAGCCGCAAAAACATTATCGATTGAAAAAGCCATATCCATTAATTCTACCAAAGCTACTGTAGCCCAAAAAGTACCTAATGAACCAACAGTTAATTTATAAAGCCAATTGCTTTTTTTATCAATTAAATCATCTTCGGTAGTTTCAGTTTGTTTGCCTTTCCACCAGTCAAAAACTAGGTATAAAAGATAAAGCCCTCCAATTGGCTTTAGCCACCAAATACTAATGAGAATTGAAGCGAAAATCATGGCTATTCCTCTGAAAAAGTATGCGCCCCAAATACCATATTTTAATGCTTTATCTCGCTGATTTTGGGGTAAGTCCATTACCATAGTAGCTAAAACAGCCGCATTATCAACCGATAGTAAACTTTCGATAATGATTAAATTTCCAATGATGGCAAGTGAATTGCCAGGATGGTTGATTACATCTTGCCAAAGGATGCTAATATCTTGAATTAACGAATTCATTTTAAATGAGTTAAGTTTTAAATTATTGATTTGCCATCGTGATTACTACTACTCTTCCACCGTCTTCTTTTGATAGTAATAGTTTTTTCCCATTAGTCAATGTCACCATTTCGTTAATACCTATCATTTTATCTTCTGTTAAATCCTTGAGCCCTGTTAGTTTTTGGTTCACTAAAACCCAAGCATTATTATAAAAAGTAAAGTATCCAACGGGTTCTTTTTGGGCAGGTGTCAGGCGTTCGTTTCGGGTTATGTTACGATTTACATGCCACTGAAATAAATATTGATTGTTGTAAACCATCAGTCGATGGTTTTCTGGATGCCACACACTTGGTTTAAATTGGTGATATAGATCTAATACAGGGAGTGTTCCTTTGTGGGGAGTACCACAAAAAGGACATTTGGGCGTGGTGGTATTATCAAAAACGTACCACTTTTGTTCACAGGCTGTATTACTACAGGGCTGCATCAAGTCTGTAGTTTTTAATAGTGCCTGTTCCCACATATCGGCATTTGGGCGTTCGCTGGGATTGTGTAGCCCTTTGATAAAGGCTTGGTTAAATAGCTCTTTTAGGTATGGTCCCGTTAGGGTATAAGGTAGCTTATTCACATCTGCCCAATAGGTATCCCATTTAGATATTTGGTTCATCTTAGGCCTGTTAGTAGCATCTGTGGGATGTTCGATAAACAAGGCTTTTTCGCCCATTGAAAGCAAATCATCCTTTTCTGTATCTAAATCATGCACTTTGCCTCCTTTTAGCGGATGCCTGTGTAGCAGATACATATAGATTAAACACGCCAAGGCGTGAAGGTCAGTTAAACGATTGGGGAGCTTGCGGTTTGGGTCTGTTCTGCCCAGATGTTTGGTAGCTAGTACCTCTGGAGCGATAAAGTCGGCTGTGCCAATTACTTCTGCTGCAAATAGCCCCGGCACTACTAAACCGTCTAAATCAATCATACAGGCAGACTTAGTAACTGGGTCAACTAAGACATTATTGTATGATAAATCCGAATGCGATAAACCCATTTGGTGCATTTTTTTTACGCCCCTAGCCAAATTGACACAAATCTGAAAATACCCCAACCAGTTACCCAATTCGCTTTCGTCCAAACGCAAAGGGAAAAGCTTATTTCTGAACTTAGAAGCAGCAAACCACTTTCCATTTTTTTCTTCGCCTTGAATTAAATCACTGGTAGCATAGCCTTTCTTAAAAAAGAATTTTGAATTATATATTGGTACAATTAAACCCGTTTTGCCTTCAATTTCAATCACATCAGTAGGCCAACGATATATTTCTTCTAGGTAATAATCTCCTGCTTCTTTGGTTTTTATGGCATTGTAATACTGGGTTACAATCTTCGTAAGTCTTTCCTTTTGGTTAAAGTCTTGTTTGTCTTTAAAAATAGCGACTACGTATTTTTTGTCAGGGCTAAAATACACATTTTTTGCCGTGCCACTCTTGGGGTTTCCGTTATCAACATATTGATAAGTGGAATCGTTGATGATGGATTTTACTGTAATTACACCCATTATTTAGGAATTGTGAGTTGTAAGCGATGAGTTTTGAATTTGATATATTGCTAGTGAGCACTTTAATTCACAAAACAACGTCGTTTGTTTTAAACGTACTACTTTAACAATTGGTAATTTATGAGCAGTCTGTCGCCGCAGTTTAAATTTGTAATCACTAAATCGCTCATTCATTAAATCACTCAATTACTTAAAATATAACTGCCAATGTTCTGTCATCATGATTGCCAGAACTCCAAAAATCCATCCATGACGATAGTTGATTGGCTATTTTGGTGTTTTCGGGGTTGAAGGCTACAGTAATTTTTTCTTCGTTGTTTCCGCCTAAATCATCCAAAAAGGCTTGCCAATTTTCGATTTTTTCTAGATTGGCTTCTACCACAAACTTAGGGTCGTAGATACCGTCGGTCATTAGCATTAAATACGAAAAGTCATCTACTAATTTAAAGCCCAAACGGGTGCTGAATTTATTGCTACTGAATATTTCGGGCATTGTGATAAACCTTGTCCCTCCACCATACTCACCTACATCTAGCCAATTCATTAATTTAATCTCTGTCAAGTCTTTGTTCAACAGTCCTATTGGGCAGTCGCCCACCCCAAACGACAGGATGGCATAGCCGAAGTCATACTTCTTGAATAAAACAAATATCAGGGTAGTATGAAAATCCTTGAGGTTTGCTTGGGTATCTGTAGCAAAAGCTTCTAGCTGTTTATGAACAGTAAAGGCAGCATTTCCTAAATTGTTATACAGAAAAAGATTAATCTTTTTGTGAGTATCTTCGCCAGTGCCAGCGTTATGTTCCAGCAGTAGATTATCAAACTCAGCAAAGGATGTTGCCGTTAAATTTCCAGAGAAATAGTCGATGATACCATCACAGGCTAGTTTTGAGCCTTTTCTTGAAAACTTGGCACTGCCTGCACCATCCGCAACGCATACTAGGTTCCAGCCTGTATCTGGAAAATGCTTAAAAGCAAAATCATCATCCCTAAAAGAACCTACATTGGCATGCGAACGCCCCCTTTTAGATGCCACAACAATGTACCTGTCGCCAAGTTTTTCAAAAGCCTCCGCCTTGTCTTCCTTCCAATAGTTATCCTCTTGTTGGGTGCTGGGTATATCTTTCCAGAGCGACTTTGGGTCGGCGTTGATAATCAATGGAATGCGTTTTTCGTTCAATACTGAATCGTCGGCTTCGTCCCTCACCCTGAATTTCATGGAGATTTTAAAATCTCCGCTTTGGGTAGGCATTCCATTAATGCTTTCAGACTCGTTGTCGTAAGCTAAACCTAGGTGTTCTAAATTTTCAAATTCTGTAAAAACAATGTTGTCTTCCTCCATACCGCCAAGTTTGCACAAATCTAAAATGGCTTTATAGGGTTTGCCAACGGTAGCATTGGGTATAACAAGAGGGGTATCAATGATGTCCTGTATGATATTCTTTATTCTCCATTGCTCTGTCATCGTTTTCTGGGTTTCCTGTATGATTTTTACCGCTTTAATATTGGTTTCATTTTGAACAAACTCCTCAAAAAGTTGTTTTCTGTGGGCAGGAACTACTATGCTTATTTGTCCAAAAAAGGTATCTATGTACTGCTTCGTTGTTTGGTTCATGGTAGGTATTATCCTTGGGTTCTGTTTACATCAAATCCGCCACTACTAAATCCATAACTTCCGTGTACACCGCACGAAGGGCAAGTTGCACTTATTTCAGCTTCATTTTTATCATTTTCGTTAATATTTTGTGTACCAACGCAATGTAGTTCTCCACAGGCACACATCGCAAACGCATATTGGTTGCCACAGCATGGACAAGCGGGCATCCCTACCAGTTCTTCTGTATTGATTTTTGCAGAGATACCGTTGATGTCTGTTAACTCGTTGTACGTATCATCTACTTTATAGGCTCCTACAAGTCTGTATGAAAGGCTTTGATAATTAAAGCCCATTGTATTAGCATTACTCAAAAACTTCTTGTACTTGATAAGATATGGTTTTTTAGTATTTTGGCATTTTCCTGCTAATACTACAAAATTATTATCAATATATTGTTCTACGGGTTTGGCTTTAGCATTGCTAAAATCAATTTTGGTAAGCGAGCTATCGTCTAGCTTCGCCATTTCAAAACCACTATTATTGTTTTCTACACTGATGCTACTCGTTTTGATAGAGTCTGTAATCCACTTGAAGAATTTTCGGTAATCTTCGGGAGTCGCATTGTTGAACGTCAGGACGTTGTCGGTCAATTCATTTAACAAGGATAAGTCTGTCCCATTGCCAAAAGAAATGGCTACCATGTTGGCAGTTTTGCCCCAATGCTGTTTCCATTCTGTTATGGCGGCTTTGGTATCATCTGTTGGAACTCCATCTGTCAATAAAAATACAATGGGTTTCCAGTCGCCTTTTTGCTCCATAGTTGTTTTTACGATGTTTCGGCGTAATTCAAACATCAAATGCCCGAGTCCGTTACTAAGCGAAGTACCTCCTCCTATCGGGAATCGGGGAGGATAAAAACTTACTACTTCCTGTAAGGGTACTAAGGTTTTTGCTTGTCCCGCAAAGACGATAATCGAAATCCAAACGGTTTCGATAGCGTAAGGGTCGGTTTTGATGGCTTTGATGATGGTAGCGATACCATCTTCTACTTGCTGGATTGGGTCGCCCACCATTGATTCGGATACATCAATCAAGAAGTAAATAGGGAGTCGTCTCATTGTTTTACATTAAAATAATCGGTTCAACAATAGTAGAATTATTAATAATACAATTTGTGACATATCGACAGACAAACCTTGCCCAACCTCAAAGGGTTTAAAGGCAGATTTTAGTCCGTTGAGAATAGGGGTAAATAAGCTACTAAAAAAATCAAAAGCACTTTTGAACTGACCGCCTAGTCTATCTTTATAAGGCAAAAGTTTTGAATAAAGGAATAAACCAACGATAAGGATATTGATTAAAATATGGAGTATTAGGTTCATTATATTACAATATTTATTTCGCTTGGAGGAGGAGGTAAAGCGACAGATTCGCCCGTACCTTGGCTTTTATTTCCTTGTTCTATGGTATCTGAAACCCATTTAAAAAACTGCTTCAAGGTAGTGCTATCGGCATTGTCTAAATGAATTACGCTATCAGTCAATTCTTTCAAGAGGCTATCGTCTGCTAGTTTGCCTGCGGCACAGCATACAATCGCTCCAAAATTAAGGGACTTTATTTGCGGAAGCATCTCTCTATATAGTTGCAAATCGTTGGGTTTGCCATCTGTAAAAAGGAATAATAGGGGTTTCCAGTCGCCTTTTTGGGTGGGACTGCCCTTGATAATATCCGTTTTTACTTTTTGGTACAGCATCTCCAATGCCTTGCCCGTGTGGGTAGGCCCACTCTGTGGACAGGTGATTTCGGGCAACTGAAAAGAGGCTAATTCAGTAAGGGGTACTATTTCTTTTACTTCTCTATCAAAAGTCACAATACATATCCACAGCGAATCCAGTGCCTGAGCATCCATTCTGAGGGTATTAATCATACCGCTCAGGGCATTGTTTAATGCTTGGATGGGTTCGCCATACATTGAACCAGAAGTATCTAATAGAAAATAAACGGGTAATCTTCTCATCTTAGGGGTCAATTAAACTACAATATTCAGTTCTGATGGTGGCGGAGGCAATTCTTTTAAGCCTTGCACTTCTTTACCGCTGTCTTCTACCTTGGTTGATGATACACCGATAGAGGCTGTAACCCACAAAAAGAATTTTGAAATACTAGCGCTATCTGCCGTGTCTAAGCTAACTACATCATTCGTGATTTGCTTCAAAATAGAAGTATCTGCACCACTACCAGCAGCACAAGCAATTGTAAAAGCAGTTTTATGCTTTTTAAACTCCGTTAATCCATGTTGCCAGTTATCTGTTGGAACACCATCAGTCATAATAAAAACCAAAGGCTTCCAATCACCTTTTTGTTCCATAGTGGTTTTAGCAACTTCTCGCTCAATACAATTACTCACTAATTTAAGGGCTTCTCCTAAAGCAGTTACTCCTGAGGCTTTTATATCAACCATCTGAAAAGAGGCTAAATCTGTCAATGGAATAATTTGCTGTGCACTAGTATCAAAAGTAATTACACTAATAAAAGCTGTTTCAATAGCTTGAGGATTTTGCCGTAATGAACTTATCATTACTTGTACACCATTTTTAACGGCTTCAATAGGTTCGCCATTCATTGAGCCAGAAGTATCTAATACTAAGTAAACGGGTAGTCTTCTCATATGCTTAATCCTTTGTGGATGATTGTTTAAAAAATTGTCGATAATAATGGATTTTTAATCTATCCATCATTATCGACAATTTACAATTAATTACGTGGAATATTGTAGGTATTCCCATCATTGTTGCCACCATTATTGGGAATGTTGTAAGTAGGTTGGCTACTAGTGGAAGTGTTGGTACCTTGTCCAGGAATATTATAGTTTGTTCCTGTACCATATGATGCATCGTTATCATTAATCTGTGACATCACTATTCCAGTAACATCCTCGCCACCACTAAAATTATTATAGAGAGCACCAATAGTATAGATAGGTCCCCATGGAAGACCCCACCAACCCAACAACAGGTTTATTAATATACTACTCCATGAATGGGTAAAGGTTGATCCCCCAGGTTCAATATAATAAATATCAGATGTTCGTCTGAAAGTCATGATAATAATAGAAATGGTATATTTAAAAAATACAAATTTACCACCTTGTGCTACACCATCTCTAAGTTCATTAGGTGTTAAGCCATTAGTATTAATTTCCATATGATTAGGTATAGTTATAAATCTATAAATATGACTGAATGATTCTGTGAATAGTTTGTCCTAAAAATGAGTCGTCCGTTGGATCACCAATAGCATCAAACTTCCACTTGTCATTTTTTTTATAAAGCTTACCTAATATTAATGATGTTTTCCCTCTGAATTGCGGTTCTGCTGCGATATTGTATGATGCAAAAACAGAAGAAACTTTAGTAGACGTACCTTCAAACATACGAATTTTAGCATAAGGAATCATTGAAAAATCTTCTTTACCTGCATTATTTAAGAAGAAAAATATCTTTGAAACATTAGGATTAATTTTCGTTAAATCTACTGTGATAATTTCATTATCTAAGCCATCGTCTCCACCAGAATCACCATTCAAATCATCTCCAGTATGTTTCAGTGCATTATCAATCGTATTTAATTTCCCTTTTGGCAAACCGAATTTTTGTAAAAAATCTATTTTATAAAGCGGTGAATAAATATGATCACACAAATTGTTTTTATCATCAATCAAAACACAACTTAAATCTAAATCGATATTTTGTTTGTTAGTCGATAATCCCAAAAAACCTTTTGTTTCTATTGCTCCCCAGTTAGCTCCAACACAAAAATTTGTAAGTTCCGTTCCAGATTCTTTTCTTAAATCAATCTTCTGTCCTTTTGATAAATTAATTGCCATAGTATTAGTGTTTATTTTAGTTATATTTATTTAGATAATCTTCTAAGCCTCCTTTCATTCCAGAACCGACTGCCTCAAACTTCCACTCATCACCACGCTTATAAATTCTACCAAATTCAATAGCGGTTTCAATTGAAAAGTCTTCTTCTAACTCATATTTTAGTATTTCGATATTAGTAGTCGAATCAAAAACTCTAATGTATGAATTGCGCACTTGTCCAAAATTTTGCTTTCTATCTTCTGCCTCGTGAATAGTTACTACTATACAAATTTCAGTAACATTAATATCTATTTTAGAAAGATCTATTTTAATTTGTTCATCATCTCCATCTCCATCTCCTGTTAAATTATCACCAGAATGTTCCACAGCACCATCAGGTGTTTTTGAATTATTATAGAAAACAAAATGGTTGTCTGATAAGATTTTTTTGTTTGCACCCATTACAAAAATTGAAGCATCCAAGTCAAAATCTTTTCCTGTTGAAGAACTGTTAGTATCCCAACCTAAACCAATTGTAAATTTAGGAGCAGTCAGAGACCCTCGCTGTCCTTTTTGTAAATTAATTGCCATGTTAAATAGTTATTATATTTTGAGTTTGAGTTATTTTTTGAATGTGTGATTCTAATGTAGTCAAATTCTCTCGATAGGCCTCAATTGTATGATAGCTATTGCCAATGGCCATATCATAAAGTAATTCAAGAAAACTATTATGATGATTTTGGATAAATATTTTGAATATAGTACTCTCTCCGCTTAAAATATATTTTACAATCCTAGTATTAATGGCGAATCTTTCATTTTTGATGATGCCATCTAAATCTAAGATAGATTTTACACAATAGTAGTTTAAAAAGTTTTCTACATTAGGATGGATATTTCGGTTAGATAATTCGGCAAAGTATAAAAGATGGGTTTCGTTTTCTAAATTATATTCCCTTAGCATTTTTGTAATCATCTTTTCATGACTACCAGTTATTTTAATGTCATCCAAGAAAATTAACACTTTATCTCTCAGGAAATCTTTATCTATATGAAATTTATCATTACCAATTAATTTCATACGTTGTATTTCATCCAACTCTCCATAATCTTCCTTATACGTAATACTACGAGTAACTTTTGTTTCTTGGACAACTTGGAAATTATTCGATGCTAGCCATCTGTTCAAACGAAATACAAAATAGTTTTTCATTGCAAATGTAGCTGTAGGAATAAAAGCAAATGGACTAGAGATAACCACTATCTGAGTATGAATTGGATATTTCATTAAATGGTCCTTAATAAAACCTTCTGCCAAACATGTACCAAATTCTTGGGCTATTGCATCATCTCCATATTTGAATTTGCTATAATGAGTAGGACTAAACCCTAGGCTTTCGATACTATTAATTTTATGTAGCGAATAAGTATTTTGCATTATTTTAATAAGTCAGAAATTGTATTTTTATTTGAGTTTATTTGAAAACTATTAATTTTTATAAAATTTGCGCCATAAATATCTGCTACTAAATTATCACCAACATGAATAATCTCACTTGAATTTATTGGTCTATTTTCTTTTAGCGTCGAGACTTTATCAAGCATCAATTCGAAAAATTTGGGATTAGGTTTTGATAATCCCTCTTCATCAGAATAAAGTTGAAAATCGAAAAGATGCGCTAATTCTAATCTTTCTAATACAACTCTTAATGTTGAGCCTTTGATGAATCCAGTATTACTCAAAATACTCATTGAGGTCTCATTATTCTCCTTAATGGTTTTTAATGCATTTAGTGTGTTTTCATCATAAATTACAGGAATATATTGAAAGAAAAGTAACTCCATTTCATTAAGGAGCCATGTTATATCAAGATTATGGAAAATACAATCAGATTCGTTTATCTCATAAACAACCATCAAGTACATCTCCTCTGCACTAATATTTCCACCACTTTTCTGATTGACAGCATTAACCATTAAATCTATACGACGAAAAATGATTTCTACTTCTATTAAGGTTTTTTTTGAAGCATTAAAATGTTTAAAAAAGAAAAGTGCTCTTTCTTTTTTGAAGGTAGGATTTGATTTAATAAGTGTAAGCCAAAGGTCGAACGAATAATGTTTATATGTTTTCATAAAGGGTAGAATTAGGGTAGTTTTTTAAAAATTTACAAAGGATTATTTAATAATTTGTCCTTTAAAGTATTTAGACAAGAAGAAAGCCAAATCTTCTTTATATCCAATGCCTGAAGCTTCAAATTTCCAACTATTATTCCTTTTGTAAAGTCTTCCAAATTCGATTCCTGTTTCTACTGAGAAATCTTCATCCAATTCATATTTTGCAATCTCTTGTTTTGTATCTTCATCAACAATTCTAATATATGAATTTCTGACTTGCCCAAAGTTTTGCTTACGAGCTGAAGCTTCGTGTATGGTTACAACAAAAAGAATTTCTTGAATATTTGGGTCAATTTTAGCAATATCTACTTGCACAGTCTCATCATCTCCATGTTCACTATTTCCTCCAGTAGGGTCATCGCCAGTGTGGTGCAAAGCTCCATCAGGAGAATCTACGTTCCCATAAAATACAAAAAAATCATCAGCAGGAATAATTCTATTGGCATCTATCATGAAAGCCGACGCATCCAAGTCAAAGCTCTCTCCTGTTCCTTCATTAGGATTCCAGCCAAGACCTACACTAATTTTGGACAATCCAATATCTATTTTTTGTCCTTTTACTAAACTTATTGCCATAGTTGAACTACTTAGTTATTTGAAGATTTCAAATATAACAATTTTTCTTTTTTACTTTATTTTTTCGATGAAAAATATTTTTCGTTTAATATTAGACTCTATTTTCTCTAATTTGAGTATTATTTCGCCCTAGTTGCCGGCATATTTTCCTAAGAAATTGTTTGATATAGAATCAGGAGATAAGGTATTTAAATTAGGATGATTGTAAGCTAACATCTATGATAGTTGATAGATATAACACTAGAAGAATCGTTACACAGCATTTGTGAGTACAGTTGATAGTTAACGTAAATTCAATAAAAAACCCCTCAAACGTTACGTCTAAAGGGTTTTTTGTGGTAAAGGGCGGAACACTATATATTAATACAAAGTACTCCTTAAATTACACAAAAACCCCTTTAAATGAATCTGGAAGGCATTTTTATATTTCAATAGTATCAAAAAATATGCAACAATAGTCATTTTACTTACCCACTTGCTTTACAAAAACTTTCCAATATATTTGCAAATGTAAATAAAGCACAAGTATGGCGACAACTAAGTTAAAGTTACGTTCTGATAGAAAAAACAACTATGAAAGCACAACAGTATATGTGCAAGTATGTATAGACAGCAAAGTTAAACTTTATACCACAGGAATCAAAGTAAAGCCAGAGCATTGGGATGAGAAGAGTCAGAGGCTTAAAAAATCATGGGGATATGGCTATGAAAAGGAGTTTGCTAAAATAAACATGCGTAGATTAATAATTAACAACATTATTGATTCAGCGATGTTATCAAGTCAATCAATCACATTCCAGATGATTGAGGAACAATTAAATAAAACTCAACAAACTGACGAAACCTTAAATCAACCAACTAAAAACTTATACGATTGGTATGAAGAATATATTAAAGAAAGAGGGACTTTCCAATCAGTTGAAATCGCTAAACACCGACGTACTTCACTAAATAAATTAAAGGCATTCTTTGGAAAAAAAATACCCTCTTTTGAAGATATTAATTACAAGTTCTATTCTGAATTCAGAAACTGGTTACTTGAGGATGTGGAGTTAGCTAATAGTAGTGTTAATAAGCAATTCGACTATCTCAAAGGGTTTCTAAGATATGCTTCTAAGTTAAAACTTTATAATGCCATAATCTTAGAGGACTTTGAACGATTGAAAGAATATGAAACTCATATTGTCTATATCACACGGGAAGAATTAAGAATTATATGGATGCACGAATTTAAAAGTGATAAATTAGAACGAGTAAGAGACTTATTTGTTTTTGCATGTTCTACAGGATTAAGGGAATCTGACTTTTCCAATGTAAAACCTGAAAATATTAAAGACGGCTCCATCCATCTGACAACAATTAAAACTGCTGACCCTTTAGTTATTCCATTAAATACATACTCGCGAGCAGTGCTTGAGAAATATAATAATAATCTACCTAAATATTCTCAACAAAAGTTCAATGACTACATTAAAGAAGTAGCTAAAGAAATAGGAATTGATACACCTGAACAAGTAATTACCTACAAGAAAGGGATTAGGTTTGAAACAACAGTACCTAAGTACGAATTAATAACTTCCCATACAGGACGAAGAACTTTTATTACTCAAAGTATTCTTAGGGGATTACCTATACCCGTAATTAGGTCTATGACTGGTCATAAGGATTTAAAATCTTTTCAAAAATATATCAAGATAACTGATAAGGATAAACGTTCAGAGATGGACAAATGGGACAATTAATCTATTTTTGATAAAATAAAATAAATATTTTTTAGCTTGAAAATATTAGAATAATACAATTTCAAAAAAACTATAACATACATCCTAAAACACCTCTAAAAGCAGGCTCAAATTTTAAGCAAATAAAAAAAAGTTAGCTTTTTACATGAATAACAAAAAAAGGTGACAATCAACTAAAACAACAATAATAAAAATAAATTCAATGCATCAATAATGTATTAATAATCTATAAATATGCTATGAGTATGTTATTAGTGATTAATCCTTATATTTTTTTTAATTGATTTTTATGTATTCTTTATACAAAAATTAGATTTTTATAAAAATAAGCACCTAAAAAACTAAAAAAAGTATAAATATTTCAAATTGAGTGGGAAGGAATGGAGAAAAAAAGAAGAAGTTTTCTATGAAAATTCAATTTCAAAAAACATATATTTGCATGTAGTTTATAAAAAAAACACAAAAAAAGGGCATCATCAGTTATTCGCTTGGAAACCTTAAACTGATAATTGCCCGTAAAACAAAAGAATCTTATGTTTAACTCAAAATTAGCATACTCAGATGAGAATGCAAAGAAACCTGCTGTATTTTTAACGGTGGAAGAGCTTATGTCTATATTTGGCTCAATGATAGAAGCTAAATTAGATGGGCTAAAAATCATGTCGCAAATCCCGCCTTCAGCACAAGAGGTTCGATTAAACTTTAATCAAGCTGTTGATTTCCTGCAAATCAGTAAACCTACTTTTGTGAAACTTCGTAAAGAAGGTAAAATCAAAGGAGTAAGAGTTGGCGAACGTCGTATATTGTTTAATCGTTCAGAATTAGAAAGCTATCTTCAAAGTAACCACGAATAATTTCAACACATTTTAAATAAAAAAAATGAAACAACACGAAGGAGTCCGTGAGGGAGACGTGTGTCTATCTGATTTAGAAGATGAGCTAAGTAATGTTATTATTCAAAACTCACATGAGATAAAATTAAATATAACTACAAATCCTCATGAAACGAATAAGAATGATAATACGACTCTCTTCCATCAAACAAAAGCGTTAATTAATAAGCATTACGATTTGCAGTTTGATAAAGTTAAACTTGAGCTTTTAATTTCAGCAAAAGACAAAAAACTCTTCGAGCCGTTAAATGATTCTAATCTTTATGTATTCATTAGAGAAGATGGAATCAAAATTTCTAAATCTGATTTTAGGGAAATTCTGAAATCGGACTTCGTTGAAAAAATTGACCCTTTTCTAAAGTATTTTGAAAACTTAGTCCCATATAGAACTAATGAACCAGATTACATCGAGAAACTTGCTAGTTACGTTTCCGCAGACAATCAACAACAATTTAATCTGCATTTCAAAAAGCATTTAGTAAGAACAATAAGGTGTGCATTAAAAGAAGATTATTTCAACAAACAAGCCTTTATTCTAGTACAGTCTGGACAAAACACTGGAAAAACGACCTTCTGTCGATCTTTATGTCCTCCAGAGCTTTTAAAATACTATGCTGAGGACATAACTACAGATAAAGATGGATTAATCCTTCTAGCAACTAATATTCTTATTAATTTAGATGAACTTAGCACCCTACACAAATCCGAAATTAATGCATTAAAGTCCTATTTTAGTAAAGCATCAATCAATGTCAGATTACCTTATGATGCTAAAAACAGTAATATTTTTCGAAGAGCATCCTTCATTGGTTCGACAAACCTAGCTCAATTTTTAACAGATGAAACTGGCTCAGTAAGATGGCTATGTTTTACAATCAATTCCATCGACTGGAATTACTCTAAAGAAATCAATATTAATGATGTATGGCGTCAGGCATACCATTTATATTTATCTGGTTTTAAGCATGATTTAACTACAGAAGAAATACAAGAAAATGAACTTAGAAATGCCCAATTCCAACTTATATCAATTGAGGAAGAATTAGTCTTAAGATATTTGAGCATTCCGAAAGAAACTAATCAGGTTGGAGTTGAATTTCTTCAAGCTACCGAAATCACAACTTATTTACAGATTTCTTCAGGAATCAGTAAAATCAATAATATTCAAATCGGCAAAATTTTAAATAAATACTTTAAAAGAGAAAAAAAAGTAAAGGAAGGCATGCAACGGTATGGGTATTTAGTAATAAAAAATATTTAGATTTTATAGTTTTAAGTTACCTACTTACCTATTTCACCCAAAAATACTGATTATCAATTACTTAAACTAGGTAGGTAGGTTAAAAATCAAGTTACCTATGTTACCTAATTTAATAATATTATCAGTAGGTAAGATAGGCAACTTAGTTCTCAGCTTACCTACCTACCTTAATCCACTATTAATCAACACCTTAAATACCAATAGGTAAGTAGGTAACTTAAAATCGAAAAAATTTTTAAATAGTATGAATTATCGTTTTTATCTGGATAAAATAAGACCAACAAAGTTATTTATATGCCCTCAATGCCTCAAAAAGGCATTGAAAAGATATTGGGATGGAGAATTAAATAATTATGTTAATGATAATGTGGGACGTTGTAATAGAGAATCTAACTGTGGGTATCATTATACTCCTAAACAATATTATGATGATAATCAAATAGAGTTCGTACCAATTAAGCTAGATAAAATTGAGTTGGCACTACCCAAAATCAAACCAACGTATATTCCAAATAGTTTTTTAGAAAAATCACTTTCAAGAAAAAAGACTAACCATTTTATTGGCTACTTAAGAAGTCTTTTTAAGGATGAAATAACAAATAACTTAATTGAAATATTTAAGATTGCACCATCTACTCACTGGCATGGAGCTACGATTTTTTGGCAAATTGACGAAGAAATGAGAGTACGAACTGGGAAAATTATGCTCTACAATCCTTTGACAGGAAAAAGAGTAAAAGAGCCCAAAAATCATATAAATTGGGTACACTCATTGGCAAAATTGAAGGACTTCAATTTACAACAATGTTTTTATGGCTTACATCAAATCAATGATAATTTAGATAAGCCAGTAGCAATTGTGGAATCTGAGAAAACGGCTATTCTTTTAACAGTTATTTATCCCAAAATGATTTGGTTAGCCTCTGGTGGTATAAGTTTGTCTATCCAGAATTTTGAGCCTCTTAAAAATAGGAAAATTATACTTTATCCAGATGTTGGCTTGAGTAATAAAGGGCAAACTCCCTATGAAAAATGGTTAGATAAAGCCGAAATACTTAAATTATTAGGTTTTGATATTAGTGTATCAACCTTGATAGAAAAGTCCGCTACACACGAACAGAGAGTCAATGGTTATGACTTAGCGGACTACTTAGTTAAAAAGGATAATATTACTGGATTGGCTTTAACAGAAAGTCTGTATCCACTATTTTGGGATTTTAAAACAATAACAAATTCATGAATCAGGAAAACGAAAATAATACTTTAGAAACCAACACAATCCATATTCCTAAAACGGATAAGATTGATTTTAGACTTCCATCAGAAATGAAATCCCTGATTTCTGATAGAGCAACCCAGAAAGGTCAAAAAATCAGTCAATTTATTGTCAACCTTCTGTCTGAACATTTTGAACAAGAAAAGAAAGTACAAGCCTTGGCATTGGAAGCAAAAAAGCAAAGAAAACTGAATGCTGAAAAATTAAGATTGGAAGATGGCGAGAAGTCAAAGCTTAATAAAATCGAAAGTAAAAAAGGTGACGAAGACTCATTATTTCATTTTACGGTAATATTAATTTTAGGACTTGCTCTTATTTATGTGATGTTTAAGAACCTTAAACTACAGAAAATACTCACTAAAATAAAGACGGCTTATCCTTCAGCCTATCATAATATTAGCAACAACTAATAATAGGGTTCTTTTCAGACAAATACGTCGCACAAGACCGTCCGACAAGGTAAAATTTACTATTCCGCAAAAGCGTTTTTTTGTAAACGCTCTAAAAAACCAATTTTAGGGCGTTTTTAGAGAAATATAAAAGTGTATCTGGTGATAAATAAGGTGTGAGACAAAGAATACCACACAAAAATATAGTAAATATTGATTTGATATTTATTATACTTAGACTAGCCAAAAACGCACTACAAGTAAAAAATAAAATTTTAAACAGCTTCAAAAAAACCATTTTTGATTATAATTTTAAGCTATATTTAAACCCTTATTAATAAGTTCATAGATTCGTCTTCTTATACTTACATCATTTCAAGTTTAAACAAAATGGAACATTTATATATCTCTCTATTCCAACTAAGTGTGCTAATCGCTAATTATTGGACACCTAAAAGAGAGAAAGTTAGAGACTTTACGCACAGAGTTTTGTCTTCTTTTGAAGAACTCACTATGATGTTGGAGGATGCTAATATTTCGGTTGATGGACTATTTATGAATGCCGACGCAGGATGGTTCGCCGATGCGATTTGACGCAGAAAACTTACATCGATTATGTTGTCATCAAAAACAAATTATCGCCAATATCACTCCTAATAAAAGGAATGATACTGACGATAATTGGTCTCGCATCATGGACAAAGAACTCTACAAAGAGAGATATTCTATTGAAAGCACTAACGCATGAATAGATAGTTTTAAGTCTTTGTTAAATCGATTTGATAAAACGCTTACAAGTTGGATGGGGTTTAACTTTATCGCTTTTATTATCATGGCAATTAAGAAATTTAAAAAGTCAAGGTGATTTCACTGTTAATGTATGAAGGTGATTTTAAATCAAGTAATTATAAAAGAGTAAATCAAAATAGAGAATGGTATAATGTGAATGAAATCTAAAATAGATAATAATACGCTACTATTTTGTGGCACCAGTACGGTTTCTGATTATGAGTGTGTTGATACATCTTTACGTACTGTGACTTCTCCATGCACAATTCGTTCAGCGGTTATTCCATACCCTACAAATGCACCATTTAATGTATCTCCAATGGCATTAAGTTTAAATAGAATAGAGCCAAAATGGAACGCACTTGACTTTTTGTTCTTATATTCGATAAATAATAAGCTATTAGAAATTACCTTTCCTGAAAAAGTGAAAGTTTGATGCTGATGACTCTTTATTGGTTGGTCATGATAAAAAATTTCAATAGTTCCTGTTACCTCTGATATTTTTTTAGCATTTATTTCAAAATAAATTTCATATTCTATAGATTTCTCTTTCTCAACAGATTCATTATTCTCTATAGTGAATTTCTTCTCTTTGGAGTGTCCTTTCCATATCCCTGAAAATGCACTACCTTCTCTACTAGAGTGGTTTTGTGGTTTAGGAGAAAAGTAACGTAATGCTTTTTGGACATATTCGTCAAGCATTCTGCCATCTGCGTTTTTTCTGTATTTATCCTCGAAAATAACTGGATTCGTGATATTCCCTCCATAAATTTTTCCAAGTACTAATAATTTGTAATCTATTATAGTCTCTAGTTTTTTACTATCTAATAGCCTAATTATGTGTCTTCCAGAAACCCGCTCAGATTTTTCTAATTTCAGACCATTTTTATGGTAATCATCAATTTTTTCAGCAGTGAATGGGTCAATTGCTTTTTTTATTTGGTCTAATAAATAAAAGGAAAATGCTAATCTGTATGTTTTTTTATTCAGCTCCATGTTTTATAAAAAAGTTATGAGGATGTCCTAGAGGACATCGTTGAGACATGAAAAGACATTCAATTGCTTTTTAATTTAAGTTGTTTAAAATTTGCAATACTATGTTTTATAAAAATAAATTATTTTTTACTAAAATGAAAAACTACGTTGTCACTTCTTAAACAGATTTTTTTATGACATCAAGAATACTATCTAATTTGATTAACAATGATAACTATATTCAGCTTTGATATCGAGAAAGATGAAGTTAAAATAAATACGATTTTTCCCGATTAAGATAAAGAGCGAAGTTTTTTGCCTTTCATTAAAGGGGAGGAAATGGATTCTTAATAATTATAGTGCTATTATCTTCATTAGCGAAATAAAGTATTTAAAAAAAATATAAACAATAGAGAAACAACCGCTTATGATAGAATAAAAATAGATGGGATTTAACTTTATCGCTTTTAGGTGTCCAATAATTAACGGTTTGCACACTCTTATATTAGATAGTATTTTGACAGAAAAGGTCATTGTTAAAAAGTGAAAATATATTTACTTTTTTATAGAGGAGAAGATAATATTACTATATGTTTTTTCTAAAATTATAGACTGTCATATGATAATAGCTACTGTGTCAATCAAATTATTTACACATAAAACAACATTAATTAATCTTAAGCTGAACACTATAAAAGAATTGAATTTTTGACTATTGATAGATATTAATACGCCTATTAATCTATCTAACCTGTGGATGTATTTATACTTTAACCCTTTATTAAAGTTATGGTTGATGAAACAATACTCTGAAAAAAAAACAAATCTAATTATATAAATAGATATTTGAGCTATTTCAAAACTAAGGTAAATAAAAGGAATTATTTCTTATTCTTATAAAGAATCGCTATATGAGGAAAGATCTTTAATGTAACTTATTTCTAGACAGCAATGTCTTTTCATAACATAGAAAATTTCATCTAAAAAATATCAATAAATTGCATTTCTCTAATTAGTAATACTTTCATTTTTCACCCTCATTTATCTTAAATAAATTTCTATGATTCTTGTATTATGGTATAAACTGCTATACCCAACACTGATGTCCGATGACGAAAATGGGATAAAAGAATTTTCCCGCCGACAAGTTGAAGCAAACCTTAAAGAGCTGAGGAACAAAATAAATCCATTAACTGCTAACAATTCTCAGGCGAACAAAATTGAAGAGCTAAAAGGTTATGCTAACTCAACAGTCACGAAACCTACGTACGATTCAGAAATACAAAACCAACGATTTTGGCTATGGTTCATTTGCGTTCCTTTCCTATGTGAACTAGGTCTCAACTATTATTCCTTTTTGATATTAGTTGGACAGGGAGAAACTGGAACTGAAATAAGTGTATTAAGGGTAGTTCTTACCTTAACATTAACATTAACACTTCTTTTAGCAAAACCTGTTTTTGTAATGTATTTCAGAGACCTGTTTATTGCCGATTCTAAACAATATAATTTTGAGATAAAAAAGATTGACAATAAACAATCGTTTATCCTTCTGGGAACATTATTGATTATCCTTGAAATTATAATTGGTATCGTAGCTCATGCTCGTGCAGATCAGCTTGAATCTACTAAAGGGTTTGCATACTTTGTTTTTATATTGATGGCTCTATGTTTACCCATGATTGGTGGATTTGCTGGAATGCAAAGAGCAAGAAGTAGCAAAATCTGTGAAGCTTATGTTAACAACAGGAAGTTCATATTTTTAACGAAAGAAAGTAACATAAATACTACCAAGGGTGAGTTAACAAGCAAATCAAAAACAGATAAATTATTTGAAAATATTTGTTCTAAATACTGGAACAAGATATCCAAATTCAAAACTGTTAAAAACATTTATAACAAGCAACGAAAAATTGCATACGAATCACTTAATGAAATAGAATATATAATAGAGTCAGCAAACTATAGACAAAAAATCAAAGATGAATTATATAAAATCTAAATACATACTTTTCAACAAGAGAATTAGTACTATAATAATACTAACTCTCTTGACTTGTCCAAGCTGTGACATCAAAAAAAACATTTACACTCAACGTAAAAATATTATTTGTTTAGTGGATATGTCGCAAAGTGTTTCTAAAAAAGCATTAGCTCGATATATAGACGGGATAAAAGAAATTTTACTCTCTTTGAATTCACATGATAGATTAATAGTATTTCCAATAGATAATGCTGCTTCTGACAATTCAGAGAGACTATTAGAATTTGATTTTTCTAAATTCAACAAATTTGAACAGTTACCTTTTTATGAAGAGCTTAAAACACTTCCAGATTCAACAATTGATTCATTTGCGCCACCATTCAGAAGAAAAAATGACAAGGAATTAGAACGCTCTAAAATGGAAACAAAGAGGGTTCAACTGTATGTTCAGAAAGCTGGTGTATTTATTGAAGACTATCTTAATAGATCATACTCGTCAAGGATAAAAAAAGATAATCTTGGGCTCAATACAGACTTAATATTTTCTTTATCTCACGTGCCTACACAATTTCGAAAAGATACAGAGGATTTTGATTTTGGAGGGGATAATTTTTCTACTACTAACATTGTTGTCATTTTCTCTGATATGATTAATGATACTAAAGGTGGATATAATTTCAACAAAGGTTATGGTATAGAGTTGGAAGAAGGAGACCATGCATTAAATAACTTAAAAAGAAATGGCAAAATTCCAGATTTCAGTAACAGCGCAGTAATCGTAATCGGAAAGGCAACCTCTGGAAACGTTCAAACAGATAATGCACTCCGTAATATAGAAAGTTTTTGGAGAGTTTACTTTTCGAAGGCCTATGCCAATGCAAAGGAACCAATCGTTTATGATAGGTTAGATGCCGTGCATGATATCAAGAGTCATTTAAATAATGTAACAAAATAAAGTCATGACACGAATTGATCAGTTCTTTAGGAATCTAGCCATCCCATTTGTATTTTTATGGAAAGTCGGAGCACTTTCAATATTAGTTTCGTTACTCCTATGTTTATATGGTTACAAAACATTCTTTCAAATAGAGGCTAGCTCTTTTAAAGAGTTAGTCGCTTCATTTTTTTCTTATGAAGATATAATATCCTTCTTTACAAGGATGGTTTTATTGACAATAATAGTATTATTTTTCTCTCTTTTATTCACTAAAACACCATTAAATGGACTAAATAAAGAATTTATTAATGCTATATCATCGTTAATATTATTCACGCTCATAATCTATTTTCTTCCAATCCTTGTTCCTATGGTTATTGGGATTGTTGTGTTACTTCTCTTATTGTGGAAAGGGTACAGGGGAGATGAAATGGAAGATTATGACTACACCTTTAATCCATATGGTGACTCCAGATGGGCAAATGATTATGATTTATCAAAAGCAAATTTTCTTCCGAAAACAACCTTAAACCAACCGCCATCATTTATACTGGGAAGAACAATCGACTCTAATCAATCTATAAAGTTTGAAGGAGAAGGACACATGATTACCATAGCAAAAACAGGGTCAGGAAAAGGAACTGGAGTAGTTATACCTAATTTATTTGTGTACTCTGGCACATCTATCATTTTTGATCCAAAGGGAGAAAACTTCATTAAAACATTCTATCATCGGGGTGAGGGAGTTCTCAAACAAGACATCGTACTTGTTGATCCATTTATGGAAGTTTCAAAGCAATTAAAAAAGATGATTGCTAGACTAGAGGCATTACCAGAAAAAACTGAAAATGTAGAAAATTCAAAAGCAATTACCTTTTTCAAGGAAACCTTAAAAAAAGTTAGTAATTACCACCCGAATCACTACTTATCTAGTCTAAATCCTATGCAAGTGATAAATAGAATGTATAAGGAGTCTCGGTACGATGAGATTTTTGATGAAGCTAATGTACTAGCTGATATGATGGTGGTAAAATCGGGAAATGAATCAGATCCGCATTGGAATGAAAAAGCAAAATCTTTTATCAGAGGAGCAATTTTATACGTAGTTTTTTCAGATGAATACAAAGATAGATCTAACAACCTTTTAACAGTAAGAGAATGTATATTTTCAATTTTCAAGAATAAAGAAAATCTAGAGATTACCATTCAAGAATGTCAAGAAAACAATTATTTAAAAGGTGTTGCGGGTGAGTTCTCCTTAATTGCAGGCGATGAGAGAAACAGTGTTTTATCAAATGTATTAAGACATACAGAATTTCTTGACTCTCCCCTTGTAGCCAAATCTCTTTCAGAAGATGGTGTTGAATTGAATGATTTAAAAGATAGCCAAAAGAGTATATATTTAGTTTTGCCTGCAAGTAAATTATTTGCTTATAGCCGATTGGCTAGACTATGGATTTCTTGTATTATACAATCACTATCTAATGAAACTTCTTATTCAAAAAATAGAGTGTTGTTTATGCTTGATGAAATGGCTCAACTTGGTTATATGGAACCTTTAATTCAAGCAGTCAGCCTTATGCGAGGGTATGGAATGAATCTTTGGATGATTTTTCAAGATATACCTCAAATCAAATCAATTTATAATGAAAAATGGCAAACATTTATCGCTAACTGCAAAATACAACAGTATTTTGGAATAACAGATAATGAAACAGCAGAATATGTTTCAAAACTAACTGGACAAACAACGATGACATTAAGAAGTGATACAGACTCAACTGGCTCTAGTAAAAGTAATTCCAGCTGGGGGACATCAAAAGGCAGTTCTCAAACTATTTCATCTGCGGCTAAACCTTTGATATATCCTGATCAAATAAGGCGAATTGATTTTCAGATTATTATTGCAGATGATCTATATCCAATTAGAGCAAAGAAAATCCGATACTATGAAGAATCTGAAAAACCTTATTTTAAATTATATCCTTTTAAAATGCCAGTATTAACAGACTAATTATCATGAAGAATTACCGTGAATTATTTACTGAGTTACAGACTGTTAAAAAGCAGGTCAAAATTCTAAAAAAAGAAATAACTCACAATACTTATTTAAAAGCTGTATATGTAAAGAAAAAGATAGATGAAAAGTCCCCTAGATATAATCAACGTATCAGGTTAATTGAACAGAAAATCTCAAAAAGTAAGAGAGCACTTGAAAGTTTAAATATTCAGTCAAACCAAATTTCGAGAGCCATTAAAGAAAAAATGGGGTATGATATCAAAACAACCTCAAAAACTATAGTTAAAGCAACTGGTAATGTTAAAAATGTAATTGAGGCAGCAAGTGTTGTACAACAAGTAATTACAGCTCAACCTATACTTAACTTTCAGAATCAACCTGTTTATGAAAATATTCAAAAAGCAGCTGATTATAGTGACAATATAAAGGATTATCTCGCTAATAAAAAGCTTAATGAATTAGAAAGCGATAAGAAGAAAACTCAAAAAAACAGTAATAATAATTCATCAACCCCTAACAAAAAAGGTGTTGACGAATTACTCAAAGAAAGGAAAGACCAAATTCGAAAAGCTGTACGTTCTGGTAGTTCTATTCAGGAAGCAACTCAACAGGCCGATAAAAACATGCTTACAAAACTTAAACCTGTAAGTAACGAAGACTTTCAGTTAAATCATAGTCAAGTAAGAGAGGAAATTAAAAATGAGTTAAATAAAAATCATAGCAGGGAAGCAGTTCAAAAATATAAGGAAATAGAAGAAAAGGAGTTAAGAGAAGAAAAACAACGTCTAAAAGAAAACGAGTTAATAAATGTTTACAACAATCAAAGGAAATAATTTAACGTAATTTAAAATATTCTATTTAATTAATTGTATTGGTCAAAGTTTATTCTCTAGATTATGTCATGTGAAAATTTAACATAATGATTTACTTGTCTTGGCTTAAGAATGGCTTATGACGACTTGTACTCGGCTCGGCATTGGCAAGCACTTGACGAGGAAAATGAAATCATTAGTTTGGCAAAGAAAAGTAAAACTACTTTTGTAGCTGAAGTACTTTCTAATGGAGATACACTTAAACAATTATTGGCTAGAAGTAGGTATTTGTTATTCAAGCATTATAGTAAATGGACACATCTACAGAAGCAACGAGCAGAATTATTGTTTGAGCGTTACTCAGAACTTGAAAAGGTTTATAGTTATCAATTGATTGGGAGAGATATTTAAACTATGTAAAAGCAAGGAAGAAGCATTTAAAAAACTAGTTCTATGGTATAATGATATAGAAAGCTCCAATATAGATTCCTTCAGCACAGTATCCAAATCTATCCAGATTCACTACCTTTCTATCCTGAATTTCTTTATTAACCGAAGTACCAATGCTTCAGCAGAATCTTTCAACGCAAAGATAAAAGCTTTCAGAGCTATTTCAGGAGGTGTGAGAGATGTTAAGCTCTTCCTATTCAGATTGGCTAAAATTTATGCTTGAATTTTTAGCTCCCAACAATTCTTGTATAATGTAGCGAATGTGGTTCTTCGTCAATTTTGGTGAAAGCTGTATTTTTAGCTTAGTTTTGGCGCATGAAACAATCACTATTTTTGCCATCTGAGCTGGATTTTACGTTACTCAAATTTCATAATACTACCACAAATATTGATTTCGAGGTGTGCAGCTGTCAAATCTCCAGTTGTTGTCCTCTGTGTCAGACCATTAGCTTTAAAATTCATAGTAGATACGCACGAACGATTGGAGATTTGCCTGTTTCTGGTAAACTTGCCAAGTTAAAACTTCAAGTTCGTAAGTTCTTTTGCGAGAACTCTGACTGCGCCCGTAAAATTTTTACCGAACGATTTAAAGAACAACTTAGCGCATATTCAAGACGTTTTGAGCGCCTCAACAACTTAATATCGTCCATGGGGCTTGAATTAGGCGGTAATGTGGCTCATCGAATTGGCAAATTGTGTTATGTAAAAATTAGTGCTTCTACCATTCTCAGATTAGTTCTTAAGTGTCCCATTCCAATCATTCAATTGCCAAAAATCATTGGTGTGGATGACTGGGCATTTAAAAAGCGACTAAAATATGGGACGATAATCGTTGATTTAGAGAAGAATGAAGTGATTGATTTGTTACCCGACAGAGAAGGTGAAACCCTCACAGATTGGCTGAAACAGTATCCATCCATTGAAACGGTTAGCCGAGACCGCTCTTCAACCTATGCGAGTGCCACGACGGAAGCAGATGAAAAGATTGTGCAAATAGCCGATCGTTGGCATATTTTGAAAAACCTTACCGAAGGTTTTGAAGGATTTTTGAATACTCAGCGTGAAAGTTTGAGAGACATTTCTGCTGAATTGAGTGAAGAGCAACAATTAGTATTAGAAAGTATAGTACCAGAAATAATAGAAATCGCTAAAAAAGATATTATAATAACAGGACGATACCATGATAACTTTCTAAAAGTAAAGGAGTTACAACGTGAGGGAGTTAGTAAACGTAAAATCGCTAAAATGCTTAAAATGTCTCGCCATACGATTGACAGATATTGGAATCGAACATCGTTTCTTCAAAAAGTTAGCCATCAAAAGAGTAATCTTCTTGATTTTGAAGACTATCTCATCAAACGTTGGCAAGAAGGAGAGCAAAAAGTAAAAGTTCTGTTTGAAGAAATTAAAGAGCAAGGCTTCAAACATAGTATTAAATTGGTCTATGATTTTGTAAAAAAGTATCCCAAAACAATCGTTGAAATTTTACCAGAAGCGGCGAAAGTAAAATATTACTCTTCAAAACAACTCAGTATTTGGTTAAGCACTTTCCGTAAAGATTGGTCAGAGGAGTTACCAAGGGCATATTTAGCGAAATTATTAGAAGACAATCCAATTATTAAGAAGGTACGAAATACTGTTTTAAATTTTAGAAGGCTGATGAAAGAGAAAGAAGGAGATAAATTGGCCGCCTGGTGCAATGAAGTCATCAATGATGAAAACGAAAATATCAAAGGGTTTGCCAGAGGTATTTTAAGGGATTTTCAAGCCGTTTACCAAGGGTTTGTATCAAATTGGAGTAACGGACCAGTCGAAGGCCAAGTCAATAGGCTCAAAAATATTAAGCGACAAATGTACGGACGTGCGAGCTTTGAACTACTCAGAAAACGAGTGGTAGTAACCAGCAAAAGATAGGCTTTCACCAAAATTGACGAAGAACCTTATTGGCTGGAATATACAATTCTACTTGAAAGGGTTCTTGTCAGACAAATACGTCGGACAAGACCGTCCGACATGGTAAAATTTACTATTCTGCAAAAGCGTTTTTTTGTAAACGCTCTAAAAAACCAAATTTAGGGCGTTTTCAGAGAAATATAAAAGTATATCTGTTGATAAATTAGGTGTGAGACAAATACATGTATCCTTACATTTTAATATCTATAAATAAGAAAAATCTACCCAATCAAATATTCAGAATCTAATTTAATTATTGATTAAAAACCTATTCGTGGCCTATCTTTTTGTACTGCATTGTTGATTTTTTCATATTTCTTCAATTCATGAACAGGAATAGAAGGCATTGTTGACTTTATGACACTCTCTAATATTGTCATTGAAATTCTTTCTTTAGTTTTCAAAGCCATTCGGGAAGCTTCATTTACTAAAAACGATATATCTGAAGAAACATAATTTTCAGTTAGTGTTGATAACGTATTAAAGTCTATTCCAAAATCTAAAGGTCGATTTTTTAAATACATTTCAAACATCATTTTCCTTGTTTCAAAGTCAGGAGGCGGTAAATAGAATTTCTTATCTAAACGTCCTGTTCTTAACATTGCAGGGTCTATCATATCTGGATAATTTGTTGCACCAATAATAAAAATTCCTTTTTCTCCTGTTCTGTCCATTTGAGCCAACATTTCATTCACAGCACTTTTTGCCATTTCGTGTGCATCACTATCACGGCTTGGAATTAGTTCATTTATTTCATCAATAAAAATGATTGTTGGAGCATTTTTCTCGGCTTCTTCAAACATCTTAGCAATGTTTTCTTGCGTGGCATTGATGAACCTACTTTTTAAGTTTGAAGGAGTTATCAACATAAAATTGAATCCGACTTCTTCGGCAAAATGTTTCGCAAAAAAAGTTTTGCCACAACCTGGAGGACCATATAAAAGCATTCCATTAGGAATGGTAACACCATACTTTACGTATTCTTCAGGTTTAAGCAAAGCATCAATAACATCTAATTGCAATTGTTCTTTTAACTCTTTCATTCCTGCAATCGCAGCAAATCCCTTTCCTTTTGTTTTTTGTGTTTTTATTTTCTTATCGTCATTGCTGTTTGACTTTACTTTTTGAACCGCATCAACATCCTCAATTTCAATTTCACCATTTAAAGCTTGTGCAAATTCATTAGCAGATTGGAATCGATTTTCAGGGTCTTGCTGTAATGCTTTTTTTAAGACTTTCAAAACAGCTTCATCAAAGTCAATTACATCGCTGGAAATTTTTGGAAATGAAAGTTTTTTTTTGCGTTCATCAATTATTACATCTTCTGCTTTTGTTCTATCGGCTTTGAATTTTGAAATGTCTTTAAACCAAGGTGGCATTCCGAAAAGTAAATGATACATTACTGCACCAACTGAAAACAAATCAGATTGAGGAGAATAGAAATTATTGAAACATTCAGAAGCTACATAGTTTAAATTCAGCCCTTCTTTTGAAAATGACTTTGAAGATTGGTGAAAAGAACGGGCAAAACCAAAATCAATAATTTTTGCTTGGGGAATGTCATCCGATAAATCAAGCATTATGTTTTGTGGTGTAATTTCATTATGAATGATCGGGCTGGGCAAACCATGTAAATAGTTTAGCCCATTTAAAATGCCTGATATAATTTGCTTTAAATCATATAATGATGAAATTTGCTCTCTTGAAATTCTTTGTGATAATGTTTCACCTACAATGAAATAAAGTACTAAGTAACCAAATTTTTTGCCCTCAAAAATCAATTCCCCACTGTCTTTGTAAGCAACAATATTAGGATTACTAATTGATTTTAGAAATTCTATTTCAAGCAAGTTATTTTCACTATCAAATGCCGAACGATGAAGTTTAGTATAATTAAAAAGTTTGAAAAAATAAAGTTTACCATCTTCACCTCTTACTCTATATGTTTCGGCATTGTTACCCTGCTTAATAAAAAGCATAATAGAATACTTCTCATTAACTGAAAAGTTCTTTGGTAATATGCCTTTGTAATTGTCCATTTTTTATTTCATTTTTTTAATTATACTACTTTCCACTAATGATTTCATTTGAGCAATAGCAACTTTATTTAACTGAAAAAGCCTATCTACTTGTGATAAACCTTGTTGAATAAGCAAAGCATTTATACTTTCCATATTGCTCAATACTACTAACTGCTCCAAACTTGCATAATCTCTTATATTTCCTATTTTATCGCTATTAGTATCTCTCCATTCTTTTGCAGTAATTCCCAAAAGTGCCACATTCAATAAGTCAGCTTCGTTGGCATAAACCAAACTCGATTGTTGATTTGTAATTTCTTTGGGTATCAAATTTTCTTTGATAGCATCAGTATGAATTCGATAGTTTATTTTTGAAATGGTTCGTTGCAAATTCCATTCTAATTGCAAACGGTTGTTTTCATCTGCTTTTAAGCGTTGGAACTCTTTTACTAAGTAAATTTTGAATTGCGGGCTTATCCACATTCCAAATTCAAACGCTATGTCAGGATGTGCATACGTGCCACCGTAACGCCCTGCTGTTGCTTTTAAACCAATGGCATTGGTCTTTTCAACCCATTCTTTAATGCTTAACTTGTAGCTATTTAACCCTGCTTGGCTTTTAATTATGGCGAATTCGCCATAATTAAAATTGGGATTGTAAACCGATTCCCAAATACCTAAATATTCAATCGTATTCCTATTGCGAAGCCAGTCCGAAATAAAAAAATCACCGTCTTTGGCTTTCAGCATATCAGTAAGTGAAATATATTCCTCTTCATTCTGAACAAGAATTGTTATTTCTTTACCTTCAACTTGTATTTTTTTGTTCTTACTCATATTTCACAACTTTGCAATTTTAAACCTGCTTAACTCGATAGTTTTAGAATCGTTTTTATACTAAAGTGTCTTTTCTTTTTTCATCATCGTGCATTAGCTCAATAACCTGAAAAAGTATTGGTCGGATTGCTTTGGTCTTTCCATCATTTGCTAATTGCAAACACTGATTTAATAGTTGACGAGCTTTGTTGGCATCTTTCCATTTAATACTTGAAAATTCATTGCTAAGCTGTTTTACAAATTGAGCATCTTGTGCATTGTCTGTTAATTCACTAACCAATTGGAACTTAAAGGAGTTTATATCACGTGTAAGCTCCTTAGCTTGTTTAATATTTTTATCCTTGATTATTTGCTCAATCGTTTTCTTGTATTCCTGAATATGAGTTTCTATTTTGTCCATATTCAAATCCTCATCATCACCATTAATTTTTATCTTTTCTATCAAATCTTCTAATTCAAAGAAAGCGTCTTTTAGTTCTTGCTCAACCTTTGGCCATTCAGCAACTTTTTCAGCACTGTCCAATTTTAAAAGTTCTTTACGTAAGCCGTCTTGAATCTTTAATTTACCATCAGCAGTTACACCTTCGTTTTCTAATTGTGTTTCTAATTCTTCTAGTCTTCTAGAAACGTCATCAGCATTAACTTTTTGTGCCGTGCGTTTAGCTTTTGAAATTTCTTTAGATAAGAACTCTTCACTTGGTGGTGGAGTTTGCTTAATTTCAATTTCTAACTCCTCTGTGTGGTTTAATAAAGGAAAGTAAGCTGTAAACTTCATTAATTGTGAGCCATCAACTTTAATCGTTATGTCAACATCACTACCTTCTGGAAGTAATGCTGGCATTGTTTCTCCTGTAATAATTAATTCGTTAACCAAATTATTAAGCGATGGTGTAGTTCCTTCAGAATTGTAGTCACCTTGGTAGATTGGAATTCTAATAACATCTTTAACCATCCCAGGTCTAATAGCACTTCTTGTTTTTAAACCATTTCTAACACCCGTAACTGGAATTGATTTGTTTTTTTCTAAACCTTTTACGCAAGCAAATCTATCTTCTTCAAATTCTTGAAAGTATTTTCCTATACCAATATTATAAGGTAATACTTGCATTTTATCAAGTCCACCAATACCTTGTAAAATGCTAAATTGGTGTGGTTGGCATTCTAATTTATTACCTGATTCATCATAAACATTTATTTCAAAAGAGTTGGAACGACCTTCAACCAAAAGCACATCAACAATGGTTGCTTTTTCGCCAATTAGTTTTTTACCACTTGACCATAATCCATCAAAACGAACCACATCCGCATAAATTTTTTCAGGGAAAGTGCCTGTTGTCTTTTCTTTTAGCACTTTCAAGTTTACCATTTCGTCTAATTCAACGGTCGTAGCTTCGTATTTAATATCCAATTGAAGTTTGGTTTTATCTCTTGTGGTTTCTTTTACTTCGTCTGATACTGAAATTGTAGAAGCAAATAAAGCCGCACCTTTTGCTACTACTGTCATTGGGTCAACAGAAGTATCAACTTTATCTGTAATTTGCTCTTTGAGCATTCTGCGAAGGATTGGCGAATAAGTCGGACCACCAACCAATATCAATGCCCCAAGGTCTGAACCTTTTAAGTTGTTACGCTTTAATAACTCCTTTGTAATGTCAATGGCTTTCTGAAAAATAGGAGCAACAACATTTTCCATATCCTTTTGAGTTACCGAAACATCAATTTCAGGCTCGTCTCCGTTATCGTCCTCAAAAGGCAAATCGCCTAAGTTTGAAAGAATGTTATGCGAATCTTTGAATGACAACTGAATTTTGGCCTCTTCTGCAAAGAATTTAACTGCGTTTCGTAAAATTTCCTTTTTATCGGTATCCTCTAAAACACTATCAATAGCATAATTCTGTTGCAGATTTGGAATGATAATTTGGTCAACAATGGCTTCATCCAAGTTTTTACCACCAAGCCAGTTATCTCCATCGGTATCTTTAACAGCTAAAATTCCTTCTTCCGCTTTTATCAATGCAGCATCAAAAGTTCCGCCTCCAATGTCAAAAACCAGCCAAAAACCGTCTTTACTTTTTGAACCAAGACCATACGCAGTGGCTGCCGCCACTGGTTCTTGTAGTAGTTCAATGTGTTTAAAACCAAGAAGTTTGGCAGCTTCTTTTGTTGCTTCATTTTGAGGGTTTAAAAATTTTGCAGGAACAGTAATTACTATTGAATTAATATTTTCGTCTTTAACAACTGATTTTAGTGTTTTTAAAATTTCAGCCGACAACTCTTCTGAAGTAAAAGACCTTCCCATATTGGAACTTTCATATTTATGAGTCGTTCCCATAGTTCTTTTAAACTCAATAAAAGTATTTGTCTTGCCAGTTTCAAAAGTCTTTAACGCCCTGGCGTTGTCATTTTTCATGGTGTTGTAAGCAGCATCACCAACGATGACATCTTTTTTCTTATTGAAATGAATGCACGATGGAAAAGTATCTTTCAATGTGTCTGATCTTTTAATGGTGGGAACTCCGTTTTCCATTCTCGCAATAACTGAATTGGTTGTTCCTAAGTCAATGCCGTAGTCAATTTTATTTCTCATACTTTGAAATTGTTTTTTATTTAGTAGCCAACAGAAACTTCTATTTGGGCTGTTTGAATCATTTTATCGTTATACATTACTGCGGGTATCAAGATTTTTGAGATTATTTCTTGACCTTTTTCCAAGTTTTCATCAGGAATAGAACTTGTAACTATAACCTTTAATCCTTGATGAAACTGTTTGCCCAACAATTCAGGCATTTCATAACCATTGGCAGAAAGATTGTCTTTCAATTTGCCAACTGATGCTTGTAACTGTTTCAAACCTTTTGTTTTTGAATCCATCAAATTGATGTTTCTTTCAATCAGATTGATTTCACTTGCAACTTTCAACGCTAATGAATGGTCAGGCTCTGCGTTGGGCGTGGCTTGTAAAGTGGTTTTCTGTTGCTCAATTAAATGCAATTGAGAATCCATCAATTCGGTTTGCTTGCCAAACTCTTTTACCAAACTTTCCTCAATAGATGATTTGGTTTTGCTCAACTGGTCAATAAAATTTGTCTTATCGGTTTGTTGTCGTTTGCTCAATAGCCAATATAAAAGGCCTGAAAGCAGGATTGCTGAAAGCACTCCGATAATTCCGTAAAGAGAATTTTTGCTTAACGATTCTGAAACTTGGGTGATTTTACCTTCATTTTTTTCGCCAATTTCCTTAATTTTTATATCAAGTTTATTTGCAGTTTCGTTAATTTTATTGCTATTGGCTTGCATTTGGATTTGCAGACTATCAATGCGATTGTTAGCCTTTGAGAGTGTTGAACTCAAAGTTCCAATTTCAGATTTCAGCTTGTAGTTTTCTGATTGAAATCTTTTAATCTTTTCAGTCAAGGGCTTTATTTCTTTGTCTAAATTTTCAGGGGTCACATTTTGGGCAAATGTTCCCAATGAAGAAAATATAAGTATGACGTATGCTATTTTTTTCATTATTTGATAAGTTTTATAAACTGGTTCAATGTTTTGCGAATTATGCTGTTTACCACTTTTTTGTTTCGTAGTTTTTCTACTAGTTTCGGTGAATAGTTATAGTATGTTTTAATAAACCACTTGCCAAAAGCTGATTTATCTAATACTTCATCTCTAAATTGTCTCAAAATAATTACTTGTGGATGATCATAATAACCGTAAGCCATTGTTGCAATATAGCAACCTGAACCGCTACTTCCTCCACTACTTGTTTCCCTGGCTATGTTTAGTGCTTCAAATTGGGCTTTTAAGTTAGAAAGCGAAGTTCTGTTCTGAATATATCTTGTTCTAAAATCTTGTCTCATATCCATTGAACCTATTGTTGTTGTTATATCCCAAGCCTCATTAACTCTTTCCTTTAACAAAAGGATTGCAGCTACTTTAATTGCATCGTCATATGTATTAGAAAACTTTTCTTGAAGTTTATTAATTTCTGAAACACACATTCCTTGTGCATCTGATGCAATTCTTGAACTAAATCCTAGGTATAATTCATCTGTACTACCTAATATGTTTTTTAGATTGTTTAAATACTGTCTTGCACTTGCCAAAAGTTGTTTCGCATTTGCAATTGTTTCATCTCTTGCTTCATACTCATCAATTAGATTTTTAAGTTTTCCTAAGTCAACTAAAATTCTCCCTTGCTTATCTCTTTCGGGTTTATCATCTATCCATTCCTGTAAGTTTTCAGCATTTTCTTGACATCTTTGTTTGGCAATGTTTCCAATTGCTAAGGTTTCGGCTTTACGGAACAAATCCATCGAAGCACTCCCTGGGTCTGTGCTTGAATCTTTGTAATGTAAAAAATAGTCAATACCACATTGGAGTATCTCATCTGAACCCTTGTCAGATATTGAAGAAAATTCAAGATTTGAAGTTCCTAAAATGGATTTGAGTTGATTTATCTTTTCAGCAATTTGTTCATACAAAGCGTTACCAATATTAACTGCATTAGCTTTATTCGCTTTGCGTTTAGTTTTAGCTTCCTCTATTTTCTTTTCAATCTCTTGAATTGGCTTTTGAACAAAACCTTTCAAGAAATCTTCTTTTGCTGAAAATTCTTGTTTAGTCAATATATTAAGGAATTTTTCAGAAAATGTTACGCCAAATCTTTCAAGTTCTAACTGTATTTCATTAAGAAACAAACGCTGAAGCCCAGCATTAGTTATTTTGTATGTTTCATCTGTTGCAAGTAATTTTAAGTCTTTTGCATAATTGCTCTCAAGATACTTTAGCTTTAAAGAAATCCCTTGTTCTAATAATTTCAACTTTATTTTTGATGTATTAAAGGCATGCAAAAGTAATAATGTTGAGAGGTTATGATAAGCTGAACTATTACGCTTTGTAACTTCTCCAGAGGAAGTCAACTTTATCCAAATCTCATAGCAAGACTGTTGATTAGCCACCTTTAACTCTTCAAAAGCTGGTTCGTCTGTTATATCATTTCCCTTATAAAACCAAAAAAGAGCAGCACTCATCTTATCATTGTCTAGGTTCAACTTAGATGCTGCCTCAATTACACTATCTGTTGTTCTGTGTAAATTTCCAAGTATAGGAAAACAAAAGTCTGTCTCAGGTTCTTGTTCTGCTTCTAAATATCTCTGAAGGCGTGTTAATTGTCTTCTTTGCTCTGCTGCTGTAGTTCCAACAAGTAACCCAATTACTCGATATGGATTGTTCTGTATTATTTGCATTTCTCTCTATAAATATCTAGGCAATAATCTAATAATTTTGAGTAACTAGTGTAGTTAGGGTTTTATAAATATGATAGAAATAAAGAAGCAGAGATTCTGCCAATACTGATGTACTGAATGAAGGTAGATATACAAACGCTCGGAATTATTGAGAAGAGTTGAAAATTCATATTGTGATTATGAACTTTGATAATTATACTACTTTCAAAAACAGAGACCTTATAAGTCTCTATATTGGCTTCTAACTGTATTCTAATTTTAGGCATTGTATTTATATCCAATAAGGTAAGAGGCATAAGGTGAAATCTATTAATTTTTTGAATTTGAATAACTAGGAAAGATAGTTATACTGAATCCTCTATTACAGATTAATCAATAAATATAATGACTATTAGGCTTAACAGTTGTACGAATATATATTATTGTAAAAATATAATTATTTTCATTAATATACTTACGCAAGACCATTTAACTAATTATTTTTTGGCTGACTTTAACTAAAATCTTGAGTTTTCATTAAACAAATTAAGATTAACAAGTATCATAAAGTTTGACTTCAAGTTTTTGGGTGAATATTTTTTTAATAGAGCCTCTGGTCAGTTTTTCTAATTATTTAATTTATCTATCTCATTTAAGTTTTCCTGATTTCAGCACTATTTACTTTGGTTAGCTTAGAGGGGAAACCATTCATACTCTTACAGCTCAAATCATAGTCATGACTTTACTTTGAATAGAATCCAGAAAATAGAAGAATAAATACCAATCGTAGAAGAAAGCTGGGAAAAACTATTATAAATATTTTTATTTAATTGATTTGACCAGACAGAAGCACAATGGATTGTAGATGAAAACTTAACTTTATTAGCCAAGCCAAAAATAACTCATTAGAAAACTTTAAATACGGATTTGATGAAACATTCGTTCAAAAACTAATTGGAAGAATGGAGCAGAACCAAGATATTTTCAATAAGATATTAGATGACAAGGATTTTGGAATAGTAGTAAAAGCATGGATGCTAGAAAAAGTTTATAAAAAAATCAATGAAACTTAAAATATTTTCACTCTCCCATTTACTACCCCACAAAAGCAAAAACCCCTCAAACGTTACGTCTAAGGGGTTTTTTGTGGTAAAGGGCGGACTCGAACCGCCGACACACGGATTTTCAGTCCGATGCTCTACCAACTGAGCTACTTCACCTGAATCCCGCCTGTGTTTCGGGACTGCAAAGGTAGGAAACTTTTTTTTAGCACCAAACATTTTCTAAAAATAATTTCAAAAATTTTAAAATTATTTTTCAAATAGTATGCTTGCATAACAAATAGAAAACCCACATCTTTGTAACACACAATTAATTCAGTAAATTGTTAAAAAAATCACCAGGTTTTCTTTAAAATCATCAAAAAGAGGTTCTGATACATTTTAATATTAAGTAAGCTAAACAGGCTTATTTTTCTGAACTATGCAAATCATTCAACAAATTCTCTTTGTAGCAGCTTTCGGTTTGGCAGCTTATTTTATTTCAAAACGCATACAAACCATTAAAAAGACCATTCAATTGGGCAGAGCTGAAGACCGTTCGGATAACCCTTCTGAACGTTTACAGACAATGTTACGAATAGCTTTCGGACAAAAGAAAATGTTTGACCGCCCCATCGTCGGTATTATGCACTTTGTCATTTATGCTGGTTTCTTATTAATTAATGTAGAGGTATTGGAAATTGTGCTAGATGGTATCTTGGGTACTCACCGTGTGTTTGCTCCAGTATTAGGAAGCCTCTATCCTATCTTGATTAATTTCTTTGAAATACTGGCTTTTGGCGTATTCTCGGTTTGTCTTATATTTCTAATCCGTAGAAATATTACCAAAGTAGAACGTTTGCAAGCTACACGCCACCGTGAACTCAATGGTTTTCCTGTAATCGATGCTAATACTATCTTATTTGCCGAAATTATATTAATGACTGCCCTACTAAGCATGAATGCTGTCGATAGTATATTACAAGAACGTGGCAACGAGCATTATCATCAAGTAGGCTCTTTTGTGATTAGCTCTTTCTTGAAGCCAATCTTTATAAACTGGAATGAAACATTCCTCATTGTTTATGAGCGCACAGCTTGGTGGTTGCATATTCTGGGTATTTTGGGTTTTGCTTTATATGTTACTTACTCTAAACATTTACATATTTTCTTGGCCTTTCCGAATACTTACTTTTCGAATTTAAAGCCTAAAGGTGAAATGTCGAATATGCCAGAAGTGACAAAAGAAGTACAAATCATGTTAGGCTTAGCACAACCTGATGCCGAGGCTAGTACAGAAATTGCTCGTTTTGGAGCAAAAGACATTAAGGATTTGTCTTGGAAAAACCTGATGGATGCTTACTCCTGCACAGAGTGTGGTCGTTGTACGTCATCTTGTCCTGCTAACATTACAGGCAAAGCTTTGTCTCCTCGTAAAATCATGATGGATACCCGCGACCGTCTGGAGGAAGTAGGTAGAAATCTATCGATAAATGGAGGAATCTTTGTAGAGGATGGAAAGGCTTTATACGGAGATTATATTTCTTCAGAGGAATTACGAGCTTGTACCACTTGTAATGCTTGTGTGCAAGAATGCCCTATTAATATTTCGCCTTTAGATATTATCCTGCAATTACGTCGATACCAAATCATGGAGGAGTCTAGTGCACCTGCCTCATGGAATGCTATGTTTTCTAATTTGGAAACGAACCAAGCTCCTTGGAAGTTTTCTCCTTCTGATAGATTCAACTGGGCAAATGATGTAAAGTAACTAGTGATTTAAGGTGTACTAATTAGTTATGAATAACAATAAAATACTAATACTAGGTGCAACTGGAAGAACGGGAAAGCATCTTTTAAGCCTTGCTTTGGCAAGAGGATACGAAGTAAATATTTTAGTACGAGATATTCAAAAAATAAAAATCCAATCTGATAGGTTAAAAGTCTTTGAAGGAACACCAAGCGATTTAACAGTATTGGCAAGTGCTATTGAGAATTGTTCAATTGTAATTAGTGCATTAAATATTTCAAGAAAGTCTGATTTTCCTTGGGCTAAGTTACGTACCCCCAAAGATTTCATTGAAAAATCAATTCAAAATATTCTTTGTTTGAGTAATCAATATCCTATTAAGTCACTTATTGTTATTTCAGCTTGGGGTGTTTCGGAAACAAGAAATGATATCCCATGGTGGTTTAGATTAATGATAGATTATAGCAATATTAAGTTTGGTTATGAAGCACATGAACAGCAAGAAAAACTAATTAAATCCTCTAATTTAAATTGGACAATAGTTCGTCCTGTGGTTTTAACCAATTTCACTAAACAACATAAAGTACACTTTAGCTCAAATAGTATATCTAAACCCAGTTTGTTCATTAGTAGAAAAAACGTGGCGAGCTTCATGCTTGATATTTTAGAAACAAAAACATTTATCCATCAAATATTAACAATTTCTGAATAATGAAACCATTATTTAAGGTATTTATCATATTAATTGTCATTTGCTTTTTTGGCTATTTAATGGGTCCAAAGCCAGATGCTCCAATCATCAAAACTTATAGTTTTAATCTACCTAGTTCGTTAACCGACTTGGAAACAAAAATCAATACGGATGAAAAAGCAGTTGTGGGGATTCGCCCAGACTGTGAAGCTCGTATCATCTGGGCTGATACTGCCAAAAAGGTAAAGACTAAACTAGCAATTGTATATATCCACGGCTTTTCGGCAAGTCAGGAAGAAGGCGACCCTGTTCATACTAATTTGGCAAAAAGATATGGTGCGAATCTATACTTGGCTCGTCTGGCTGGGCATGGTATCGATTTGGGCGATTCTACTATGAAAAATGTCACGGCAGATGATTTTATTCAATCAGCCGAAGAAGCCTTAGCCATTGGCAAAAAACTGGGGGATGAGGTAGTTGTAGTAGGAACGTCTTTTGGTGGAGCTTTGACGTTGTATTTGGCTTCGCAACATCCCGAAATTAAATCGATTGTATTGTATTCGCCTTGTATTAAAATTTTTGACAATAATGCTGAGTTATTGGATAATCATTGGGGGCGGACTTTGGCGAAGTTAGTCACAGGTTCTGAAATACGAGATTTCCCTCCGCACAACCCTATTCATGGCAGGTATTGGAGTACACATTATCATATCAATGGCGTAATTGCTTTGCAAAATTTCTTGACGAATATCATGACGCCAGCAACGTTTGAAAAAGTAAAATGTCCAACCTTTATGGGCTATTACTACAAAAATGAAGAAGAGCAAGACAAAGTAGTATCTGTACCAGCCATGTTAAAAATGTATGACGAATTGGGAGTACCTGCCAACGAAAAACAAAAAGTTGTTTTTCCAAATGCGGGAAATCATGTAATTGGCTCTTATGTTTTATCAAAAGACTACCAGCATGTTCAGCAAAAGACTGAAGTGTTTTTAGATAAGGTTTTGAAGTAAAGGCTTTGAGCAATTAGATTTCGACTGTCAGTCATTTTCAAATTTAGCTCATTTTCAAATTCTCAAATTAATCACAATGGCACCGAATCTTATTTTATATGCTGTTCCGTTTTTTATATTGACTGTAATTATAGAGGCAATATTTATTACACGCGAACAAAAAGATTATTTAGAAGCCAAAGACTCCTTTACATCTATGGCGTTGGGGATTGGTAATTTGTTGACTGGTTTGATTACAAAAACGGCCATTGCTTTTATCTTTTTGTATTTGTATGACAATTTTCGGGTATTTACTTTAGATGGCACTGCTTGGTGGATGTGGGTTTTGGCATTTTTTGCTGACGATTTTAGCTATTATTGGTTTCATCGAGAAGCACACTTGATTCGATACTTTTGGGCTTCGCATAAAGTGCATCATTCTTCTGAAAAGTATAATCTGGCAACGGCGCTTCGTCAAACGTGGACAGGCAATATTTCGGGCTCATTCGTTTTTTACTTATGGATGCCTATCGTAGGTTTTCATCCGATAGTTATCGTGATTATGCAACAAATCAGTTTGTTGTATCAATATTGGATTCACACCGAAACGATTGGTAAAATGTGGAAACCCTTTGAATTTATCTTTAATACCCCTTCGCACCATCGGGTACATCATGGTTCGGACGTGAAATATTTAGATAAAAACTATGCGGGCATTTTGATTATTTGGGATAGAATGTTTGGCACCTTTATAGAAGAAGAGGAACGACCTACTTATGGACTGACTACTAATTTAAAAACTTATAATCCTGTAAAAATTGCCTTTAGCGAATGGATTGATATTGCTAAAGACGTTTGGAAGGCTGGTTCATTAAAGAATGCTTTTAATTATGTTTTCGCTCCTCCGGGCTGGAGCCACGATGGTTCTAGAAAAACAGCGAAGCAAATGCAAGAAGAGATTCTAAATCAAAAACAAGGATGATAGTTTTTTAAAAAGAACCATCATTTCTGACAGTTCCTTTTAAAAACAACGAGCGAGTGCCTAAAAATTAATTTTATCCCTCCTCCTAACGTCCTAAACGTTTTTGTTCATTACAAAGATAATAAATAAATCATGATTTGTCCAGTGAAATAACGAAGAAAATCAATAAAGATATGTTAAAAGAAATAGAATATAAAGTGCCTACCATGGCAGAAATGATGAGCCTTGGTGAAACACCTGAAATATTATTTTGGGTAGGTTGTGCAGGTTCTTTTGATGACCGCTATAAAAAAGTAACCATTGCATTTACTAAAATACTCAATCATGTAGGCGTAAAATTTGCCGTACTCGGCACAGAGGAATCTTGCACTGGCGATCCTGCTCGTAGAGCAGGCAACGAGTTTCTATTTCAAATGCAAGCCACGATGAATATTCAGGTATTAGACGGATATGGTGTAAAAAAAATCGTAACGGCTTGTCCACATTGCTTTAATACTTTAAAAAATGAATATCCAGCGTTAGGAGGAAACTATGAAGTAATTCACCATGCTACTTTTTTACAACAACTGATTGATGCTGGCAAAGTAAAGTTACAAGGTGGGGGTGAATTCAGGGGTAGAAAAATAACTTACCATGATTCTTGTTATTTAGGTCGTGCTAATGATATTTATGAAGCGCCACGTTCGGTCTTAGAAGCGTTGGATGCAGATTTAGTGGAGATGAAACGTTGCAAAACCAAAGGTTTATGCTGTGGTGCTGGCGGAGGACAAATGTTTAAAGAACCAGAAAAAGGCAAAAAGGATATTAATGTAGAACGCATTGAAGACGCTTTAGCTACAGGAGCAACCACCATTGCCGTAGCTTGTCCATTTTGCATGGTAATGATGTCGGATGGAGTAAAAAACAAGGAAAAAGAAGATTCTGTGAAAGTATATGATTTGGCTGAATTGTTATTGGAGGGAATGAAGTAAGGAATTATTCTTATGAATTACTGATTTTTATTGATGGCATGACTTGAAGTCATGCCATCAATAGGTTTAACTTTCCGTTTTTAACATCTTTTCAATTTCTTTAGCAGTTGAGCCACTATCAGTAGTTCCAAAAATTTGACCGATTTGCGGTGAAAATAAGTACTTCTCGTTTGTTTCTGAAAACTTTACCCAATAAAAATCTAAGAAAAAAACGATTGGTTCAATACTAAAATCAACCGAGCGTAAATAAGTTTTTTTGCCTTTATAATTGCATATATAAATATTTTTTTCATTGTAAGAAATGGAATTTATGTTCATAAAAAACATCAATCCTATTATTGAAATGAGGTATATATAAACACTTAAATCAGATATAAAAAAGAATACTGATTCAATCATAAAAAGTAAAACAAACACAAAAAATATAATTCGGTACATCCATACTGAAGCTCTTGCTCCAATATATTGTTTTTTAGACATAAGATTAAGGTTTTAAATATCTAATTTAAGTCTTTAGAGCCAATATTTCTCTTTATTGATAAAATTGCTAGCATGACTTCAACTAATGTGAGCAATAGTTTTAAAGCCACAATATTCAACTTTATAAGCATTTGATTATCAATATCATACCAACATCTTGGTTTGATTTAATTTTATCCTTAACTTTGCAAAAATAACCTAAAGAGTAAAGACGCCAATCTTTGCTCTTTTTTTGTCGATATAAAATAATCTTACTTGACACTTGAAAGCTAAGATTACCAAATACATGGAAACAGTAAAAATCACCAAAAAAGATATACGTAAACTATCGCTCGCTCAAATCAAAGATTTCTTGACTGAGCATGGCGAACAAGCATTCAGGGCTAAACAAATTTATGAGTGGCTTTGGAAAAAATCAGTGCTGACTTTCGAAGAAATGACTAACCTTTCTAAGAAAACGCGTGAACTGTTAGAAAATAACTTTGAAATCAGAGCGGTTAAAGTATCCGAAAAACAAGTAAGTTCAGACAGAACTATCAAATCATCTTTTGAATTATTCGACCATAATTTAGTAGAAGGGGTATTGATTCCTGCTGACGATAGGATGACGGCCTGTGTTTCCTCACAAGTTGGCTGTTCGTTGACCTGTAAATTCTGTGCTACGGGTTACATGGACAGGAAACGTAACCTTGACCCTGCGGAAATTTATGACCAAGTAGTATTGATTCGTGACCAAGCAGAATCTCATTATCAAACTCCTCTTACCAATATTGTGTACATGGGTATGGGCGAACCTTTGCTGAATTATGCCAATGTATTGTCATCAATCAACTATATTACTTCGCCAGAAGGTCTAGGAATGTCTCCAAAACGCATTACGGTTTCAACGGCTGGGATTGCAAAGATGATTACTAAATTGGGCGATGATGAAGTAAAATTCAATTTAGCGCTTTCACTTCATGCTGCCAACGATGTAAAGCGTAACGAGATTATGCCCATCAACGAATCGAACACATTAGAAGCGTTGAAGGATTCTTTATTGCATTTTTACAAGAAAACAGGTAGTAGAATTACGCTAGAATACATTCTTTTCTATCGCTTTAATGATAGTTTACAAGATGCTAAAGAGCTTTGGGAGTTTGCCAGACAGTTTCCTTGTAAAATCAATATTATTGAATATAATCCCATTGCAGAGGCTAATTATACCAATACCGACCCACAGACATTATCCAAATTTGCTCAGTTTTTAGAAAGTAAAAACATGGTAGTAAACGTGCGTCGCTCAAGAGGAAAAGATATTGATGCTGCTTGTGGACAATTGGCAGGAAAAAAACCGCCAGTAGTAAAAGAGGAAGTTACAGCATAATCATAAAATATTCGGCAATAGCCATAATGGCCAAAATCAACATTGCCAAACAAAGAATCACTTTTCCTACCATACCAGCAATAAGCCCTAAAAATGAGCCAAGAGCCGCTTTTAGGGCTTTTTCAGGAGCTGCTTTCCCAAGGATTTCACCTAAAAATGCTCCCACAAAAGCGCCAATGAATAAGCCAAAGCCTGGAATAACAAACAAACCTACCAGTAAGCCAATCGTTGAACCCCAAGCACCATACTTAGTTCCACCAAACTTTTTTGTTCCCCAAATAGGTGCATAATAATCGAAAATACTGATAGCAATAGTAACTAAGGTAAAGAAAGTCAGTGTTTTCTTATCAAAATCTACATATTTGGAATAATGCAACATAAATAAGCCTATCAAGCTGAGTGGTGGTCCTGGTAGAGGTAAAACCGCACCCGCCAAACCTACAAAAAGGCATATTATTGAACCAATCAAGAGAACTATATCCATTTAGTTTTGAGTGATGAGTTGTGAGTTGTCTACCATATTGGCTTAAAATTGATATACAGTACTTTAAGCCTAACAACTTATTAATTTTATACCATTAATTTAAAGCCTTCTCCGTGAAGATTCAAAATCTGAATTTCAGGTTCTTCCTTCAAGAATTTTCTTAATTTGGTAATATATACATCCATGCTTCGGGCATTGAAGTATGTGTCATCTCCCCAAACCATTTTCAAGGCAAAACTTCTACTAACGGGTTTTCCCATGTTTTCACATAATAGTTTCAGCAAAGCAGATTCTTTTGCCGTTAATTTCTGAGATTCACCATTTCTTTCTAAGACTTGCTTTTCAGTATCAAAAGCAAAACCTCTGATTGTAAAGTGAGATATTTTTTCATTTTGTAACTCTAACTTCTGACTTCTTCGTAAAACTGCTTGCAAACGCGCCAGCAATTCTTCCATCGAAAAAGGTTTGGTCATATAATCATCTGCTCCTAGCTTAAAGCCTTGCAAAGTATCTTCCTTCATCGCTTTGGCCGTCAAGAAAATGATAGGCGTATCTTTATCAGACATTCTAACTTCTTTAGCCAACGTAAAACCGTCTTTTTTAGGCATCATTACATCAAAAATACAAAGGTCATAATCTTGCTGTACAAACTTTGTCAGGGCTTCGTCACCATCTTTAGCCAAAATGGTTTCATAGCCTTTTATCGTTAAATATTCTTGTAGCAATGTACCTAAATTGGGGTCGTCTTCGGCGAGGAGAATCTTTGTCATTTCAGTTAAATTGATTTTAATCTTTAATTTGTTGGTGTTTCGATATCGCTATTCATAGCAATACATCTTTCAATAATGGAGATTATCTACATGTTTTCAAGGGAAATACTTATAAATTTCCTTGCGGTGAGCTATCAAAATAAAAACAATACTATCATCAGTACATAATACTTTATTACAACACTCTTATTGGCAAAATCACTTCAAATTCACTTCCTTCACCAAATCTACTCACTACATTTATACGTCCATGATGTTCCTCTACCATCTTTTTCACATAGCTCAAGCCTAAGCCAAAACCTTTTACATCATGTAAATTACCAGTAGGAACGCGATAGAATTTTTCAAAAATATTCTTTATCGACTCTTTGCTCATTCCAATACCCTTATCTTTTATGATAATTGATATTCCCTTTTCAGTATTTTGAGTAACGATGGTAATTTCAGGCTTTTCGGGTGAATACTTATTGGCATTATCCAATAGGTTAAAGATAATATTAGTCAAATGTACTTCATCCGCTTCAATTTCTGTCTTTTCAGCCTGTAAATCTAAATCAATCGTACCTTCTCGAAGTTCAATCTGCGGACTAATATTTTCTAATACTTTCTCAATAATTTCATGCACATCTACCGTTTTTAGCTTCAATTGTACGTCCCCTCTTTCCATTTGTGCAGTTTGCAATACTTTCTCAACTTGTGAGCCTAGCCTTTTGTTTTCGTCGCGAATAATCCCTAAATATCGCTTAAACATAGATGGACTAGCCGCTACAGCTTCGTCTTGGAGCATCTGAGTAGCCAATGAAATGGTAGAAATTGGCGTTTTAAACTCGTGAGTCATGTTATTGATAAAATCATTTTTAATGTCTGCTAATTGCTTTTGTTTGACAATCGTGCTAACAGCTACATAAAAACAACTTAATACTACCAAAATCAACAGCAAGGAAGTAGCATACATCACCCAGATGTTGCGGATAATATAACGGTCTTGATTAGGGAAATATACTCTTAAATAATTTTCAGAATTGGCATAATCGTTCGGGAACAAATTAACAGTATACGTATCCTTATCGTTTTTCAAGCCCGTCATTTTGTATTTCATCGAAGAAGCATAATGCAAATAGTTTGGTTCTTCCTGACTGCTGATACCATATTCAAAAGGGATTTCTATCCCCTTCATTTTTATTTCATATTTCAACAGAGAATCCAATACCATATAATTGATTCTGTCATAAATACTCCTTTTTTTGAACAGAAAATCATTAAAAACCTCCTTAGCCATTTCGGCTTTGTTCATTACCTTATCTTCGGTTTTTAATGGCTCAATAATTTTGTCAACATGTTTTTTTACAAGTTTTTTCCTTTTTGCTGCTAGCAAATCAGCCTTTCGCATAGAATCTTGTTTCTGTAAACTATTCTGATGTTGCTGAAGTGCCTCCGAAAAAATCTCGTCTAATTGCTTATGTTCATTCAATCGATTCTGAAAATCTTGAATATCAATATTCATTGAAAATTCCTGATATTCTCTAATCTCTCCATTTGGCAAAATCTCCGTCCCCTTTGATACCAGAATATCTGAAGGGAAAGGTGTACGTGCTACTTTATCCAACCCAATTGTTGATTGGTTAGGAGTGGTTTGTGCAGGCACTTTCTGTTTAGGTGCTTCCTGTACCTTTTCTTCTACAGGCTTTGCTATCGCCAACAGTTGCTTTTGTTTTTCTTCTGCCTCTACTTTCCTTTGGACAAAGTAATAGAATTCTTGTTTGCCAAGCTTCCGCACCACTTGTTGCATGGCGTCTCTAACATCACTTCCAAACTGATCATTTTTGGAGCGAACCGTAAAACCCAACCAATACATTTGAAAGGCGATTAAACCTAACAGTGCAAAAGCCATCAAAGCAATAATATATTGTATTTTTCGCTTAGTCATTCTTAATAATTAGCATTAATCATACTCTTTTTACTACACCTAAATTAGTTTCAAATAATTTTCATGCAAAAAAAATATACTCGAAAATTGACTTTGCAACATTTTCATTTTTAGTGTGTCTGTTTCAGAGCAACAAAATTAAACTAAATCTTATGCAATTTATTTCGTTTAACATCTTTTAACAAAGTTTAAAGGTTTGATATAGAATAGGTTGATTAAGTTTGTTTTATATAAATTTTAAATGTTTTTTTAATCAAAACCCAACATTCACTATGCAAAAGAACATCAAAATTTTCGGGACAGCCATCTTATTTGCTGTAAGTATAACAGCAATGGCTCAAAAAAGTACTTCGCAAAATATTGAAGAAAAAGATGGGAAAATCAAAATCCATGTAGAAACTACAGAAAACGGACAAAAACAAGTATTCGACCGTACTTATAATGCTGAAGGTTTGAATGCTGAAGAAAAAGAGAACTTAATCAATAACATTACAGATTCATTATTTTCGGCATCGGGCAATCATACCAGAAAACAGATTAGAATTAAAGTAGATAGAAATAGTGATAGAGCTATACAGATGCCAAGAAACTCTAAACGCATCGAAATCTATAAAGATGGAAAACGCCTTGATAAAAACTTCAATGATAATGATGTACATGCATTTAATTTCGATTTCAAGAATTTAGACCATGACAAGCTGATAGGTTCATTAAAACCTGCCATGAAGGAATTCAATTTTAAAATTGATAATGACTTTAAAGATTTTGAACCATTCAATGAATCAAAAACAGTAAAAGCATTAAAAATATATCCTAACAAGCCTTTTGACAACAAGCTGAATCTTAAATTTTACACACCTGAAAAAGGTGATGTCAACGTAATCGTGACAGATGTAAATGGTAAAGAAGTAGGTACGCAGAAATTTAAGGATTTCCAAGGAGACTTCATGGGACAAGTAGAATTAAAGAAAAACACGAAAGGAACACTCTTTGTAACCGTAACACAAGGTGAAGACGGCACTGCAAAAAGAGTAGTTATCGAATAAATATAATTGATTGGTCAGGTTTTGTTTTTAAAAGAGTAATTGTCAGAAATGGTAATTACTCTTTTTGTTTATAATAGTTGATAAAATAAGAGGGCAGAAAAAGTTATGTTGAACAGTTTATAACAATTGAAGTAGGATAAATTACCCTAATAATAATTCACTTCTTAGTTTTATGCCCTATAATGCATTCAGATGCATAAAAACCTAAAAAAAAGTTTAGGACTTAATCCAAACATAATCAGCGATTTATAAACTTTTTGAAAATTTTTTGTTATTTTTTTTCATAAAAAGCTTGCACAGGTGATTTATAAGGCATAATTTTGCACCACAATTCAACGGAATTATAAGCGAAAGTAGCTCAGCTGGTAGAGCGCAACCTTGCCAAGGTTGAGGTCGCGAGTTCGAACCTCGTCTTTCGCTCAGCTTATCGAAGCACCGTAAGGTGCTTTTTAAGTTTAAGAAGTTAGGGTAATACTTTAATTTCATGCCAGGGTGGTGGAACTGGTAGACACGCAGGACTTAAAATCCTGTGAACGCAAGTTCGTACGGGTTCGATTCCCGTCCCCGGTACATTTTAAAGAGGGTTTTTACAGTAACATGTAAGAACCCTCTTTTATTTGATATAGAATCTCTCTGTTAAGATTCTTCATGGTTATCAAGTATCTCTTTTAGTTTGGCTGAATCAAAAGGTTTGACCAGATAACCAGCAACTTCTTTAATATTATTAGCCTGTTGAATGTCTTCGGGATCTGTAGAAGACGTAACTATGTAAATAGTAACAGGTTTATTAATCTGTGGTTTGATAGTGCTAAATTCTTCTAAAAACAGCCATCCATCTACGAGCGGCATGTTGATATCTAAAAAAATAATATCTGGAATATTCTCCATCTCCATATAATGGCTAGCAAAATAATTGATTGCTTCTTCTCCATTAAGAAAATTCCACATTTTATTTACCTGATAATCTTTATTAATCATCCGCTTAATCATATATTGATAGATAGGGTCATCGTCAATAAAACATAGGCTTAATAACTTTTTCATTGCGCTGTACTATTAAAAATTATGGTGAAAATAGAACCTTCATTAACTACACTTTCTATGGTGATTTCTCCTCCCATAGCTTCTACTTGTGTTTTAGTCATAAACAAACCCATACCTCTGGCCTGCTTGTGGCGATGGAAGGTCTTGTGCATCCCAAATATGTTTCTTCTGTGTTTAGCTAAGTCTATTCCAAGCCCATTATCCTCTACTTTTAAGATTATTTCTCCATGATTATTTTCTGTTTTCAATCGTATCTCAGGAACACGGTCAGGCGAGCTGTATTTAAGAGCATTAGATAATAGATTAAACAAAATGCTTTCCAGATAAACTCTAGGATAGCTAATAATAGGCGCCTTATAAAAATCGGTACTGACAATGGCTTTGCTTTCCGCTAATTGCTCTTTTAACATACCTTCTACAGAAGCAAAGACATCTTCGAAACTTAATTCCATTCGTTCTTTTGTGGTGTCTTCTTGCACACTAATTGTTTTTAATAATTCATCAAGCGTATCCGTGAGATTATCGACTACAGTATCTAAATTTCCTACTAGCTCATCTTTGTCTTCTACAGTAGTGCTTTCTTTATAGAATTGCAACAATAGATTCAAATTACTAACTGGGGCTCGTAGGTTGTGTGAAGTAATATGTGCAAAAGCACGCAATTGCTGATTCTGTTTTATTAACTTTTTAGTTAATATTTCCAGTTTTTGGTGTGCCTCTACTAAATTATTCTCAATGATTTTCCTGTCTGTAATATCATAAATGAACGACATCAGGTATTGTTCATTACCCATTATTAATTTTTCCATTGAGAAAATACAATGTCTGGGCATTCCATCTTTATTTCTTAGCGTTATGTCGGTATTGAGGATACGTCCTTGTTGATTTAATAAGTTAATCAGTTTTTGCCTCGTCGGAATATCTAGTATTGACAACTCAGTGGCTGTATGCCCTATCATTTCTTCGTGCGTATATTTAAACATATCCAATACGGCCTGATTAACATTTATATATTCGCCATTCTCAAATTTGCTGATAACTATACCTGTTGGATTAGATTCAAACAATTTAACAAACAACTCATGGGAATATTGAATATCTGGTGATTGGTGTAACACCATTTCTTCAATCCGTTTATTCAATTCTAGGGTTGTTTGCTCTGCTACTACTTTTTTTTGCTCACTTTCCTGTAACGTTTTCCGAATCACTAACACTCCTAGCAAAACAAATAAAACAGTAAACAGTACGGTTCCGAACGCTGATGTGATATACTGTGGCATTAGTATTTCAACGATACTAATGCCCAATATCCATTCTAGTAGCCCGATGGTGCCCGACATTATCACACTTATGCCTGTAAGCAGATATAATATTGATGAGTTGAGGATATTCTGTGGATTACTTAAATGCATGCAATAAACTTGAGAGGTAGTGTATGACAGAAACTGATTTTAAATACAATGTTGTTTAAACATCGGAAAGCTTAGCTTATTAAAACCATGATGGACTAATGGTTTCAAATTTTTATTACTATCACCATAACTATTTAAAGTGAGCATATATTGAATCAGACCGACTAAGTCAGTTTTTATATTACTTGCTTTGGATAAAAAGCAATCTGCCCCTGCTTCTAATATTCGATTGATGGAGGTTTCATCCTCCAAAGTAGACATCGCAATTATTTTTATCGAAGGCCAGTTCCTTCTTACGATATGAGCCGTGGTGAAGCCATCCATTTTTGGCATTTCAATATCAAGAATTATCATATCAGGCAAATAATTACTTTGCTTGATTTTACTAATACATTCTTCCCCATTCTCGGCTTGGAAAGAAATATTACATTTGTGTTTTCTTAGTTCCGCACTCACTAATGTTCGGACGAGAGAATTATCATCTACTATGGCGATTGAATATGGAGTAAACATATTAATTATAGAGTTATTATTAGATTGATTTTGAATAATGGTATAACAACTAAACTAAATAAGATTCTACTTTATCAGGTAGGGATTTTGAACTATTATTGATGCTCTGCTTATAAATAATTATCTACGTTTTGAAATACTTAAGCAGAATCTCAAAATAATTTCTTCATTCAATTATTGGTTAGGTAATCGTTACTTAATTATGTCCCTAGTACTTACAAAAGTATGAAATAAGTTACCCATAGGATTTTCGATTGGTTGCAAATATGTTTCTATTGGTTGCATCAGATAAAAAAAGGTATAGCATTATTGTATACAACAATGCTATACCTTTTTTTTATCCACTAATAATCAATCACTTATTCATTGCACTTGGAGAAAACCCAAACTCTTCCTGAAACGAAGTAGAAAAATGTCCAGCATTTTTATAACCAGTTTTCCAAGCTACTTCTGAGATATTGAAACTACTAGTCTCTAGCATAATTTTGGCTTGGGCTAGTCGATAAGAACGTATAAAGTCAGAAGGAGAAACGCCCATCAAAGTCTTCATTTTTCGAAACAGTTGTGAGCGACTCATACCTATTTCTTGGCAGAGTTGAGATAGTCCAAAATTCTCATTTGAAAAATTTTCTTGTACAATTGATGTCACCTTTTTAACAAAAGTATGTTCCAATTCATAAATTTCCTCTGGTAAGTCTTCTGTAACAATATCAGTATTAATGACTTTGGCTATAGGGTTATTTTGAGAGAAATATGCCTGTAAACGCTTTTGTTTTTGCACTAACATTTCCAGTTGTACGACCAACTCCTCCTTATTAAAAGGCTTGGCCATATAAACATCTGCACCATGCTTTAGTCCAGTTATTTTAGAATCAGTATCCATTTTAGCGGTTAGCAGAATTATTGGAATGTGGCTTGTACGTTGATCACTTTTTAAGGTTTCACATACCTGATAACCGTCTTTTCCAGGCATCATCACATCACTGATGATAATATCTGGAGTATGTTCTATGGCTTTTTCAATGCCAACTATACCATTATACGCTACATCCAATTGGTATAATCCGTACAGACAAGTTTTAAGAAAAGTAACCAAATCGGCATTGTCTTCGATAATAAGAAGATGGGGCAAGGAATTATCAATTACCGACGAGGATATAGAGGTAATACTTTCACGGTTAATAAAATTCACAGAAGAAATATGTTTTTCTAATTTCGGAGGGCTCACTACAATAGGTGCTTTGTTGGTGATGGGTAATTTAACGATAAACGTAGACCCTTTTCCCAATTCGCTCTCTACAAAGACTTCCCCATTCATCAGCTTAATCATCTCATGGGCATGTGCCAAACCGATGCCAGTTCCCTCTCGTTGTCTCGTATGTGAATTATCTATTTGATAGAAACGCTCGAATATATATGCCAGTTCTTTTTTAGCGATTCCTATACCTGTATCTTGTACTTCGATACTCAACCTATTATCTTCTTGCTTTAATCTAATCGTAATTTCTCCTCCTGACGGTGTAAATTTAATTGCGTTAGAAATAAGATTCGTCAATATTTGTTTTATCTGCTCTTCGTCATAATCCATTACCAGTATGTTCAAAGTACTGAAAAATCGCAACGATAAATTCTGGCTGTTGGCATAGGCTTGGAAAGAGTCGGTGAGATAGCGTAAATAAGAAACGATATCTGCCTGTTGGAAATATAACTGAAATGAGTTGTCAGAAAGCTTAGATAAATCGAGCAACTGGTTGATGAGTCTAAGCAGGTTTTCACCATTGGTTTGGATAAGTCGCGCCCCTTCTTCAAGATATTTCTCGGGTTGATTTCGAATTTGATCTACCATACCCAGAATTACAGTCAGTGGTGTTCTGAATTCATGGGTGAGATTGGTATAAAGACGGTTTTTGAACAAATCAAGTTCTTTCAGCCGTTGGGCTTCCTGTTGTTTCATCTTCAGCTCATTTTGCAGAATCAATCTCTTTTTCAAAATATTATACATCACTAAGCAAAAAGCCGAAAACAGGATAATATAGATAGTATATGCCCACCAAGATGCCCACCAAGGTGGATAGACTATTATTTTTACCGCCATTTCGTTTGAGCGCCACCGTCCTCTGCTGTCTCGTGCTTTTACCCTTAAAGTATATTCTCCGCTAGGCAAGCTATTAAAATGGGTAAAATTGAATTTGGAAGGAGATGACCAACTGTCTTTATAACCATCAATCTTATAACTATAAAATACTTCTTTGGGGTTGTCATAGTCAGTAAGTGTATATTCAAAGGTATAAGACCAATCCCAATCATTGAAATGTATTTCTGGCTGACTAGCGAATGAAGTTCTCCTCAGTACTGTATCCCGTTTTTCATCTGTATATTCTAAAGCAGTAAGTACAAGCTTTGCCTTATGGTTTCTATCTACTCTGGTGATATAAGATTGCATCAAATCTTTTGGAAAAAAGGCATTCACCCCGCGCATTCCACCGAAAAACATCCGACCATTTTTAGCTTTGAAAAATGACTTACGATTAAATTCGTTAAAAGTTAGTCCATCCTCCTCTAGAAAATTATTGAAAACTTTGGTGGGTAAATGAAAACGAGATAGCCCATGGTTAGTACTTAGCCACAAGCACGAATCTCCTTCCATCAACATCCCACTGATAAAATTATTGGGTAAACCCTCAGAAATAGTATATTGATGGCGAGAGCCATTAAACGGATTTACCCATACTAAGCCAGCATCTGTACCTAACCAAAGATTGCCTTTACCGTCCTCCTCAATTGCCAATATACGAGATATAGGCAATCTCCAAGTCTTAGGATCATACCAGTATTGTACTTTCGTTTTGGGGTCATACTGTAATAATCTACCTTTAAAACTCAGCCATATTTTTCCGCTTTTCATACCTGCCTGCAAAGCTTCAGTTGCATTTAATAACTTGTCGGGTAAGTCAAATTCTTTCTCCCACTTTATTTGATTATTCGCTTTATTCAAACGATATAATGTGTAATGCGTTACCCACCAAAGCGTTCCGTATTTGTCTTTAGTAAAAAAACCGTTATCCTGAAATGTTTTTTCCTTAAATGGGCTCGGAACTTCTATTATTTTGCCAGAATTCGGTTCTAATGCTTGAAAGCCATTAAGCCAGATGATATCTCCATCGGTATATAAATCATACAACTTTACAGTACCAGGGAATGAATATGTTCGTAGTGTTTGTTTTTTTATAGGGTCAAATTTGGCGATTCCAGTATAATATACGCCGTACATCATGCCTTGTGCATCTTCTGTCAATCCACGAAAACTATAATTAGCATTAATATTATTCATACCACTGAAATAAGTATCAAAAGGATTTGGCCACGGTCTTACTTTTAGCAAGCCCAGTCTGGTTTCTACCCATACTATTCCCGTATTATCTTGAAACAATCCTAAAAAGTCGTTATTATTCGGCAACAATCGTTTTAGTTCTTCATGAAAATTGTATAGCTTATCTGCACGAGCATCGTAATAAATAAGACTTCTGTCGTAACCGCATGCCCATATACTACCATTTTTTTCTGTAATAAATCTCCTTATATTAATTTTGTTAGGCTTCAGTAGTCGATTGACAGGGTGTGGTAAAAATTTATTTTTACTTTTATCCAATTGATAAAAAAGCGTATTTGATAAAAGAGCTACCGACCCCTTCATATAAGGTTGAAACCACATATCACCACAATACTTACATATATTATCTAATGGCGTTACTGTAGTGATTTTACCAGCTTTATTTACTTGATACACTGTGTCTACATATGCTAAAGAATAATCATAATCGTTAACATTACGCCAATAATAGTCACTTAACAAGTCAGGATATTGTGTGCCCCCAATAGCATCCGATTTGTCCATTTTACACGGCCAAGCTCGCTCAGAACCCACATTTACTTTGGTCATTAGCCTAGTATTTTGCCCATCAATTGGCCAAAATCTAAGCCTACCTCCTGGGGTATTCTTTACTTTTAGATTGATAGGTTGCCAATGCTCTTTTTTGGGATTAAATAAAAAATGATGGTGTTCACTCCACACAAATAATAAAGAATCTTGGTACAAAGTCAACCCTGATATATACTCCTGTTTGGCTGTTAATACATCAGGAGTTGGATAGATTAAAAAATTATATCCATCATAGCGGTGGATTTTCCCATCATTTATAAACCAAATAAAACCTTGGTCATCTTGTGTTACTGAAGAAGTGTGGTTTCCAGCAAGTCCGTTATCAGTGCTAAAAAATTCGAAAGTAGCCTTTTGTGCAACGACAGAACTCGTCAATAACAATAATGACGCAATGATAAGAATAGCTTTATTTATATGCGTTTTCAACAAGAAATACGCATCCATGTGGCGGTATGGAATAGTTTTTATCATAGGTAATGATATCAGAGGTAGAAAGACCCAATTTTAATGACAAAGGCAGAATATAACTAACCTATTATCTAAAGCTTTTAAAATTATCTTAGCATAAGGGTTTAATAAATAATACTATTTTAATGAGTAATAATTCGTCAAAATCCTGTTTTCAATTAATCGATAAAACAAGGTCTGTAGTAATTTTGGTGGCATCACGACTTATACTCGGTACCCGATACTCCCGACTGTCCTTTTAGGCTAATATTGATGTGACATATCATATTCTGTGATTTTGGTATGTTATTAACAATTAGAGTTATTATTGAAGTTAACAAAGCTTTTTCATTTTTTGATAACATGTTGAGTCTTTTCTTTTAAACATTTTATCCCTTTAACACACATCAATATATATGATGTTAATTCTGTGGTAAATGGGACATCCATAAACTCGTTAAATAATTTTGTAGCCATTATATGTCTTTTCCTAAAATCGGGTGTACTATTTCCCCATAAATACAGGAAATTTATATATGACACAGATTGATGTTTGGCGAAGGATAATCGGGGTTTTCTTTATAAAAGAAGGCAGCTTATTTATCTCGCTGTATGCTCGTAATTATCACCATCAAAGATAAGTACCCATATACATATACGTACCCCTCTCAAGCCAGTTTTAGTATCAAAAAGCCTTTTTCCTGCTTGTTAGCATAACATTTCCATCCGTTTTATCAATTGACAAAAACTGTCCTTTTCCTTCTTAGACGACAACTAATACAGCTATTACACTTGATAAAGCAGTCTGAAAATGTGGTGTAAATTTACAAGGAGAATAAATTACAATAACAGATTAAGATAGCGCATTTACCTTTTCTTCTTTTATTGCTATTTTTCCATTACATATTTTAATCTCCTTATTTATTTTCCTTGTATACCCTTCCTCCTATTTCATCTGAAATGTTGATATTTGTGCATTCTTTTCTTTCTGAAACCTTAATAAGAATACTTCGTTTAGTAATGAAATACTATACGTAGTGATTTCGTTTATTTCTTTGAAGCTAACTCCTACAATGATGACAATAAAACGCTTTTATTTAATTTTTGGACTTATTTTATGTTGCTTAACGGCTCATACACAAGCCTTAAAGCTCTCTGAAAAGCCAGAAGAATTTTTAGCAGACGCCAAAAATGTTTTAATGGCTTCTGGAAATCCTCAGGCAGCATATATTATACAAAATCTGGAAAAAAACTGGAACGCTGATAAGTTGTCAGAAACGCAAAAAGCAGCTTTGGCAAAAACTGCCAGTTTTATGTTAAAAAAAGGCTACAAATCGCCTCAGTTTATTCCATTTTTTGATGCTACCAATCTCGGTCTTTCAAGTGGGATACTCACACAAGCCAGTTTTGATAATTATTTAAATACCCTACAAAAATCTGTAGAAACAGGAGATGTAAAAACTACTACAAAATACATTGATGTATGTCGACTATTTTTCAAGAACAACAGCCTTTATTTTACCAATTTCAACCGTTTGTATGCTTATAACGGTACGGTAAGTTTTAAATATAACGACCAGAAGACAGAAGTTTTTAAAACTGAGAAAGCAACTACTTCGCCTACGAGTACTACTTCTGATGCGGCTAAGAAGGCGGCTTTTGATGATTGGGATACACCAGCCCCAGCTAATAACGGTAGTGCAACAACCCCTCCGTTAGACGAACCAGTTGCTCAATTCTTAAATCCTGGACCTAGTATTGAATTCAATGCCATTAATCTGGCAATAGTTACTGCGAACGATTCAGCTATCTTAGTCAATACCAAAGCATTTTTAGATGTAAAAGAAGGCGTTTTGATAGGTAGTGGTGGCAAGTTCTCTTGGGAGACAGTTGGTGTGCCAGAGATATTTGTCAACTTAGATAATTATAGCATGGCTATCAGAAACCCTAAGCTTAATGCTGATTTGGCAACATTAAACTATCCTGAAAAATTGACGACTCCTATCAAAGGGATTTTTGAGTTTCAGAGTAGAAAGAGAACTAAGAACTCCTCCGCTATTTATCCAAGGTTTATGTCATTACAAAATGATGTTACCTTAAAAAACAGTAATGATATTGCCTATACGGGTGGGTTTACGATTGTGGGTACTAAAATATCCAGTGCTTCTGTGCAGTCGAAATATGCTACTATCTTGGTCAAAAAAGATGGTAAAACAGCCTTTAAGGTTATCAGTAAAAGATTCGACATCAGCGATTCTTTGATTACTGCTCCCTCAGCCATTTTTACTGGATACTTTGCTTCTCAGGATTCTCTTTATCATCCCTCCGTCAAATTTAATTACAATCGTCAATCACAATACTTACGCCTTAATAAGGTAGACGAAGGTGGTTTCAGAGAATCTTCTTATTCAGATAGTTACCATAAATTAGACATTACCTCGGATGTAATGCGTTGGAATCTGAAAGATAAGAAAATGGATTTCATGATTGTTACTGCAAAGAACATCGTTCCTGCCTTGTTTGAGTCTTACGATTATTTCAATCCTGAACGTTTTGCTAAAATATCTGCTAATTATAGTTTCAATCCATTATTAGTGGTTTCCAACTATATTAAGAAAAATAATCTTCAAGCTACTACTCTTAGTGACCTTGCCGTTGCCTACAAAAAAGATGCAGCAGCCCTAAAGCCTGTGTTTTTGGAGATGATGCAAAAGGGATATTTTGACTATGACCCTGATGTAGAAAAACTCAAAATTTCCAGAAAAGGACAACATTATTTGGCGGTTTTTACGGCTAAAAAAGATTATGACAACTTTTTGATTCCTTCTTTTTATGCATCAAGTTCGAAAGACTCTACGGCCAATGCATCTTTAGATTTGAACAACAATCAATTAATCATTAGAGGGGTAAAACAATTCTATCTTTCAGATTCGCTGAATGTTTACATGGCTCCTTATGACAACATCATTAAGGTAAACAAAGACCGTAACTTTGGGATTAGTGGTGAGCTTAAAACAGGAAATTTTAGGTTTAGAGGAAGGGATTTATCCTTTAATTACAATGAGTTTAGTGTGAAGTTGGATAAGATAGATTCTATCACTTTTATCCCACAAAAAGAATTAGCCAAAAAAGGACACACAGAAATTGGGGGAGATTTAAAGTATGAAGCAGGCGTAATTTATATCAACAAACCTGATAATAAGTCTGGGCGACAAAGAATGTTAGAGTATCCTCGTTTGGTTGTGCCTACTGGTGTAACTGCCTACTTCGACCATCCTTGGAGATTGAATGGTATTTATAACCAAAAAATATACTTTAAAGTACCAAGCATCGATTTTGATAGTTTGAATATCAAAGACATCAATTTCGTAGGTACTTTTTATTCAGATGGCATTTTCCCTCCTTTCAAAGAGACCCTTATTTCAATGCCTGATAATACTTTGGGCTTTAGTCATAAAGTACCTGAGGGGAAATACAATTTATACAATAGTAAAACCTTTGTAAAATTCAGTTCAAATTTATTGATGGATAGCAGAGGCTTGCATACTGAAGGAGAAATAAACCACCTGACTGCACAAATCAAAGCGAAAGAGGCCTTGTTTACGCCTGATTCGGTTACTGCTACGGGTACGACGGGGATTATTAATGAAGGAGAGTTTGGCAAGGCATATTTTACCAAAGTAGCCATCAATAACTTTAAATTGAAATGGCAACCTAAGGTAGATAGTATGTTGATTGAAACGCAGAAAAACACTTTTGACTTTTATGCAGGAAGCTCTAAATTGGAAGGTAAACTCTTGGTTCGTCAAACTGGTTTATTCGGTTTTGGTAAAGTAAAAAGGCTAGACTCTGAAATAGGTTCAAATAATTTCAAATTTGGCAAAGGTGTCTTTACTGCCGAATTGGCTGATTTATTTGTTGGAAACAACTTGAGTGTAGCAAAACCTGCTCTTCTAGGTAAAAAGATGAACATCAATTTTAATATTCAGACAGGGTTAGTGAGTATCAAAACCCCTACGAACCTGAAATTGGAAGATTCTACTAGTTTGTATTTCCCTTATACTGCCTATCAAACCTCTATCAATAGTGCCGAATGGGATATTAACAAGAAACTAATCACGATGAAGGGGGATGTGCGTAATACTACGTTCTCATCAATGGAGCCAAGCCAAGAAGGATTATCATTTAATGGTTCAGAGGCTTTGTATAACATCGAAAAACAATCGTTGAACATCAATGGTGTTCCTTTTATTAAATCTGCCGATGCTAAAATTATTCCAGACAAAGGAGCGGTTGTTGTGAGTAAAGATGCCGAAATGAAAGATTTTCATCAGGCAAAAATCGTCTTGGATACTATCAATTCTTATCATCGTTTAGTGAATGGAAATATTAAGATTTTATCAAGATTCAAGTTTGAAGGTGACGCAATCTATCGATACGTCAATTCAGCGGGTGATAGCTTGAATATCAAGATGGGTAACTTTGATTTCAAAGAAGTGGTGCTAGACAACCGTAAGAAAACTAAGGGATATATTACTACTGCCAAAGCGAACATCGAGCAAAGTAATAAGTTTTATCTATCACCTAAATTGATTTACCGCGGAGAAATCAGCATGATTTCGAATGACAAAAACCTTACTTTAAATGGTTTTGTGCGTCCTGATACCAAAACCAAAAAGTATGATACCAATTGGATAGTCTATAAAGGTAATAGTCGCGATAGTGTGAATATTGATGTACAACCTACTTTACTAGGAGAAGGCAATACTCCATTGTTTGCAGGACTACATTTCAGAACAGCTTCAAGTGGTTTATATTCTACGTTCTTATCGAACAAAGAGGATGCTAAAGACGAAGATATTTTTGTAGCAAAAGGAGCATTCAGAGATATTGCAAAGACATCTCGTTTTGAAATCGGTGCCGATGATAAAGCTCAATCTTATGAAGCCAATCGTTATATTTTTGATGATGCTAAAAAGACGCTAAAACTCGAAGGGTCATTTAATTTCTTTAATCCTAGTACGTTATTACAGACTGCTGGCTTTGCTGAAATGAGGGTGGATAGCGGGAAATACAAGTTCGACCAAATGTTAGTGGTTAATTTCCCGATGCCCGCCGAAGTACTAAAAGCAATGGCTGATAAGATTGTAAAAATAAATTTAGAGTCTCGTGATAATGTTAGTGCCGACGACCCTGATGATAAAGAACATTACTTATCGAAACTCGCTAATATTTTGGGTGGGAAAACCGTCGCTTCATTTGAAAGACGTGTAAAAAATGAACACGTACCTCTTTATTCAATTTCGTCTAAACTGAATACGACGATGGTTATTTCAAAAGCTAATTTACGGTATTCAGACCAACATGCTTCTTTTTATAGTGTTGGCAAATTGGCGATTGCAAATATTGGAGGAACAGATATTAATGCCGAGATTGAAGGAATGCTTGAAATTAAAAAAACCAATGAGGGGGATGAGTTCTATCTTTATCTTGAACCTTCAGAAGATATTTGGTATTTTATGGGTTACTTGAAAAACGAGATGGGCGTAATTTCATCTGATGGTGAATTTAATAATGCCGTCGCCGCCAAATCAAAAGGAGTTAAAAAAGGGAGTGGTAAAAATGCCTATGCATTCTTAGGCGTAGGTGCTGAGGAAAAAATTGCTTTTTCAGAAAGATTCGTAGATAACTATCGAACCAGGGTAGAAAAGGGCAAGAAAATAGTTAATAAAAAAGACGAAAAACCTAAAGTTGAGAAGAAGAAAGAAGAAGCGAAAGAAGGTTTCTAATAAAACTAAAGCCCTGCTAATTGAAAATTAACAGGGCTTTATTAATCTTTTTTTGGTGTCTAGAATTCGGTGTTTAGGAAACTTTACTGAGCCAATACATTCATTTTTCGACGTAGTCTGTTAAAACATTTTTCGATAACTTGATTGTAGATTTTCCCAAATTTATCATAACACCATGCTTGCAACTCACTTACTTCATCAGATAATAGTGTCTTGATTGCTTTTTTTAATTCTTTCTCGAATAACTTTGCATCAAAACTAACTTTTTCCAAAATAACTTTGACATAGTTTAAGGTAATCATAGCTTTTAAATGGATTTAATAAAGTAACAATACAAAACAAATCTCTATCAAATTTATCATACAAACACCTGAAAATCAAGTGTTTTAGTAAAAATAAATGATATTTTTTTTATATCATTAATGTATTAATTTTTTGAACGTTTATTTAGACAACGGTGAAACAAAAAAAATATTATATAATTATTTCAATATTTTTTTATTCTTTAGTGTGTTTCCTCTCTAAGGGTCAGGATAATGATGTATCATTGGTAATAGGAGAAAAAAATATTTCTATGAATGATCCGTTTGTGCTTACCGTAGTAGTTAAATATACTGGCGAAGCCCAAATACCGACCTGCAAATTTCCCGACTTACCCAATTTTACAAAAAAAGGTTTTTCAAAATCAACCTCACATTCTTTTGTAAATGGACAAGCAATCTCTACTTGTAATATCACTCAAAACTATTCTCCACAAAAAATAGGCACGTTTAAAGTTCCTTCTTTCAAAGTAAATGTCAATGAGCTCAATATAAAGGCAGATGGTTTTACAGTGAAGGTAAAAAAAGCGAGCCAAGAACAATCTAACCCTGAAAAAAAAGACATTTCAGTAGGTAATGAAGACTTTACTGATTTTATCGAAGGCACTCAATCGGAAATAAAAGATGCTAAAAACGATGCTTTTTTAACACTCAGCACTAATAAAAGTAGTCTTTTCGTTGGTGAAGGCTTCACTGTTACCTTGGCATTTTATGTGGCTGATAATAACGGAACTGAAATGGAATTTGATAATAATAATATTCAAATTCCAGAAATTACGAAAAAATTAAAACCTGAAAACTGTTGGGAAGAAAGTTTTGGTATCACAGAAACACAAGAAGGACAGTTGGTTTTAAACGGCAAAACTTACACACAGTACAAATTTTATCAAGCCACTTTTTATCCATTAAATAACAAAGAAATTATTTTCCCATCGGTTAGTTTAAAATTGATAAAATACACAGTGGGGAAAAATGGGGAGAAAATACCTGAGGCAATTACTTTCAAGACCAAAGTATTGGCCATAAAAACGAAGGATTTGCCTAACCATCCTCTTAAGCAGGAAGTATCAGTAGGAGATTTTTCGTTAAAAGAAGTCATCAATAAAAATAGCATTAATACTGGCAAATCAGTCCAATATCGCATTCAGATTACAGGGGATGGTTATAACATCAAACTACCCGAAATGAAGAATGATAACCTTTTTGACTTTTTCCCTCCAGAAATAAATTCTAGTGCTTATCCAGAAAATGGAAAAGTTGTTAGCACAAAAACCTTTACTTTTCTGATAATTCCAAAACAGGCTGGTAACTTTGCACTCGATAAGTATTTTAAATGGGTATATTTTAATACTAAAACCGAGAAATATGATACCTTAAAATCAAAACTTCAACTAAAAGTAAGTGGGCAAACCATTAAAACAGCCGATACTCCCCTAACTGTAGTGTCAGTTTATGATGGTTTGAAAGATAAAGATTCGTCTGATGCACCGAATAATTTTGGTAAATTTTTAAAAGACGAAGCGAATATTCTTATCACCATTATGTTGATAGGTATGGTGTATATTTTATTACCCAATAAAAAGCGGAAATAAGTTAAGAGCAATCAAAAAATGAAGTAACAGTTCTCGTTATTTCTTATATCACTCACATGAGCAGTACATACGGTAAATTATTCAAGATTAGTACATTTGGCGAGTCGCACGGAACAGCAGTTGGCGTAATTGTAGATGGATGTCCGGCGGGAATTGATTTCGATACAGCTTTCATCCAAAGCGAATTAGATCGTCGTAAACCGGGGCAATCCAGAATTACTACTCAACGCCGTGAAGCCGATGAGTTTCAAGTATTATCTGGCATTTTTGAAGGCAAAACTACAGGCACACCCATAGCCATGATGGTATTAAATGGCGACCAACGTTCAAAAGATTATTCACACATCGCACAACAGTTTCGCCCCTCGCACGCAGACTATACTTATACAGCCAAATATGGTAATCGCGATTATCGTGGTGGTGGTCGTAGCTCTGCCCGTGAAACCGTTGCGAGAGTAGCAGCAGGTGCTTTAGCAAAATTAGTTTTAAAGCAAATTGGCGTTGATATTAAATCTTATGTTTCACAAGTAGGAAAGTTAAAGTTATCGACACCTTATCAGCAATTGGATTTGAATCTGGCGGAAGAAAATGCCGTTCGTTGTCCAGACCCAGTCGTTGCGCAACAAATGTTTGATTTGATTGATGAAACCCGTAAAAAAGGAGATTCAATTGGTGGCGTAGTAAACTGTGTAATTACGGGTACTCCAGTGGGTTTAGGCGAGCCTGTTTTTGATAAACTTCATGCAGAATTAGGCAAAGCGATGCTCAGTATCAATGCTGTAAAAGGTTTTGAATATGGCAGTGGCTTTGAAGGCGTAGAGATGTATGGTTCTGAACATAATGACGAAATGTTTTTGGATGAACAGAACCGAGTGAAAACCAAAACAAATTATTCAGGGGGTGTTCAAGGTGGCATCTCTAACGGTGAAGATATTTATTTTAGAGTGGCCTTCAAACCTGTTGCTACGATTATGCAAGACCAAGACAGCGTAGATGCTGATGGCAATGCGGTTGTAGTGTCTGGTAAAGGTCGCCATGACCCTTGCGTGGTGCCTCGTGCAGTACCTATTGTTGAAGCAATGGCAGCCTTGGTATTGGTAGATTTTTATTTAAGAAATAGAGCTACCCATAAAGTTGCTGAAAAAATTTCATCTGATATTGCTTAGCAAATTATGTATTTTTCTGATGAATACTTTATGAGAATTGCTTTACAACAAGCAGAGATAGCCTTTGATGAAGGGGAAATTCCTGTGGGTGCAATCATAGTTTGTCAGAACCAAGTAATTGCCAAAGCTTATAATCAAACAGAGAAATTAAATGATGTAACTGCACATGCTGAAATGTTAGCCATTACGGCTGCTGCACAAACTTTAGGCTCAAAATATCTCAAAGATTGTACATTATATGTCACTTTAGAGCCTTGTGTAATGTGTGGTGGTGCGATTTTTTGGTCTCAACTAAGTAGAATTGTATGGGGTGCTTCAGATGACAAACGGGGTTTTAAAAAAATAGGTGCTTCCATTATGCATCCTAAATCAACCATTTCATTTGGCGTTTTACAAGAAGACTCAACGCTCTTATTGAAGAGATTTTTTTCCCAATTAAGAACTTAATTACAATTTTGATAGTTTTTGAAACAACATGAGTAGAGAGTTCTCTCTAACTCCTTAACTATAATAATTAAATAACTCCTTAAAAAAATGGCATTCGTATTAGACCCTTTACCTTATGCAAATGATGCTTTAGAGCCTCATTTTGATGCGTTGACAATGGAAATTCACCATGATCGTCACCATAACACTTATGTTACTAACCTAAATGGTGCTGTAGCTGGTACTGAATTAGAAGGAAAATCACTCGAAGAATTGATTTCTGACGTAAGCAAGTACTCTCCTGCAATTCGTAACAACGGTGGAGGCCACTGGAACCATACATTTTTCTGGAATATCCTTTCTCCAAATGGTGGTGGTGCGCCAGTAGGTACTTTAGCGGAAGCTATCACTACAAAATTTGGTTCATTCGAAGCTTTCAAAGACGAATTTAAAAAAGCAGGTTTAACAAGATTTGGTTCAGGTTGGGCATGGTTAGTAGTTACTGCTAATGGTTTAGCGATATCTTCAACACCTAATCAAGACAATCCATTAATGGATATTGCTGAGATAAAAGGTACTCCTATCATCGGTCTTGATGTTTGGGAACACGCATATTATTTAAAATTCCAAAACAAACGTCCTGATTATATCGATTCTTTCTGGAATTTGGTAGATTGGGAAGGTGCTGAAAGCCGTTATAAAGCTGCTAAAGCTTAATTAGTTAGCTATAAATAACAATTTTTTTGTAAGAATTTCTTCAAAAAAATTGTTATTTATTAATTCAACTACTACCTTTGCAGTCCCAATACAACACGGAGGTTGTAGCTCAGTTGGTTAGAGCATCGGTTTGTGGTTCCGAGGGTCGTGGGTTCGAGCCCCATCTTCCTCCCTAGGTCTTGTCAATACGACAAGACCTTTTTTTTTAGGCAATCCTTCATCACTAATGAACCTTTCAACAATCCAAACCTTGCTTAATACGCGCTATCGCAAAATTGTTTTTACAATATTGTCATTGATGTATCTTGTCGGATTTATCGGTTTAATGATTCCCTTAACCCGCGAATATTTCAAACTATTATCACCCTTCAATCTTTGGATTTCGTTAATTCTTTTGCTCTTTTTTCAACAAGACTTTCAGTTAAAATTTATTCTTTTCACCATCATCACTTTTCTGATAGGCTTTTTTGTTGAAGTTTTGGGCGTACATACAGGTATTATTTTCGGGCAATATTATTATGGGAAAACATTGGGGATTCAACTATTTGACGTTCCTATCGTAATTGGTGCCAATTGGTTTATTTTAGTTTACAGTTCGGGGCATATCATTGAAAAATTATTCAAAGATTTAAACCCATTCTTTGGACGTAATATTCTACTATCTGCCTTAGCTGCTAGCCTGATGGTGTGCTTAGATTTAATAATTGAGCCTGTTGCCATACGTTTAGATTTTTGGCAGTGGAACTTCAACAAAATACCAATTCAAAATTACGTTGGTTGGTTCATTATTTCATTTGGGCTACAATATTATTTTATCAGTAGTAAATTCCTTAAAAACAATGCATTAGCACCCTTACTTTTTTGTCTACAATTTATCTTTTTTCTACTTCATTCTATATTCTCTACCTAGACTACTTTAATTTTTTTGTATAGTTTTGTAAACCTTTTTTTAAACAAGGCGTTTATACCCTAGACACTGGCATTATTTCATAAAATTCAATTATATCACATCATTTATACCATTCAAGCTTTAGTCAGACATTATAAAATTATTGAATGCCAATGGTTTTTAAGCAATGTGATTGTTTGATTTGAATTTCGATTGTAGTAAGTTATCAAGCCATTTAGCCAACACTATGAGCATTTATTCTATAAAAGACCTTGAGCAGTTATCTGGAATCAAGGCTCATACCCTGAGGATTTGGGAGCAACGGTATGATATTTTAAAACCAGAGAGAACAGACACTAACATTCGAACTTATGATAACAATGATCTTAAGTTGGTTCTGAATATTGCGCTATTGAAGGCACATGGTCATAAAATTTCTGAGATTTCAAAAATGGCTTCCGACGATATGTCAAAAGAAGTATTATTGATTTCAGAAAAACAACTGAGTTATCCAGAACAGATTCATGCACTGACTATCTCTATGCTTGATTTGGACGAAGAAAGGTTTGAAAAAATTATCAGTACCAATACGCTCCAATTTGGTTTTGAAAACATGATGATTAATATCATCTTTCCTTTTTTAAGTAGAATTGGCACCTTATGGGTTACGGGTTCTGTTAATCCTGCACAAGAGCATTTCATTTCTAATCTAATCCGTCAAAAGCTTATCGTTGCAATTGATGGGCAATTGCCTTCATTAAGGGTTGGAGCAAAAAAATACTTGCTTTTTTTACCTGAGGGAGAAATGCACGAAATTAGTTTATTATTTGCTAACTATATCATTCGTTCCAGACATAACAAAGTTATTTACCTTGGTCAAAGTTTGCCTTTTAGCGAACTTATTTTTGCCCATAAGGTACATAAACCAGATTATTTATTAACAATAATAACAGCGGTACCTTCACAAGACGAAGTTCAGAAATATGTGTACCAATTAGCCAAAGAATTTCCTGATTCAAAGATTTTACTATCAGGTCAGCAGGTAGTAGCACAAGACATTATTTGTCCAGATAATGTAGATGTTTTACCTCAGATTCATCATCTAATAGCAATAGCTTCGGAATAAGGCTTTTAAAGGTGTTTTACGCCCTTTTCTTAGTAAGAATACCCTCTAGTATTATCATTCACGATACAACCTCGACAATTGCCCATTTGGGTATATTGTCGAGGTTGTTTTATTCCTGACATTCAGCATAAGCAAAAAGAGGAATATCTATGATAGATATTCCTCTTTTTGCTTATGCTGATATTGATTATTTTTCTACTTGAGAATAGTTCAATTCAACTGGAGTATTACGGCCAAATATTTTAACCATAACATTTAATTTTTTCTTATCATCAAATATTTCTTCCACAGAACCTTCGAATCCTGAGAATGGTCCATCGATAACTTTGATAGTTTCGCCTTTAGAGAACGACGTTGGTGCTAATTCTTCAACAGCCACAGCCTCATCCATTTTACCTAAAATACGTTTTATTTCGCCAGCACGCAATGGGATAGGTGTTTTTGATGTCTTACCATCATTCCAGCTTAAAAAGCCAATAACACCCGGCATTGATGTAATTAAGTGGGCTACTTCACCATATTTAATATCTGCTTCAACAAAAATATATCCAGCAAACAAAGTTTTCTCACGCACGGTTTTTTTACCGTTACGCATTTCAAATATTTTCTCTGTTGGAATAATAATCTGTGGAATATAATCCTGAAGACTTTGTCTCGTAATTTCATTTTCGAGATAAGTCCTTATTTTCTTTTCTTGCCCTGAAACTGCCCTCAGAACGTACCAATTAGTCTCTGCCATTGTATGAGTATAAATTTCGGTTTGCCATGATAGATTTTGAATTGATGTAACATCCCAACAGATTTATCGCTAAATCCGCATTCCGAAACTTCAATTAAAATTATTGATAGAAATACTCTAATCCAGACTTGAAAAGAAAGTCAATCATACCAACCACCAATGCAAAAATTAAAGATGCCACTAATACAAGTGTTGAACTTGCCTGTAATTCTGAAAATTTAGGCCATGTTACATTTTCTGTAACTTCTGTCCAAGACTCTTTAACAAGTTGTTGTAATTTGTTCATGGTTTCTATTGTTCGTAATTAAGCTAATAATTTATACTATTTATAAAGCAAAAATATGGTGCTTATAAACTTTTAAGTTCCAATATTTTAGGCTTTAAATTTAGTACATTATAAACAATGTAAGTAAAATTAAAATCTAAAACTTGGAACTTAAACTAAGCACGGGAACAAGGATTCGAACCCTGATCAAGGGTGTTGGAGACCCGCATTCTACCATTGAACTATTCCCGTGTAAATCGACTGCAAAGATAGTTGTTTATCCTAAACTTGCAAAAAAAATACTGACAAATTTATTCTAAAAAAAGAGAGCGTTACATATTTGCAACGCTCTCAATCTATTTTTAGCTAAAAATTAGTCTAAAATTTCAGTTACCTGACCAGCACCTACTGTACGTCCACCCTCACGGATAGCGAAACGAAGACCTTTGTCCATCGCTACTTTGTTCAATAAAGTTACTGAGATAGTTAAGTTATCACCAGGCATACACATTTCTACTCCTTCTGGCAACATGATTTCTCCTGTTACGTCAGTTGTACGGAAATAGAATTGTGGACGATATTTGTTAAAGAATGGAGTGTGACGACCACCTTCTTCTTTAGACAAGATATAAACCTCAGCTTTGAATTTAGTGTGAGGCTTCACAGAACCTGGCTTACAAATAACCATACCACGACGGATAGATTCTTTGTCGATACCACGTAACAATAAACCTACGTTATCACCAGCTTCACCACGGTCAAGGATTTTACGGAACATCTCAACACCAGTTACAACTGATTTCAAGCCTTCAGCACCCATACCTAAGATATCTACTGCTTCACCAGAGTTGATGATACCAGTTTCGATACGACCAGTAGCAACAGTACCACGACCTGTGATCGAGAATACGTCTTCAACTGGCATCAAGAAAGGCTTATCAACATCACGCTTAGGAAGTGGAATCCAGTTATCAACTGCATCCATTAATGCATCGATAGTAGCAACCCATTTCGGCTCACCGTTCAAACCACCTAATGCAGAACCTTGGATTACTGGAATGTTATCTCCATCAAATTCATAGAATGATAACAATTCACGGATTTCCATTTCTACTAATTCTAACAATTCTGGATCGTCAACCATATCCACTTTGTTCATGAATACAACCAATTGAGGTACACCTACTTGGCGAGACAACAAGATGTGTTCACGAGTTTGTGGCATTGGACCGTCAGTTGCAGCAACTACGATGATAGCACCATCCATTTGAGCAGCACCAGTTACCATGTTTTTCACGTAATCGGCGTGACCTGGACAGTCAACGTGTGCATAGTGACGGTTAGCTGTTGAATATTCTACGTGAGCAGTATTGATAGTGATACCACGCTCTTTTTCTTCAGGAGCCGAGTCAATTGATGAGAAATCTTTTTTCTCAGCAAGTCCTTTTTCTGACAATACTTTCGTGATTGCAGCAGTCAATGTAGTTTTACCGTGGTCAACGTGACCGATTGTACCAATGTTTACGTGGGGCTTACTACGGTCAAAATTCTCTTTTGCCATGATATTTAGTTCTTAATTAGTTTTATTTAAATAATTGTTTGATACTTTTTACATTTGAAAACTTGAGGATTTGAATATTTGAAAACATTTTAACTTATTCTGTAAAAACAACAAAATAACTTTCAAATCTTCAAATTAAAACAATCTTCAAATTGATTCGAGCCTTTGAGCAGGATTGAACTGCCGACCTCTTCCTTACCAAGGAAGTGCTCTACCACTGAGCTACAAAGGCATTTTCAGAAACCTAACCCTTAGAAATTATAAGAGGTTAATTGTTAATCGTTTTTAGCTAAACTAATAACTATTAACTAATTAACAACTAACCACTTACTATTGTTCCCTATGAGCGGGAGACGGGGCTCGAACCCGCCACCTATAGCTTGGAAGGCTATCGCTCTACCAAATGAGCTACTCCCGCTTACTCTTATAATAGTGAAGATGATTGAGTATTGAATTTTAAACGTTTATTTAAATATTCACTCATTCAAATCGTGGGGGCGGATGGATTCGAACCACCGAAGGAATACTCCAGCAGAGTTACAGTCTGCCCCATTTGGCCACTCTGGTACACCCCCATTTTCTCTACTTTTGAACTGCTTACGTTTAGCGTTCTGGTGAAAGAGTGTGCAAAGGTAAGTTTATTTTTTATTTTGTCAAACGTTAAATAAAAAAAATTTCACTTTTTTTTCGCAAAAAATTCTAATTCATTGATAATTCGACAGTTACAAAATTGGCATTTATTGAATATTTTTGATTTAAAATATCCAATAAATGCCAAGCTCAATTAATTATATTCGTTAACTTATAATCTTATTCCAAAACTTACGCCACTTATCCCTGGGCCTCTGCCATCTTGATACAATTTGTTTAAATCATAGTTTACAAACAAATCAGGGAAATTTTTCAATCCTAATTCAAAAGCCAAACCATAACGAAGATTATTCAAATAGAAGCTACTATGGTTCCATTTCTTAGCACCACTATCTTCTTCTTTCGTTTTTGTATAGCTGTCTATTCTATAACCTACGTATCCACCAGCAGCAATGTAAGTAACTACACTATTCTTTCTGAAAGCCACATAGGGCATTATCGGAATGTTGATATTAGCCACTGTTAATTTATTTCTTGAAAGTGGAATTACATTACCTGCAGCATCTTTATAGTTGGCAAACTCTATATTGTTCGCTCCTTTCACTAAATAGTTATTGTTTTCAAACATATAGTTGTTCCAGGATACTTCAAGGCCATAGCTTATCTTCAATGCCGCTTTTGTACCCTTACTAATCATACCGCTTCTTGTCCAGCCAAAGCCAAAGTATCTTGAACCGAATGGGCTTAATTCAAAATCCTTAGTATTGTATATTCCAGAGATACTTCCAGTGTTAGCAAAGCTATTAAAGCCAAAGTAAATATTGAATCCTGAGCGACTACTAAAACCTTGTTCTCTTCTATTAACTTTAGCTGTATCTTTCAACATCACTTTTACTTCGTCATCACCATCTTTCACCAGTACTCCGTTCCAGCTTACATGTACTTCTTCATTACCATCTTTTACGTGTACACCACCTAACCCTATTTTTACATTAGCACCGCTATTTCCATTGGATACATTTCTATTAGATGATTGATTAACGCTAGTATTGCTATTTCTTGCAGTATCATCTGTTTTACCATTAATCGCCACATTGATACTCTTATTGTTTTGGACAATTACCAATACTGTATCTTTATTCAATTCGCTATTTACTACTCTACGGATTCCTTTCCATGTTTCATCGTCAAGGTTCATTCCATTCTTTTGAAACAACTCCTGTAAATCTTCTTTTAAAGACCTGTTCGGATTTTTACTGTTTAATAATGTTTGATTACGCTTATCGATATTTATTACGGTTGAATCCTTTTCGTTCGAGTTAGCCAAACTTTTAAAACTTGTTATTGAGATAACAAAAAATGATACGATTATTGAAAAAGTAATTTTGCTCATCACTCTCTTCATTTGGTACGTTTCCATGGCGATTTTATTTATTGTTTTAGGTTTTTTAGAGATTTCTTTACTCTTAATTCTTATCCCCGCATGCCCTGGTTTTGAATTAAATTAGTAGTTATTCTAAAAACTTGTTGTTTGTATTTAAGATGCAATTGCATAAGTTCTGGTTGCATCAATTATTTTTTTATTTTTCTGTTTCTTCTCCTTTTGTCAGTGCATTCTCTATTTTAGCATCTGCTCTGGCCAATAGCTTTTGGGGCTTAAATCCAACTTCTTTCCAATCTACATTCTCACCATTTTTAGCTCTTTTCAACTGTTGCCAGATTCTATTAAACTTGCTAGTTTTTCTGTTAGCACTTTCGTCCAATGGCGTTGTTTCCGCTACAGCGTCTGTTGGTGTTTCTATCAGATTCAACACAATCGTTTCTTTCTCTGCCTCTTTATTCACTTTCGGAGTATTCTCTACTACTAAAACAATTGTGCTAGGTGCTATCTCAGGTTTTGGCATTTGTATTGGTGCTATATTTTTCACCAATATTGGTTCATCCTTAGTGCTAATTAAATTTTTCTCAGCACTTGCCTTACCTGTTTTAATAGCCTTTTCGGTGCTAATATCAGGCACTATCTTTGTTCTAGACTTTTCTGTAGCATTGCTTGCTATCGAAATATTATCATGAGCAATTGGCGAAGCTATATCTTTCGCAATTTCACCCGTTTTCTTTTCTGTTGAAATTGTTTTTGTTGGGTTAGAAGCCATCTTAATAGCATCCAAATCTTTCGGAGCATTCATCCAATAAATGCCCGAAGCCAGCAATAATGCTACTGAAGCAGCCGAGGCATACCGCCACCACAATGGTATCAGTTTGCTTTCTTGTTTATCTAGCTTTGCTTGTAGTTTTTCCCATGCAACAGTACGTGGCTGACGCTCGTATTGCTGTAGTCGTTCGGCAAAAAACTTATCGATATTTTCTTGACTTTTCATATAATTTTCGATTAATCAAAATCGAGTTAAATCGTTTGAACTACTGCATTTTGTAAAATTACTCTTGCCCTTGATAGTTGCGATTTTGAAGTACTTTCCGTAATTCCCAATTGTTCCGCAATTTCTGCATGAGAATACCCCTCTATCGCATACAAATTAAATACTGTTTTATAGCCTGTCGGCAACTTCTCAATTAACTTTAGTAAATCTTTTGTTTCAAGGTCTGTTCTAAATTGTTCTGGTTCGGGTTCGTAAAGAATTTGATCATAACTTACTTCAAATTGGGCTTTTTTATTACTTCTCATATACATCAATGATTCGTTCACCATTATCCGTCGAATCCATCCTTCAAAGCTTCCCTCCAATTTAAAACTATTAATTTTATCAAATACTTTCACGAAACCTTCAATCATTATTTCTTCCGCCTCAAACTCATCGTGTACATACCTAAAGCATATCCCCAACATTTTTGGGGAATACTTCTCGTACACTCTTCGTTGGGCCTTTGGGTCGCCTTTTTGACAAGCTTTCACTAATGCCTCTTCAGTTTGAAATAAAGTAATCAGTTTCACGATATAAGGTTCTGGTTTAGCTTTTTTATAAATCTGCGGTTCAGAGCAATTTGTTTACTTAATTACTTTCAAGATGAAATATACTAATGAAAGGTTGCACGATAAATATTGAATATTCAAATTTGTAAACAATAATTGATTTTCTTTACTAGATATTATTCATAAGTAGCTTATAGCCCATAATTTTCTTTATTTTTAATCTTTTTTCTATGAATTCTTCTGCTGCGATAGGCATTTTTGATAGCGGTATTGGTGGCTTAACGGTGGCTCATGCTGTAACCAAGTTACTCCCTAACGAAAATATCATTTACTTCGGCGACACTGCACATTTACCATATGGCGATAAATCTGCGGCAGCCATTCAGGCTTATTCTATCAAAATTTGTAATGTCTTGTTGCAACAAAAATGTAAAATCATTTTAATTGCCTGCAATTCAGCCTCTGCCGCTGCTTACGAACTTGTAAAAGAATATGTTGGTAGCAAGGCTAAGGTAATGAATGTAATTGACCCTGTCGTCAATTATTTATCAGAAAACTATGCTGGAAAAACCATTGGCTTGATTGGCACTAAACAAACCGTGAATTCTAATATTTATCGAAAAAAAACTGATGCCCTTGAAAAAGATATTATACTAAAATCATTGGCTACGCCTTTGCTAGCTCCGATGATTGAAGAAGGCTTTTTTAACAATAATATTTCTGAAAGTATTATTCAGGAATATCTTAAAAATGATGAATTAGCTGATATCGAAGCCTTAATTTTGGGTTGTACCCACTATCCTTTAATTAAAAAACAGATTGAACATTATTATAAAGATTCTGTAACTGTGTTGGATACTTCTGAAATCGTTGCTAAATCTGTTGAAGAGTTTTTATCTACCAATCATGCGTTGAATGGCTTAAATGCATACATCAAACATTTTTATGTTTCAGATTATACACAATCGTTTGAAACATCAACTAAAATATTTTTTGGTGAGCAAATCCGCTTAGAATATTATCCTCTTTGGGAATAAAAAATGGTTTCAGAATGTGTTCTGAAACCATTTTTTATTAACTAAAAGCTTTTCTTAATCGTTGTCTCAAAATAGTTTGAGGCGACATATTCTTCTTTGAACTCTTCCACCATAAATAACCCACTACTGCCACTAATAAATAGGGGGCTATAAGCAAGTATAAAATAGCAAAGTTTAAGTTTGATGCTATTTGGCTTCTACCATTTGAAACGGTACTTTCTACGGTCATTCTGCACATAGCACATTGTGCCAAACTCATTGATACCGAAACCAAAAATATAACTGAAGTTAAAACGAATTTTTTCATAAGTTTTTTCTGTAATAACAATTACTTGTAATACGGTGAAATCATTAAGTAAACTATCACACCAGTTACTGAAACATATAACCACATTGGAAAAGTAAACTTCACAATCTTTTTATGCAATTCAATCTGATTACTCAAGGCATAATACATCGCTCTAAGAACAAACCATACTACACTAATAGATAAACCAATATGTGAAAGTAAAAAGAAATAATATATAGGTCTAATAAATCCTTCGCCTCCAAAAGGTGTAGAAGGATTAGATATGTGATATAAAATATACAAAACCAAAAACAAAGAACCTTGTATAAACGACAAAGTCATCATTTTTCGATGCCATTTTATATTATTATTTTTAATAAAGATAAAACCAATAATTAATGTAATAGAGGTAGTTGTATTTAGCACACCTATTACGTGTGGTAATATTTTTGTCCATTCACCTAAATTAATTTTTGTCCTTACTCCAATAAGCAGTGCAACTGCTACGGGAATAGCAATCGACAAAATATTCACAAGCTTCTCATTCTTTTCGTTTTTTTCTATCACTAAACTCATTGTATTATAGATTTTCTAATTCAGCTATTTGTTTCGTATATTTTTAATAGTACTCTCATTTCTAAAATTAGGCGATCTACATCTTTTTTATCAGTACCATCATAGAATCCTCTGATATGCCCTTCTTTATCTACTAATATTAACTTTTCAGAATGGATAAATGTTTCATCTGGACTTTTGATGGCTTTATCATATTCTGAAGCATCCGCTACTGGAATAAAATATCCTTTTACAGCCAACGGATATATTACTTTTTTTTCACCCGTCAAAAAGTGCCATTTACCCTTGATAGCATCATACTCTTGGGCATATTTTTTCAGCTTCTCTGGTTCATCGTGTTCGGGGTCAACCGAAATAGAAACAAAATTCACTTCATCATTCTGCGAAAATGTATCTTGTACTCTAGTAAGTTGGGTTGACATTTTAGGACAAATAGAAGTACATCTAGTAAAGAAAAAATCTGCAACATATATTTTCCCTTTTAGGCTTTCGCTTGAAAAAGCTGTTCCATTTTCATCTATCAATTGCCAAGTTGGTATCGTATGAAATACAGTATCCATTTCTGGCTGGTTCCAACGTGGATTCGGATTCTTCTTCAACATTACATTGCCTGTGGTAGAATCCGTTAGAGGAATCATATAGGGCAATTCATAATGGTTTTCCCCAAAACCTTTTAAATATAAAAAAATTAAAGCTGGAACAACTAACGCAGTGATTAGGATTCCAGCTTTTATAGACTTTTGCATGATTGTTTTCTTTAATCATTCTCCATGTTTAGGGTTGAGTCAACCTAAAACATAAGTGGATAATCACTTTTTCAAGCAATTATCCACCATAATTTGTTATATCAATAAAGGTGACCACCTTCGTAAATCAACGCTGTTAATAACCAAACCACGAATACGGTAGGTATCAATATAGACCAAATAAGCGTTTTTACTTCGTGCTTTAAGTGCATAAATTCTCCAACAATGAAAAATGCTTTAACAATTGTCATTACAACGAAGATACCAACTCTAAAATGGTTAGCTGGTAAAGTAAATGCAATAACGAATTCTATCGCTGTAAGGATTAGAAGAATCCAGAACGTTCTCCAGATAGCTCCTGTTTGAGCTGGTGGAATTACTTTTTCATCTGCATGTGATGAATGATCATGTGATGCCATTATATTATTAGATTAACAGTTATCGAATTATACTAGATAGAAGAATGTAAATACAAACACCCAAACTAAATCTACAAAGTGCCAGTAAAGACCTACTTTTTCTACCATTTCGTAATGTCCACGACGTTCATATAAACCTGTTGCCGTATTAAAGAAAATCAAGATATTTAAAATAACACCTGAAAATACGTGTGTTCCGTGGAATCCAGTAATAAAGAAAAATAAATCTGCGAATGCAGGAGGGCCATAAGGGTTACGTGTTAGGTTAGCACCTTCGATAGGGTTTCCTAAAGCATCCTTAGCCGCTAAAGCTAAGTCCGCAGGGCCATGAATAAAGTGCGTCCATTCCCAAGCCTGAGATCCTAAGAAAGTAAAACCTCCAAGGATTGTCCAAAGCATCCATTTCTCAACATCAGCACGGTCGCCACGGTGACCAGCTTCTACTGCTAATACCATTGTTACAGAACTGAAAATCAAAATAAATGTCATGATTCCAACAAAAACTAATGGAGCTTCAGTACCGTGTAAGAATGGAACAGCTTCGAATACTTTGTCTGGGATTGGCCAGTGTGCAGTAGAAAAGAAGAACTTTTCATGCTCACCAGTGTATGCTGGCTGACTAAAGCGAATCATACCATAAGTTACCAATAGGGCTGAGAAAGTGAACGTATCTGAAAGTAAGAAAAACCACATCATTAGTTTTCCGTAACTAGCTTTCAAAGGTTCTGAACCACCCGACCATGTCAATTTTTCAGGAACGGCAGTAGCAGCGTGTAATGCAGACATCTTTTATAATTTGGGGTTTATTAATTATTTAAAAGTTCGCTAATTTAAACAGATTAACGATTAAAATACAAGAAAAAGAATAAATACAACCATAGGATATCCAAAAAGTGCCAATAAGTAGCACATAATTGGATTCTAGTAAGGTTTTTTGATTCAGCAGTAAACTTGAACGATGAAATCAAAGATACTAATAATACTATTAAGCCAGAAAATACGTGTAAGCCATGCAAGCCCACTAAAACATAAATCCATGAAGACGCTACATCGCTTCCAGCAAAATATAATTGATTCTTAATTAAATCCGAGAAACCAATTACTTGGGTTACTAAAAACGTCAACCCGAACACAAAAGTAATAGAAATTGCTGTTTTGAGTGTACTGAATTTATTTTTTTTTGCAGCACTCACTGCTAAAATCATCGAAATACTACTTACAAACAAAATAATTGTTGAATACCAAAAGATTTGAGGCAATTCGAACTCATGCCATCTTCCTTCTGCTTTTCTTACTAAATAACCTGATGTCCAACCTGCAAACATCATCGTTATGGAAACTATCGCTAACCAAAGCATAAATTTCTTTGGGTTCATCGAGAGCGTTTCTTCGGGCTCTCCTAGCTTTATATTGGCTAAATGTTCTTGTGTCATTATTTATTAAATGTCAATTCTAAATCAAAATTATACCTTGTCCATCAAAAAAGCTATCTGCACAATTGGCAAATATATAAATGAGCCAAACATCATCATCAAAGCGGCTTTATCCGTTGGTTTAGACATCAAATAGAATGTCTGAGATAAAAACAATACACCACACAATACGGCTACCATAGCAGAATTGATGCCCGTCATGTGCAAAAGATAAGGAACAAACCCACAAGGCACTAAAAAGATGGTGTACATCATCATTGTTAAGGCCGTTCTTAAGTCTTTGTGTCCGTTATTAGGCAACATCTTGAAGCCTGCTCTTTGATAGTCTTCATCGGCTACCCAAGCAATAGCCCAGAAGTGCGGAAACTGCCAAAAAAACTGAATGGCAAATAAAATACCTGGCTCTAAACCGAAATGATTAGTAGCAGCAACCCATCCAATCATCGGAGGAAAAGCTCCCGGAAAAGCGCCTACAAATACAGAGATTGGGCCCACTCTTTTCAAGGGAGTATACACAAATCCATATAATAGAAAACTTAGTAAGCCCAGTAAGCCTGCTTTGTAATTAAATTCAATAAATAGGATATAGCATGAAATAATGAGCAAAATAATACAAAACACAGTAGCTTCATTTACCGACAGTCTTCCTGTAGGTAAAGGCCTATTTTGTGTCCTTTTCATGAGCTTATCCAGTTCTTTTTCTTTAATCTGGTTGACAATATTGGCAGAACCAGTAATAAAAAAACCACCCAAGCTAATCGCTATTACTTTTTGCCAATCAATATGGTCTACTGCCAAAGAATATCCAAAGGCTCCCGAAAAGGCTACTAAAGCAGATAATCTAAATTTTAATAACTCGTAATAAGCTTTTACTTTTAAAGCTATTCCTATTGGAATATTTTCTTCTTTTGAGATCATTTTACTAGCATGAATATCAAATATTCATTTTAATATAATTAATTCTTTACTACGCCTAGTTCAGTTCTTGCTTTGAAAACACGTTCTGAATTTGTTAACAAGTAAATGATAAATTGAATACCTAAAGACAATATCGCAAGCGTAAGGTGAATGGGCTGAATATATGCTGGTACACCAAAATAAGCCATAATAATACCCGATAGCACTTCAATAACAACGATAACCAACAATGTTATCATGAATTTGTAAATCAGTCCTTCTGCATTAATATTCTTCTTTAAATAAACAATTAAATACACATGCAACGCCAGAATGAGCAATGAATATGAGCGGTGAATCATAAAGGGTAAGCCCATTTGCTCAATCCATGTATTTCTATCATAACCAAACAAAGGATTAGCAATTACTTTATCTATTGCCTCTCGTACTTGTGTTCCTAATAATACCTGTGAGGTTGAAACGACCAACGTCAAAATCAATAGACGATTTAAGGTTGATTTGTTTTCAATTTTTTCAACTTTAATAACCTCAGACCATGCTCTGGCAATCGAATACAACAATACAAATACTACTAGCACTGCTAATAACATGTGCAAAGTTACTACACCAGGCTTTAAAAATGAATCAACTACGTATTTTCCTAATGCGCCATTAGCTCCTATCAAAATAACTCCTAAAAATGATAAATAAACGATTACTCTATCTTTCTTGAAATAATAATAAATTGATGCTAAAAATGTGGCAAATACGACTAATCCCGTAAACGCTCCTACTAATCTATTAGCATATTCAATCCATGTTTTTGTTGCATTAAATTCTACTTCACCATGCAACTTTTCGGCATAAATCTCTTGGTAGTTAGGGGGTAATTGGCTTACGTCTGTTGGTGGTACTAACATGCCAAAACATTTTGGCCAATCAGGACAACCCATTCCCGAACCGGTACTTCTCACAATTCCACCTGCCAACACTAACAGATAAATAGTAATGATTGTTAATATCCCTAATTTTCTAAAAAGCATTATTAGAATATTTATGACATTGATAAAACAAATTCATTCAACGTGATTATTGCATCGACTGAATGATTCTTCTAAAAAGAAAAATTGAGAATATATTAATTTAAGGCGACCTAAATTAACACATTCTCAATCTTAGAGGTTTTTTACATCTTAGTGACTGTAAGATGAATTTTGAATATCTAATAAATCTTCAATATCCTTTTCATGCGCAATTTCTTCATTTTCCTCTGGCAAGTTAGATTCAGGTGTTGCTGAATAAGGAACGTTCTGAGGAATGAAATCTACTGCTGAACCTGGCTTGCTATAGTCGTAAGCCCAACGATATACTGCTGGAATCTCACCTTCCCAGTTACCATGTCCTGGAACAACTGGAGTAGTCCACTCTAAAGTTGTTGAATTCCAAGGGTTTTGAGGAGCTGTTTTCCCTTTGAAGATAGAATATACAAAGTTGATTACAAATATCACTTGTGCTGTAAATGTTAAGATAGCAGCGATTGAGATAAACATGTTCATATCAACAAATGCTTCCATTCTACCATTACCTAATGCCGTAAATGAATAATAACGACGTGGGAAACCTGCTAAACCTACATAGTGCATTGGGAAAAATACGCAATAAACACCGATGAAAGTTGCCCAGAAGTGAGCATAACCCATGTTTTTGTTCATCATTTTTCCGAACATCTTAGGGAACCAGTGATAAACACCTGCCATCAATCCGAAGAACGATGCAGCACCCATTACTAAGTGGAAGTGAGCCACTACAAAGTAAGTATCGTGTAAGTTAATATCTAAAGCAGCATTACCAAGAATGATACCTGTTAAACCTCCTGAGATAAACAATGATACTAGACCAATAGAGAACAACATCGCTGGCGTAAAGATGATATTACCTCTCCAAAGTGTTGTGATATAGTTAAATGCTTTTACTGCTGAAGGTACTGCAATAATCAATGTTAGGAACATAAATACTGAACCTAAGAATGGATTCATACCTGTTACGAACATGTGGTGAGCCCATACAATAAATGCAAGCATTGTAATACCCATCATTGAACCAATCATCGCACGGTAACCAAAGATTGGCTTACGAGAGTTAGTAGCAATAATTTCAGAAGTAATACCTAAAGCAGGAAGTAATACGATATATACTTCAGGGTGACCTAAGAACCAGAATAAGTGTTGGTATAAAATAGCCGAACCGCCTACGTTTGGTAAAGCTTCACCACCGATATAGATTTCTGACAAGTAGAATGATGTACCAAAGCTACGGTCGAAAATCAATAATAACGCTGCTGATAATAATACAGGGAAAGATAAAAGACCTAAGATAGCTGTAAAGAAGAACGCCCAGATAGTCAAAGGTAATTTAGTAAATGACATTCCACGAGTACGAAGGTTAATAACAGTACAAATGTAGTTAATACCGCCCATTAACTGAGAAACGATAAAGAACGTCATACTTGTCAACCATAATGTCATCCCTAAACCAGAACCAGGCATTGCTTGTGGCAATGCACTTAGTGGTGGATAAATTACCCAACCGCCCGATGCAGGACCTGTTTCAGTAAACAATGAAGCAAACATGATAACAGATGCTAGGAAGAAGAACCAATATGATAACATATTGATAAAGCCCGAAGCCATATCTCTTGCTCCAATTTGAAGAGGAATCAAAAAGTTTGAGAATGTACCTGATAAACCTGCTGTTAATACAAAGAATACCATGATGGTTCCGTGCATTGTTACAAGTGCTAAGTAGAATTCTTTTTCTAATTTTCCATCTACAATCCACTGACCTAACACAGGCTTCAACCAAGTTAAATCCATATTAGGAAAGCCTAATTGCAAACGAAAGATGATTGACATAGCACCACCAAAGAAAGCCCAGATAATACCTGAAATTAAGTACTGCTTAGCAATCGTTTTGTGATCCTCTGAAAAAATATATTTTTGAACAAAGCCTAACTCGTGATGCTCATGTTCATGCTCGTGTGCATGAGCGTCTGTAGCGTTTAGTGTCGCAGTTGCCATAATTAATGAAAATTTATTCTTTTTGAATAAGTAGTTTAACGTAAAGATGCCGTTCCAGCTGTGGCTGTTTCTGTCGCTGTAGTACTGTCTGCTTCAGCAGCAGGAGCTTCAATGTATTTTTGAGCTTTTGCTTTGAATTTTTCAGGTACTTTAGCTAAATAATCTGGGTTTTGTGTTAAAAACGGCTTTTGTTGTTTACACCATGCAGCATAATCAGCTGGCTCATCTACAAAAACTGTAATTGACATCCCAAAGTGACCACTTCCACAAATTTCAGTACAGTTTAACTTATAGTTGAAATCAGGATTTCCTGTTTTATAACGCATCTCTTCTGTAGAAATCGTAGGTAAAAACCAGAATTTTGTAGGCATCCCAGGCACAGCATCCATTTTAACTCTTTGATAAGGTAAATACACTGAGTGTAATACATCTTGAGCTTTGATTTTCAATAATACTGGTACTCCTTTAGGAATGTGCATTTCATTGGCAGTAAAATCATCAAATGATTTCTCATCTGTAAAGTCAATCCCAATGCTATTTGTATTGTCAATTAATTTGTAATTATTATTTCCTAATTTATTATCATCGTTACCTGCATATCTAACATACCATCCGAACTGGTGACCAGTCACTTCAATCACTACAGCATTATCTGGTGCTTGTGAAGTAATGTCTCTCCAAGTTCTCCAGCCTGTAAATACTAATACAGCCATTACGATAGCTGGAATTACAGTCCAAATAAGTTCAAGTTTATGGTTAACAGGATAGAAAGTAGCAATCTTTCCTTTTTCGTAACGATAGATAAATGGGAAGATAAACAAAAGTGCATTCGTAACAAAGAATGCGAAAGTAATTACTCCCATTGAAATCCAAAACATACTATCTGTTTTCACACCATGCTCTGATGCGGCAACTGGTAAAAAGTCTGGTCTTGCGTGGAAAAACGACCATGCAGCACCAATAGAACCTAAAACCAAGAATATAATGAACCCAATTGCATTTAGATTGTTAGCGCCATCAACTGGTACATCAGAGTCAATATCTTCTCCTTTGATACCTTTTGATAAAGCCATACTCTTGCTGACAATCATAATTGCCAAAATCAAGAATATTACTGACAAAAGTCCTATTAAATACGTCATGTTCGTAAACAAATTTTAATTATAAATTCTTAATAAAATGTTTATCAAAAATGTTTTCTGTGATAAAACATTTTTTTTTAAAATCAAAAAAATTAAATATCGTGGTGAAGAGCTTCTTCCAAGAATGGGTGGTTTTTAGCAATCAAAGATGCTTTTGTTAATTCATTTGATACAATGTAAATGAATGCAGAAGCGAACATTGTAACCATTCCAAATTCTACTAGTCCAAATCCACCGTGTGGGCCAAGTACTCCTGGCATAATCATTTGATAGAAATCTAAATAATGACCTACTAAGATGAAGCAACAACAGATTTTCAAGAAAATAGCTGTTCTTTTTGCATCACGCGTCATCATTATTAAGAATGGGAAAAGGAAGTTGAATACAACGTTCAAAATTTCTGTAGCTTTATAAAGCTTGTCGTGTCCTTCCCAACGTTCTAAGAAATAGATAGTTTCTTCAGGGAAGTTAGCATAGTAAATCAACAAGAACTGCTCGAACCAAACATAAGTCCAGAAGATAGAGAAAGCAAACATGAATTTACCCAAATCGTGTAAATGGTTAAAGTTCACATATTGCATATAACCTTTATCTTTCAATAACAATACCGTTAAAGTAATCGTAGCTAAGCCTGTAACGTGCCATGAAGAGAACATATACCAACCAAACATCGTCGAGAACCAGTGAGTGTCAATAGACATAACCCAGTCCCAAGCAGACATTGAACTTGAAATACCCATTACTACAATGAATCCAGTAGCAATTTTTACCATATCGTAAAAATTAGTAGTACCACCGTTTAAATCTTCATCAATCGATTTTTTACGCATCCAGTTCCAAAGAACTAGCCAAAGCACAAAGAATACAACCATTCTTCCTAAAAAGAACCCGAAATTCAAATATCCTGATTTACCAGCAATAATTTTATCATAGTGTTCACTTGCAGGGTCAGTAATTCCATGGTGCATCCAGTGGAAAATAACGTCTCCTTTAAAAAGGAATGTTAAAATCAAGATTGGGCCTGTTATCATCAAGAAGCGTGGGAATGCCTCAGGTACTCTTTTTAATACTGATGACCAACCTGCTTTAGCAAGGTATTGAATTGAAACGAAGAACATACCGATTACAGCAATACCTGTAAAATATACTCCGTTCAACCAAAGATTTGCCCAGATACGGTTTGTCCAATCGTAATCTCCATGATGAGAAACTGCTCCGCCAGAAAGGTGTTCTCCGTGCTCAGCACCGTGTTCAGCAGCTGCTTGAACTACTTCGTGCCCTTCACCACGTGATAACAAATAAATTCCAACTAGTAGAGCTACAACTCCAGCCACAAAAGCATAAATGATTCTCTTGCGACCCTCCGCCGTGAACTCAAAATATTCTTCGACGTTAGCTGGGGAAAAATGTGAATGTCCCGCCATTATACTATAAAGTTTGTAAGTTTGATTTTATACTTTTAAAGAGTTTACCCTGAAACTCCGAAATGATTTTTAGCAAATACTATTGCTTTTGTAATTCATGAACATACAATACAATTTTCCAACGGTCAGCAGAAGAAATCTGTGAACCATGAGCCCACATTCTACCTTTTCCATGCGTGATTGTATGATAAATATGTCCATCATTTACACCTTTCAAAGCATCAGATGAATATACAGGTACCCCTGCATACTTTTTACCTACAAGGCCATCACCTTTTCCAGCTTCACCATGACAGTGCTGACAGAATCTTTCATATTGTTCTTTACCAGCTTCAATGTTTTTTTCTGTAGGAGCAAATGGGTTTGATAATAGAGCCTCAGAAGAAGCCATATCTCCAGATTTGATATTACGAGCAATCAAATCCATCTGAAGTAATTTAGCATTCACAGAATCGCTTTGTGCTTTACCAAAATTACTACGAGGTACAGTTCCTTTTACAGGCAAACGCATATTCATTCCATAAGGGTTGATATGGTTTGTATCTCCTTCAGACTGTGACATTGGCTCATATGCTACCGAATGATACATATTTGGAGCAAACTCAGTCCCTGGATCGTTATGTTTGTCTTTACAAGCAGTTAGTGATAATGCGATGACCCCACTTACTAAAAGACTTTTTGTTTTGTTAGTAAACATAATTTTAGAAATATTTTTTTCGTCAATCACTTAAAAATCATTTCAAGTGACATAAACTAAAATTGCTTAACGTTCACTTCGATTGCACCAGTTGCTTTCAAAATTGATTCGATTTCTGATTCTGACTTTTTATTATTTGCCATATTAACAGTCAAAATAAATCTATCATCTGTGCTTCTTAAATCGAAAGTTCTTGGTTTTTTACCTGGCCATAAGCTGTTTGATACCAAGAAAGTACCCACCATACCAAAGGCAGTAAACAATACAGTACCTTCAAATGAAACTGGAATCCAGTCTGGCAAAGCAAAGAAGTCTTTACCACCAATAATCATTGGCCAGTCGAAAACCATTGTATAGTTTATCAAAGAGAATATACATGTTAATCCTAAACAGCCGAACAAAAAGGCTGCTATTGGAATACGAGTACGAGGGTGACCAATTGCAACGTCTAGTCCGTGAATTGGAAATGGAGTATAAACTTCTTCAATCTTTACACCGCTTTGTTTTACTGTGGTTACAGCATGTAAGACCTCTTCGTCATCATCATATACTCCTACTAAATATCTTTCTGTTGAATCCATTGTTTGAATCGTTATTCTGTTATTGTGATTTGTACTTTAGTAAAATGATTAACTAATTACTAATGAACATTTTCTTTAGATTTTTCTCCGTCTGGTTTCTTCTTGAAAGGATAGTTAGTAGAAACACCTTTCATTACTGACTTAACCTCGAACATATTAATTACTGGCAAGAATTTCGCGAATAAGAAGAACAACGTAAAGAATAAACCGAATGAGAAAATATAATCACCAATATCATACATTGTTGGCGAGAACATAGCCCAAGAAGAAGGGATGTAGTCACGGTGTAATGAAGAAACGATAATTACAAAACGCTCAAACCACATACCGATATTCACAATCACAGATAATATGAATGATACAAGAATACTTGTACGTAATTTTTTGAACCAGAAAAGTTGTGGAGAAATTACGTTACAGCTCATCATCATCCAATATGCCCACCAGTAAGGCCCAGTAGCACGGTTAATAAAACAGTAGCTTTCGTATTCAACACCTGAATACCAAGCGATAAAGAACTCTGTTAAATAAGCAATACCTACAATAGAACCCGTTACTGTAATGATGATGTTCATCATTTCAATGTGTTCAATCGTAATATAATCTTCTAATTTAAATACTACGCGAGTAATCAACAATAAAGACTGTACCATGGCAAAACCAGAGAAGATAGCACCCGCAACGAAGTATGGAGGGAAAATAGTAGTATGCCATCCTGGAATTACTGATGTTGCAAAGTCCATTGATACAATCGTGTGTACTGAAAGTACAAGTGGAGTAGAGATACCAGCTAAAATCAAAGAAACGTATTCATAACGTGCCCAAGTTTTTGCTGAACCATTCCAACCTAAACTAAACAAACCGTACCAGAATTTTGATGCTTTAGTTTGTGCTCTGTCACGGATAGTAGCCAAGTCAGGTACAAGCCCTAAATACCAGAATACTAAAGATACAGAAAGGTAAGTTGAGATAGCGAAAACGTCCCAAACTAATGGAGAGTTGAAGTTTACCCAAAGAGAACCAAATGTATTTGGTAGTGGTAATGCCCAGTGGAATAACCAAGGACGACCCATGTGAGCCAAGATAAATGATGCAGCACAAAGTACGGCAAAGATTGTCATTGCTTCCGCAGCACGGTTAATAGATGTTCTCCATTTTTGACGGAATAATAGTAATACAGCTGAAATCAACGTACCAGCGTGACCAATACCTACCCACCATACGAAGTTGGTAATATCCCATGCCCAGCCTACTGTTTTGTTTAAGCCCCAAACTCCGATTCCTTGCCACCATGTCCAGAATAGACAATAAGCACCGTAAGCAAAAACTACGAGAGATACTCCAAAAGCAATTTTCCATTCTTTTGTTGGAGCCCCTTCTACTTGCTTACAAATATCATTTGTAACGTCGTGATAAGATTTACCGCCTGAAACGAGGGTTTCTCTTATGGGTGATACTACGTGCGACATATTTTAATATTTGATAGTTTTAATTTCAATGATGGATCAAAAAAAATGATTGAAGAGTAAAATCTATTCGTAAAATTACTCTTCAATGTATCATTCTCTACAATATTATGCGTGTTCTTTGTGTTCAGCTTTAGCCTCTTCTTTTTTAACTACTTCCTCCTTGTTACGGATTTTCACTAAATAAGAAATACTTGGCTTAACATTAATTTCTTCGATTACACCAAATGCACGGCCTTTACGTTCTACTGCTAATAATTTAGAGATTTCTGATGTTTCATCATTCATATCTCCAAAAGTAATGGCATTAGTAGGACAAGACTGAGAACAAGCAGTTTGGATTTCTCCATCTTTTGGTCTTCTCTTTTCTTTCTTCGCTTCTAATTTACCAGCTTGGATACGTTGAACACACATTGAGCATTTTTCCATAACACCACGTGAACGAACTGTTACGTCTGGGTTAATCACCATACGACCTAAATCGTTGTTGAAGTGGAAATCATACTCGTCTGTTTGGTAGTAACGGAACCAGTTGAAACGACGAACTTTATATGGACAGTTGTTAGCACAGTAACGTGTACCAATACAACGGTTATAAGTCATTTGGTTAAGCCCTTCTGTAGAGTGAGTAGTTGCCAATACTGGACAAACTGTTTCACAAGGAGCATTATTACAGTGTTGACATAACATTGGTTGGAATACAACTTCTGGATTTTCAGAAGCATGTTCCAATCCTTTTACATCTTCCACATCTGCATCAGAAGAATAATAACGGTCGATACGCATCCAGTGCATTTCACGACGGTTAATTACTTCTTCACGACCAACTACTGCAATGTTATTTTCTGCATTACATGAAACCACACAAGCTGAACAACCTGTACAAGTGTTCAAGTCAATGACCATCCCCCATGCGTGGTTATTATACTTATGTCCATTCCATAATGTAATGTCCATTGCTGTTTTCTTACCTTCAGCTGTTGAAATTTCTGGTTTGAAACGTCCAGCTTCAACATTCTTTTTATAAGCACCTAAAACTGTTTCTTGTACGACAGCTTCACGAGCCATTACAGTGTTGTGAGTCTGAGTACGAGCAATTTTAGCTGTTTTACCAGTAGGTTTTACTTGTACATCGCCTGTATTAAAGTAAGCAATGTTTCCGTTAACTACTGATGTCAATGGATAAGCATTAACACCAACACCATCAGCTGATTTACCAGCTTTAGTACGGCCATACCCAATCGCAATCGCTACAGTATCATTTGCCTGACCAGGCTGAACAATAAATGGCAACACAACTGATTTACCATTTACTAATACTTCCACTTCAAGCGTATCTAATTCTACTTCTTGTTCTAAAGCTAATTTTTTAGCAGTTGCTAAAGATACTGTTGCATAATTGCCCCAACATGCTTTAGATACTGGCTCAGGACATTCTTGAATCCAAGGGTTGTTTGCCTGTGAACCAGAACCCATGATTACTTTTTCGTAAACAGCCAATTCCATTTTGTCAGAAGTAGCTTTGTAGTTCTTAGCTACTGAAGCAGCAGCTTCTGCAATATTTACAACTGGTGTTGCAGCCGATACAGGAGAACCTATTTCGTAAACGCCATCATGTAATACTTTAGACCAAGCCACTTTTCCGCCTAAGGTACCTAACCAGCTATTTTCAAGATAAGTAGCATAGTCTCCATTCAATCCAGCCCAAGTTAAGAAGCTTGATTGTGCCTGACGAGTCTTGAAAATTGTTGAGATAGTAGGTTGAGTGAATGAGAAGTAACCTTTTTTAGGTTCTGAATCATTCCAAGACTCTAAGTAGTGAGAGTCAGGAGTGTTATATTTACAAAGCGAACCTGTTTCGTCTGCTCTGTCGTTTGTTGAAATCGTTAATCCAATTTTTGGTAATGCTTCTGCCAATTCAGCACCACGTGGGTGGTTATATACTGGGTTAGCATTGTAGAAGATTACTGCAGCAATTTGACCAGCTTTAGCTTCAGAAATAAATGAATTCATTGCTGCATCAGAACCTGAACGGTAACTTACTGGTGAACCAGCATCAATCGTTACGCCATAAGAACCTAATAAGCTGTTAATAGCTACAACAATTGATTGAACAGCAGGGTCATTAGAACCTGATACTACTAATGAAGCACCTTTAGTGGCTACTAAATCAGCAGCAGCTTTATCTAAATGGTCAATTTTTACGGCTGAAGTGGCAATCGTTGCAGCACCCAATTTAGAAGCTACTGCATTATAAAGTGAAGCTACTACTAAACCTTCTTGCGATGGTTTGTATGTTGCACGATAGTCAGCGTTAGCACCAGTCATCGACATAATTGTTTCGAACTGATAATGACGAGACATTTCTTTATTACCACCTTCAGCAGAGCTTACTCTACGAGTTTTAGCCCATTGCTCTGAAAACTCATCACCTGACAACCAAGTTCCTAAGAAATCAGCACCAATCGAAACGATTGTTTTTGCTTTACTGAAATCAAAACTTGGAGCAATACCACCATTAGCTTGTACTAAACCTGCCAATGAATTAGCATCGTAAGTAACTAATTGAGTAGTAGGATATTTTGCAATAAATTCAGCAATTACTTTTTTAGTAGTTGGAGATAAAATTGTATTCGATACAATTCTAATCTGGCCACCTTTAGCAGCTACTTTCGTAAGCTCAGCTATAATTTCTTTATCTGCTACTTTCCAGTCTGCACTAGCACCTGCTATTAAAGCTCCTTTTAATTTCTCGTTATCATAAAGGCTCAAAACAGAAGCATGAATACGAGCAGAAATACCTTTTGTAAGAGATGACTGAGGGTTTACTTCAATCTTGATAGGACGACCTTCACGTGTTTTTACTAAAACAGAAGCATAGTCACCTCCATCAGTAAAAGTAGATGCATACCAGTTGGCAATAGTAGGTTCTACATCTTCAGGTTTGTTCAAATAAGGAATAGTTTTTTTCACTGGCGCTTCACAAGCTGCCAAAGTAACTGCTGATACTCCAAAACCAAGTACTTTTAAAAAGTCACGGCGGTTGGTATTTGTACCATCAATAATAGCTTTTCCTTTTTCATCTGTTGTAGGGGCATCTCCAAATTCACGATGAGCATATTTTACAAAATCTGCTTCATTAGTTAATTCCTCAATCCCTCTCCAATATCGTTTTGTATTATTTTCCATATATGTAATATGTATAACGAAATATCTTGATTATAAACTTAAAATGTCAGTAATGAAAAATCATTATGATTAATAATGACATTTAGAACACTCTAAACCTCCGATGTTCTGAACTTTCAAAGGCTCTTTGTTAGTTTTGTTATGTAATTCTACTAGCTTGTCGTAGTAAGCGTTGTCTTTCGTATTTACTTCTGTCTTTCTGTGACAGTCGATACACCAACCCATTGTCAATGATGAACGTTGTTCTACCACTTCCATTTTGTTGATTTCACCATGACAGCTCTTACATTCTAAACCACCAACGTTTGTGTGTTGAGAGTGGTTGAAGTATGCTAAATCTGGCAAATTGTGAACTCTAACCCATTGGATAGGCTCGTCGTTTTCTAAAGAACGATAGATTTTCTGAATTTCAGGAGATTCACGTTTGATAGTATTGTGGCAGTTCATACAAATGTTTGCAGAAGGAATGTTTGCGCCTTTTCCTTTATAAACACCTGTGTGACAGTAATTACAGTTGATTTCGTATTGACCAGCATGCAATTTGTGAGAGAATTGAATAGGTTGTTCTGGAGCATATCCTTGGTGGATACCTACGCCATAAGCAGTATCGATAGTTGCTTTACCAATCAAAAGAGTAATCAATAATGCAGCTCCTGTTTTGAATGCACTGTTACCTGCCAACTTTTTCCCGTTTTCAGCAATTTTCTGGAAAAAAGGTGCATTTTTAGCAGTATCAGATTCAGGATCAATTGTTGCTAATTTTGTAAGAGAAGAAACTACTGATAATAATGCTACTAAAACAAGAATCATTACACCCAACAATGCGATAAGGATGTATTCCATCATACCACCATTTGAAGAACCTTCCGCCGCTGGTGCGCCTGCTACTGGAGCTGCACCTGCTACTGGAGCAGCTGGAGCCGCTTGAGCATCAATGTAAGCAATAACACTTTTGATTTGAGCTTCAGAATAGTTTGGATAAGGAGTCATCTGAGCTTGATTGAACTTCTTATAAAGTTCGTTAGCATATTTATCGCCAGAAGCAATAACTGCCTGAGGGTTGTGTACCCATTTTACAATCCAGTCCAGAGGTCTTCTATCGCTAATTCCTTTCAAGCCCGGACCTACTAAGGTCTCATCGCTTGTATTGTGACAAGCAGCACAGTTGTTTTTGAAAATTTGTTCACCCTCGGCTACGTCTTGTGCGTTAACATTCACAGTTGCGGCGAAGAAGCCTAAAACTGCCGTTAGTGCAACAATTTTCAAGCGTTTCATGGTTATCATAATCGTTTTATAACAGAACATTTATATAAAAGTACAAGATTTAATTCAATTTCTTCAATTATCTAAACTCGACTACTCCTCTAGAAATAAGAGGAACAAAATTATTTTTTTCAGCAAAATTACTATTTAGACACTTTTGCGGGTCACAAAAGTACAATTGGATTATTTATGAACCAATTAATTTAATGTGCATTTTTTGCAAATTTCGTATCGCTAATACCAATTTAGAATCTTTCTAATCAAGGTGTCATTTTCCCTCTTTTTCTTGATTGAAATTTACTTTGATTCGTTTGTACAATATCAAGACCGCTCTACGCTATAAATTAACCGCTCATAAAGGTACTAAAGAATTAAATTTTTGCAGTATGAAAACAATATTTAGATTGATTTTACATAACATAATATCAAGTAAATTTCCAATTATTAAAAATAAAAGACTGAACATTTGTTAAGTTTCCAGCAGAGGAAAAAAGATGTTAAGCGGAAGTAAAGTTATTAAATAATTTATTTAGTAGGAAGGCACTCTTTAAGATTTCTAACATAACGCCAATAGTCTCCTAAAACAGCTTAAACTATGTCAATCTGTTTATTAACAATTATTAATATTGTTTAGAACGAAAGAGTCATAAACCAAAAAAGTCTTTCAACAGTTGTTGAAAGACTTTTTTGGTTTTCCCTGAGTTATCAGATGTAACTCTGAGGTCTCGAGCGGATTCGAACCGCTGTGGAAGCTTTTGCAGAGCTCTGCCTAGCCACTCGGCCACAAGACCATTTGATTGGAGTGCAAAATTAATAGAAAAATATTTAAAACAAAAGAGTATGTCATATTTATTCTTTAATCTTTTTATAAAAAGGTGAGAATATGCTTAATTTCTTCTATAAAATTATGTTATATCAACAAGAAATTACTTGATATATTTTAAATAAAAAGCGTTCTGAAAATCCTAAGACTTCCAGAACGCTTTTTAAATTTATACTATCAAGAAATTGATTATTCAGCAGTGTTTGCTTTTTTATCTAATTTCTTTTTTGCTTCTTCACGAGCTGAATCTTCCATTTGAGCTTTCAATGCTGAAAGAGCATCTAAATCACCTAACGTTGATTTTTCAGTGTTATCAGCTAATTTCTGAACGTCTTTAGCTGTTTTCTTTTTCTCTTCAACTACCGCTTCTTCTTTCGCATCGTTGTAAACTCTTACGTGAGAAAGAACAATTTTACGGTCTTCTTTTTGGAATTCAATTACTTTGAAATCTAATTGCTCACCTACTTCAGCGATTGAACCATCTTCTTTAGTCAACTGCTTCAATGGAGCGAATCCTTCGATTCCGTAAGGTAACTCTAAAGTAGCTCCTTTATCATTCTTCGCAACGATTGTAGATTTGTGTACTGAACCTACTGTGAAGATTGATTCGAAAGTATCCCAAGGGTTTTCTTCCAATTGTTTGTGTCCTAAAGCAAGACGACGGTTTTCTGCGTCTAATTCAAGCACGATAACATCTAATTTTTCGCCAACTTTAACGAATTCAGATGGGTGTTTGATTTTCTTAGTCCAAGACAAGTCAGATACGTGAACTAAACCATCAATACCTTCTTCTAACTCAAGGAATAAACCGAAGTTTGTTAAGTTACGAACAGTTCCAGTATGTTTAGAACCAATAGCATAACGAGCTAACAAATCTTGTTTAGTCCAAGGATCTTCAGTCAATTGTTTGATACCTAATGACATTTTGCGTTCAGCACGGTCAAGTGTTAACACAACTGCTTCGATATTATCACCAACTTTCAAGAAATCTTGTGGGTTACGCAAGTGCTGAGACCAAGACATTTCCGAAACGTGGATTAAGCCTTCAACTCCTTGAGTAATTTCTAAGAATGCACCGTAATCAGCAACATTTACAACTTTACCTTTTACTTTAGAACCAACTTCAGTAGTTTCTGCTAAAGCATCCCAAGGGTGAGCTTGTAATTGTTTCATACCCAATGAAATACGTTTTTTGTTTTCATCGAAGTCCAAAACAACCACTTGGATTTTTTGGTCAAGTTTAAGCATTTCTTGTGGGTGGTTGATACGACCCCATGAAATGTCAGTAATGTGAAGTAAACCATCTACACCACCTAAGTCGATGAACACACCGAAGTTAGTCATGTTTTTGATTACACCTTCAAGTACTTGTCCTTTTTCAAGGTTAGTCAAGATAGACTGGCGTTGTTGCTCAAGGTCTTTCTCGATTAATACTTTATGAGATACAACTACGTTATCGTTAGCGTGGTTGATTTTAACCACTTTCACTTCCATTTTCTTTCCAACAAAGATGTCGAAGTCACGGATTGGTTTCACATCAATTTGTGAACCTGGTAAGAATGCTTCTACACCATAGATATCCACGATCAAACCACCTTTAGTACGACGTTTCACGAAACCATCGATAACGATGTCTTGTTCAAGAGCATCTTCAATGTTTTTCCATGCTGTCATTACTTTAGCTAGTTTACGAGAAAGAATCAATTGACCTGATTTGTCTTCTTGGTTTTCTACATAAACATCTACTACATCACCTACTTTCAAATCAGGCATATCTCTGAATTCAGAGGTTGGTACAAGACCATCTGATTTGAAACCAATATTCAAGATAATTTCACGGTCAGTAATCCCTACGACTGTTCCTTTTACTACTTGTTTCTCAGTAACTAAATTTAAAGTTTCCTCGATTAGAGCCTCCATTTGAGCTCTTTGCTCAGCAGAATAACCTCCACCGATACCTTTTGTGCCGACTAAATCCCAGTCGAAATCTGCTAATTGGTTAGCCATGTGTTTGATTAAAAGCCCTTTATACATCATCGCCACGGGCAAAATGCGAAGAAATTAAGTTAAATCCCCTAAAAGTGTTACTTTACGGGGGTGCAAAGATAGAAAAAAATTGTAATGATTTGATAATGAGGAGGAAAAATATTTTTTTTGATACTTAAATCTTAACTCTTCCTCAAAATCTCATTGTCCAAAATTTATAAAAGCAATTATTTATTAATTCTTTAATTTCAAATACATCTTTCTTTCTGTTTTATTTGTAAAAAATAAACTCAAACAATTGCCTACACATGAAGCATTTCTACTTACTCATTACACTATTATTTTGTATCAATTACACTACATTTAGCCAACAGGTATCCTCTAATTCTCCTATTTGTCTAGGCAATACCCTAGAACTCAAAGCAAGTGGTGGAAAAACGTTTGTCTGGAAAGGTCCAAATGGTTTTACTTCAAATTTACAGAACCCAATTATCGAAAAAACTATATTAGAGAACGGTGGTAATTATAGTGTTACTATTGATGGCACTACAACATTATCTGTTGATGTGAAAGTTGGGAAAACCTATTTTAACAAACAAGTAATATACAACTTTGTTAGCGGGACCAGTCTTGTACTTGGCACACAGCCTTCTGGTGCTAGTGATGTGGCATTTAGGTATTCTTGGATTGGCCCTGATAATTTTACTTCTCAAGAAGCCTTTCCGACCATTAACGGATTCGACAAAAGAGCTCAAGGTACATACACTGCTACAATGACTGATGGTTTTGGATGTACCTCGGAAACATCGACTATAGTAACCTTCAAAACACCAGACTGTCCCTATTCAACGAGATTGTACATAGAATCAGGAAATAATAGTAGTTATTATAGTTATATCAATGACTATGATACTTACTCTATAAAAATTTGTAAAGAAACACCTACTAATTTAAGGGTTGATACCACGTACTTGGGGAAATGTAAAGTACAATGGTATAAAAACAACCAATTGTTAATTGGAGAGAGTGGTGTAAAATTACAAATCACAGAAGATGATATTTACTATGCACAAATCACCAATACGACATGTGAATATCATAGTCCTAAATTAGAGGTAGTTAGTAAAACATCTGCCAATGTCTCTATTTCTTCAAGTTCCAATGAAAAAACAATCTCTATTTGTAAAAATCAAGGAGAAGCTTACTTGAGTGCTTCTACAGAATATTTATCACCTAATATTTATACTTATCAATGGTTAAAAAATGATAAATTTATAGACGGTGCAACCAGCTCAGGTTATTTAGCAAAAGAAGAGGGAGAATATAAAGTTATTGGAAAAACGGGCTTGTGTGTAGGGGTTTCTTCTCCTATTAAAATTATCAGTACAGATAACATATCCGCTAAACTATCATTTTGGGCGAATTCTTATAGTGACTCCTATGGAGTTACGTCGGATATGTCTGAAATAAGAGAAATGAAAGTTTGCTCAATTACTCCTATAAATTTCAACTTAATTGCTCAGTCCACTGGAAATCAAGAAATATATTTAAATGGAAAACTATATGGCTCTATAAGCGCCAATAGTAATGATAATGTGCGTATAGCTACCCAAAGTGGTACTTATAAATTAAAAGTAACACAAGGAAAATGTACTGCTGAAGACAGTCTAAAAATAACAATGGGTAAATCCTTCACTATCCCATTGTACCAAGTTGTTACACTTCCTTCTTATTATTATAGCCCAACAGTTAGTAATACTTATTATTACCCAGATTACAATTATTCAAGTTTTTTGTCAAATAATGGTTTCAAATGGTATAATGATGATAAATTGTACATACAACAATCAACGCTCACACCACTTATCTCTGGAAATTATCAGTTAAAATATACAGATAGCCAAACTGATTGTGTTGGAGAATCAAGAATTATTAAAATTGACAACCCTATCATAGCTCAAAAATTCACAATCAATAGTCCAAAAACGACAATTCTCTGTGAAGGTAGTTTACATACATTAACACCAAACATTTGCTATAACAATCAAATCGTTTGGAAAAAAGACGGAAAAAAAATACCTAACCTCCGTGGTGGTTGTGACATTACAGTGAATGAAGAAGGAAAGTACAGTTATGAATTCACTCAAGATTCTTACACTTATTATTCGGATACTATCGAAGTAAAAATTGAAAAACAGATTAATATCTCTATAAAAGATTCATGTTCTGCAAATAATACATTTACGTTAAACACAAATACCATTCTTGATGCAACATATCAGTGGTATCGAGATAAGCAACTAATAAAGGATGCTACATCCAATAGCCTCAATACAACTCAATATGGAAATTACTATTTACAGGTAATTAAAAATAATTGTGTTTATTCGTCTAAGGAATTTACACTAGGTATTTCCATTCCTGCTACACAAAATATTTGCAAGGGTGATTCTATTATTTTCTCAACTCAAGGGAACCTTAAAAATGTAGAATGGACTGGTCCAAATAATTTTAATGCTAAGATTCTAAATCCTAAAATACCAAAGTCGACAACAGCAATGTCTGGTCTTTATACGTTAAAAGGAGAAACCAGTAGTGGTTGTAATATTTCTACCCAAAGTAGTGTGATAGTAAATGAGTTACCCACAATGAATCTACCAAAAACAATAATTGCTTGTGAAGGTTCAGACTTTGAGTTTCCTCGCCCAATATCAATTTTAACTGATAGTACCGAAACAGCCGATTATTTTACCATTACTTTTATAAATGGCACACAATCAAGTATGATATCAGGCACTTCAACTTCTATGCCTCAATTTAAAAACATTTCTTCCAAAAATGCGGGGACTTATAAAGTTGAAGGCTTTGCAGATAAGGGTGGATGTTCTGTAACAAGCACTACACAATTATCGGTAGTAAATTCCGCAGAATGCAGAAGTATTTCATTAGGTAATCTTAATCCAAGTTATTTAACAACTGGTGTATGTATAAATAGTGAAATTGAGATTCCATTTAACACAACAGGAGTTTTCCCTATTGGAACAAAATTTAAAGTAATTACTGTTGAAAATTATGTATTGGGTGAAGGTACTACAAGTCCAATCAAAATCAAAGTGCCACAGTCTTTTAGTAATTTTGAAATTAGGATTATTACAGAAGATAAGACCGTAAGTTCTATTTCATCCAGAATTAAACTAAAAATGAGCTTACCTGATGATAGTTATGTAAGCAGCACGCTATATTCTGGAGATTATAACACTCAGGATATTATTGCATGTGATAGTGCCCATATTTACATTTTCAATCATGTTTACTATTCTCAAAAATTCAAAAACTATCAATGGTTTAAAGACAAAATAAGAATAGAGAACTCTAATAAACCCGACTTACAAGCTAATCAAAGTGGGAGTTATACACTAAAATATGAAACATCCCTTGGGTGTACTTGGGAAACAAAACCAATTAAAGTAACGCTTGGACAATTACCCAAACCAATAATAAGTGGGAATAATCAATTTTTATGTGGACAAGAAACAATTGATATTAATGCCTATTTCTCTGATGGGAATATTATATGGAAAAGAGATGGAATATTACTTGCAAGTAAAAACAGTAGTACACTTACAACAAATCAAGAAGGGAAATATGTAGCCACCATTCAAAAAAACCAATGTTTAGCCATTTCGGATACCTTTGAAATTACAAAAAGTCCTATTAAAGATAAGTTAAAGGCAAAAGTTTCATATAGTTACTGGACGGTTGGATGCTCTAAATTCAAAGCTGATTTATACGCCTCAACAGATTATTCAAGTAAAAAACTAAAGTATCAATGGTTCAAAAATGGTATTGAAATTCCGAATGTAAATGACTCCTTTTTTAGTACAACTGAAAGCGGGAAATACTCGGTCAAAATAAGTAATGGTATATGTGAAGGTTTTTCAGAAGAAGTTATTATCAATAATCCTGTTATACAAAAAGCAAGCTATGCAAAATCGTATTATGGTGATATAGAAACAGATTACTGTGAAGGGTCAACTATAAGATTAAATATTAACAATTTTTTACCGACCTCAATATCAAATGAATTTACCAGTGACTCTTCTCAAACTAATTTCCCCCTTATTAAAAATACAATCTATTGGTATCGAGACGGTAAGCAAATCAACGAGATAGAATATCCATCAAAATCAGGTAGTGTCTATACGGAAAAGGGTGATGATTATATTTCTTTTTATTCTGAAAATGGTAAACGTATTAACTATGCTAATTTCTCAAGCAAAACCTCAGGAAAATATTATACAGTTATCAAAGCTCTTTACGAAAATGGAGAAGAATGTCAATCATCAACCGACACTGTTGACATTAAGTTTAGTAAGCGAGTACAACTAGTAAATGACTATGCTTATGATAAAAATTTGAAATATATACCTATTGTAAGTTGTCAAGATTCTGTAACGATTCTGGGGAATTCAACCTCAACTTCTATAAATAGTTATGATGGAGCTATGAACAGCCAAAGAGCCATTGGGTATACTTGGAAAAAAGATGGACAAATATTTAAGCCATCGAATAATCAAGAAAATACACAATCTATTACCACTAACCAAGAAGGTACTTATGTATTAGAAACCCAATACAAAGGTGGCTGTGTTTCTCTTTCACAACCTTATAAAGTCTCCTTAGGGAAACTGGTAGTGTCGATGGATAGGCAAACTTCTTATGACAATAACATTTGTGAGGGTAACAAAATCACTTTCTATGGCATGGCTTCAACTAGTGTTATTGACACGAATAAAATAGTGTACAAATGGCTCAAAGATGGCGTTAGTCTTAGCAATTTATCCTACATAACCACAAGTAAAGCTGGATCATACCAATTAAAAGTGAGTCAGGGCAAATGTGAAGGAACTTCTGAAACCATTAAGGTGAATTTCGTTAAAATCCCAACTAGTATTAGCCCTAAAGACTCCATTACTTTCTGTGATAACTCAACCGTTGAACTGATTGCTAGTAACGAAAGTGGCTTAAAATATCAATGGGAATTAAATAATGTAGGAATCAAAGACGCTAATACATCCACCTTAAAAACTAATAGCTCAGGGATTTACAGGGCTTTGCTCAGAAAAGGTGAATGTTGGGATTATTCAGAGAAAGTAAAAACAATTGCCTTGCCTACTATTTTACCTAAAGCGACGCTATCGGGTAATCAAAACATTGATTATGACAAGGAAGCTAAAATAGCTGTCAATTTCAACTCTTACGCCCCGTGGACTTTTAAATTATCGGATGGACAAACATTTACGGCTACTACCTCGCCTTTTGAAGTCACCGTAAAACCGCAATTTACTACTACTTATACCATTAGCGAAGTGAAAAATCTTTGTGGAATTGGTACAACAGAAGGCTCTGCTAAAATAGAAGTGCTTGTTTTGGCTAACGATATTGAGAAAAATATCAATGTAGAGGTGTATCCTATTCCTACTGCCGAAATTTGTAACTGGAAAGTAAATACCGATAAACCTGAAAAAGTATATCTAACCCTTTATAATATAAGCGGTCAGATATTATTAGAACAAGTTTCTGATAAAAATACTCAAAGCCATTCTGGAGCGATTGACTTTTCTAAAATTAATACTGGTACTTATTTCTTAAAAATTGATGTTGGCAACAAAATCATTACTCGAAAAATTATTAAGTATTAATCTTTATCCTTAACAATACAAAAGCCATCCAGAAATCTGGATGGCTTTTGTATTAATTAAAACTTCAAGTTAGCTGGTAAATATTTTTTTACTAACTCTTTGTAATATGGTTTCAAGGCTTCTGTATCTGGAGGTACAGGAAGTTTTGAATACAAATCATAAGGATTGAATTTCTTTACCCATTCAAACATTTCATGGTCATGTTCATCCATCAAATGCTCATACGCGTTTTCACGGTGTTGTGAATAAAATGAGTGATAGCGAATCATGTACAAGGCTGGCTCTGGCAAATTATCTTTTACCATTTGATATAGATATTCATCATGTCCCCACGACATATCGACATTTCTTAAACCGCAGTTTGGTGAATAAACACCATATTTAGTATTAAAACGTTCGTCGTGAGCATCTGGATTAGCTTCAAAATATTCTGAATAAACAATTTTATCTGAATGTTTACACCCTACAGGAAAAGTATCCCCTACTACTGCCCATTGTGGTTCACCAAATAGGCAAAGTACTTTACCCATATCGTGCAATAAACCCGTCAATACAAACCAATCTGGATGACCGTCTGCACGGATAGCCTCAGAGGTTTGTAATAAATGTTGCCATTGGTCTAATGAAGTATCAGGGTCAGAATCATCTACCAACGAGTTTAAGAAATCAAAGGCATCCCAAATAGGCATTTCTTTTTTATCGAATTTCAAGAACTCAGCCTGTTTTTGCTTGACAAAGTCATAAGTTTGGTACTTATGATTCAAACGATAGAACTCCCGAACGGTATCTCTCTCGGGGTTGTCGTAGTTGCGATACTCTTCTTTTGTCTTTGTAAAGGTAGTATCTTCTTCGGGATAACGCTGTAAAACATCGTCTTCCCATACATCCAAGCTCGCTAAGGGAGCGATTTCTTTTTCTGAAAATTCCATGAGACCAAAACAGATTAAATTGTATAAATTAATGATATTGAATATTAGATAATTGTACTTAAAAATTGTATTATCAAAAGTATAAATTTTATTGCATACTTTTGATACAATAGGTTTTGATTTTACCAAAACACGGTATAAAGTGCTGCTAAAACGCCACAAATCAGCATTGAAATAACTACAAAAGAACTAGATACCTTAAACATACTCGTATCTACTTCAAACCCTTTTGTTTCCTTCTTCTTTCTGTCTTCTATCAACGAAATGGTTATCATCAAAATTACTAAAATCAGATATACCCATAATGTTCTATCTAGAAAAGGGATAGGGTCTGTATGCATCCAATCAGGTAATATTTTGAATAACAGCGAGAGCGGTAAAGTCAATACAGCAGCAATAATTGCAGCATTTGAAGTAGTCTTTTTCCAGAACAAGCCCAGCGAAAATAAAGCAAAAGCACCAGGGGTAATATAGTTTGAATATTCCTGAATAAACTGATATGCTTGTTCGAGGTGGCGAAGCTGTGGCGTAACAATCAAGGCTATCGCAAAGGAAACCCAAACGGCGTATCTACCTATTAAAACGGTTTGTCTTTCGGTCGCATTTTTATTTAGTATCTTTTTATAAATATCTAAACTAAAAATCGTAGCGATACTATTACACTTGCTAGCCAAAGAAGCTACAATGGCAGCCGTAAGGGCTGCGAAAGCCAAGCCTTTTAAACCTTGTGGCAATAAGTTCATCAACGACGGGTAGGCATGGTCGGGCTTTACGACACCGTGTAAATCTACCATTTCCTGTTGTAAAGAACCATTATTGTATAATACGTAGGCCGCTATACCCGGAATAACGCAAATTAATGGAATCAATAACTTTAAGAAAGCCGCAAAGATAATTCCACTTCTTGCCGTTTTTAAGTCTGCCCCCAAGGCTCTTTGAACGATGTATTGATTACATCCCCAATAATTAAGGTTGTTAATCCACATCCCTCCTATCAGAATAGACAATCCGGGTAATTCGTAATAATGCTTGTCACCTTTTGAAAAAATCATGTGAAAATGATCATCAGCTTTTGTTTTCAGCAAAGACAATCCATCAAAAATACCTTCTCCGCCAAACTTATCCGAGACCATATTGAGTGCTAAATACGTCGTGGCTAATCCTCCTAAAATCAGTACTACTACTTGGATTACGTCTGTATAGCCAATCACCTTCATCCCTCCCAACGTAATGAGAATAGCAAAAATAGATAAAGCACCCATACAGTATTCAAATCTTACTCCTGTAATGGTTTCTAAAGCCAATGAGCCTAAGTATAATATAGAAGTAAGGTTAATAAACACATACAGCAAAAGCCAAAACACAGCCATGATTGTCGCTACGGTATCATTATATCGTAAAGACAATAATTGAGGCATGGTGTAAATCTTATTCTTTAGATAGATAGGTATAAAAAACACTGCTACAATGATAAGGGTAGCGGCTGACATCCATTCATACGAAGAAATAGCCAAGCCTATGGCAAAGCCAGAACCCGACATGCCGATAAAATGCTCTGCCGAAATATTAGAGGCAATCAATGATGCTCCGATAGCCCACCAAGTGAGCGACCCTTCGGCTAAGAAAAACCCTTGGGTAGTGGTGTTTTTAGTTTTGTCTCGTTGAAATACCCAATAGCCATACGAAGCAACAAGGATTAAATAAAGTAAAAATACGACGTAGTCGAGCTGTTGAAGGCTATTCATATTAAATGGATAAAATCTAATAAATTCTAAGATATATCTAAAAGTATATATTGTTATTTTTTACTCATTTTACTGAATATTTATATAAATCGGTTTGTATCCTGAATAGGATTCCCTCATAAATACTTTCTAATTGAATAAGTCGTTTACTAGCATATTAACATTGCTCCATGATGCTTTATAAAAACGCTTCCATATTTTTTCTAGCTTTTGTAGTTGGCTTATGCTCAAAAAGTGTTGCTCAAACGCCGTCTTTGAGTCAACTGTTTTACCCAAATATTACTTTACGCGCAGAGTTTATGCCTGAAACTTCTTTGTCTAACGGACAAAGGTTTGGGTTTAATAGAACAACAGCAGTAGGAGTTATGCCATTGAGTACAGAAATTCAGGCAGGAATTGGTTTTGGTAAAAAAGCAGATATTCAAGCAAAGCATTCTTTGTTAATTGCGAACCTTGCACAAATAAATACAACGATTGACGGCAAAGACCAGCCCGATGGTGGTTACAAAACCTTAGGGGTAACTTATGTACAATTGAAAGCTAGTTTACGTGAAAAACTGTGGGTATATGCTGTAGGTGGAGGTATCACACAAACGAATGAAACTTTCTTGAATCCGCAACCTTATTTTTATGGTGGTGCTGCCCGACTACGGATTTTGGGTTTACGAACTCAGATACTTTATGGAACTGCCATTATCTATAATCAAAAGTTTAGAATTATTCCTGTATTTGGTTTTACAAAAGCACTCGGCGATGACTGGAAGGTTTCGGGTATATTGCCATTTAGGGCTAGTTTAGGGTATAAAGCAAAACCTTGGCTTCATCTGGACTTCAATAGTGTGTATGACGGATACAGTGCTGGTTATCAAGAATATGCTATTCCCGAAAAGATGATTCGTCGCCAAAACTATCAACAGGTTAGGTTTACATTATCAGCCAATGCTCATGTATTAAATGTTTTCAACCTTGGAGTGGAGGGCGGATTAACTGCTTTCCGAAAAGTAAAGACGTTTAATTCAGCCAACGAAAATTTAAGCACTTCTAGTTTGCCTGTAGCTCCTTATCTTGGCTTAAGTATAAGATATATTACCAGTAAATCTAAGATTTCATCAAAATTTTTGAAAAGTACTGGCATAGATTTTTAATACTATTCTGTAACATTCTGATAAACAATACTATCAATTAATCCTAACAAATAAATACTTTATAGTATTTAAATTGCGATTTTAAGGGCTGAATAATATTTCTAAAAATTCAATAATATTTCTTAGTTATTGAGCTAAAACCTTTCTAAATTTGAAAAAGATAGCTCGGCACTCATATCGGCTTGAAGCTTCTAGTGAATTGTATTTTGTACCTGCCTAATAGCCCACTAAAATTTTTATCTGATTAATTTTACACATTAAGCGTTCGTCTTGCAAAAAGGAGTGCTTATCAAAAACAGCAGATTTTTTTCCTGAAAATATAACTTCCTAACTACTTTTGATGTTGCGGTAAGTAGAGATTAGCAGAATTTAAGCTTAAAGCTTTGGATTAATAAGTGTGAAAGACACTAAGTACCTGACGTCCAATAATTTTAAATATTACAATAGAAAAACAAAGATTTTTATATAAAAGAATTGTTCAGATACTGAATTGCTGAACAGAAAATTCCCTTAAAAACCATGACAAACATTACGCAAATAGAGCCCCTTTTAGTTGAAGATCCAAACCGCTTTGTATTGTTTCCTATTAAGCAAAATGATATTTGGCAATTCTATAAAAAAGCGGAAGCTTCTTTTTGGACTGCCGAGGAAATAGACCTTCAACAAGATTTAGCAGACTGGGAACATCGTTTAAATGATGGAGAAAGACACTTCATATCACACGTATTGGCATTTTTTGCTGCTTCAGACGGTATCGTAAACGAAAATCTTGCAGTAAACTTCCTTTCTGAAGTACAATACGCAGAGGCTAAATGTTTCTATGGATTTCAGATTATGATGGAAAATATTCACTCTGAAACGTACTCATTGTTGATTGATACTTATATTAAAAATCCTGTAGAGAAAGATAAAATGTTGCGTGCTGTGGATACTATTCCATGCGTAAAGAAAAAAGCAGACTGGGCATTGCGTTGGATTAACGATGGCAACTTTGCTGAGCGTTTAATTGCTTTTGCTGCGGTAGAAGGTATTTTCTTCTCGGGTTCTTTCTGTTCAATTTTCTGGTTGAAAAAACGTGGTTTAATGCCTGGCTTATCGTTCTCGAACGAATTGATTTCAAGAGACGAAGGTCTTCACTGCGACTTTGCTTGTTTGCTTTATACCGAACATATCAAAAATCAATTAGAGCCAGATTCAGTATATAAAATCATCATGGATGCGGTTGCTATTGAAAAAGAATTTGTAACGGACGCTTTACCAGTTTCATTAATCGGAATGAATGCTGAATTGATGTGTCAATACATCGAATTCGTAGCCGACCGTTTATTATTGGCTTTGGGCTTACAAAAACAATATAATGCAACCAATCCATTTGACTTTATGGAGATGATTTCATTGCAAGGAAAAACTAACTTCTTTGAAAAACGAGTGGCAGAATATCAAAAATCAGGCGTCATGTCTGAAAAAGAATCAATGTCATTCTCTTTGGATGAGGACTTTTAGTCAATATATCTAGCATTAACGACAAAGCCCTCAGACATTCATTGTTTTGAGGGCTTTTTGTTTGTTACTCATGGCATGACTTAATAGTACTTTAGAAGAATATGACCAATTTAATGAAGTTTGTCATTGATTCTCTTTAATATCTCCTTCCGTTCAATTGAGTCCTTTCCTTCAAAATCCGTATCTTTGCAACAAATTTCCGTCAGGGTAGAAAGGCTGACTCACAATTCTTATAAAATGATTTCAAAAACATACGCTCCACAAGACATTGAAGCCAAATGGTACAAGTATTGGCTCGATAATAAATTCTTTGCTTCAAAACCAAATCCAGACAAAGAACCTTATTCTATTGTAATTCCTCCGCCAAATGTAACGGGTGTGCTCCACATGGGACACATGCTGAACAATACTATTCAAGATGTATTGATTCGTAAGGCTAGAATGGAAGGTAAGGAAGCTTGTTGGGTGCCGGGTACAGACCATGCGTCTATCGCCACAGAAGCGAAAGTGGTAGCGATGTTGAAAGAAAGAGGTATTGAGAAAAAGGATTTGACACGTGACGAATTCTTAGCTTATGCCATGGAATGGAAAGATAAGTACGGCGGAATTATCCTTGAACAATTAAAAAAGCTAGGTGCTTCTTGTGATTGGGACAGAACTCGTTTTACGATGGAGCCATCATTGTATCAAGCTGTAATTGATACTTTCGTGCGTCTGTATGAAAAAGGGAAAATTTACCGTGGCGTAAGAATGGTAAACTGGGACCCACAAGGGAAAACTGCTTTATCTGACGAAGAGGTAATTGACAAAGATATTCAAGCAAAATTATATTACATTACTTATAATGTTGTTGGAGAAGAAGGAAGCTTAACGATTGCAACTTCTCGCCCTGAAACTATCATGGCGGATTCGGCTGTTTGTATTAACCCGAACGACGAGCGCTATACTCATCTTCATGGCAAAACAGTAACGATTCCACTATTAGGTCGTGCTATTCCTGTCATTTTAGACGAATACGTAACGATGGATTTTGGAACGGGTTGTTTAAAAGTAACGCCTGCTCATGATTTAAATGACTACGAATTAGGCTTAAAACATAAATTACCAGTAATCGACATCTTGGATGATGCAGGTTTCTTGAATGAAAAAGCTGTATTATTTGTAGGTCAAGACCGTTTTGCAGCGCGTAGAAATATTGTTAAAGAGTTAGAAGAAGCGGGGCATTTAGTAAAGGTAGAAGAATACAAATCTATCGTTAAAACTTCTGAGCGTACTGGGGCAGTTATCGAGCCTAAGTTGTCGCTACAGTGGTTTTTAGAGATGAAGGAGGTTTCTCAGCCAGCGTTAGAAAACGTAATGAATGATAACATCAAATTGTATCCACCGAAATTCAAGAATATGTATTCGTCTTGGATGGAAAATGTGAGAGATTGGTGTATTTCAAGACAACTTTGGTGGGGGCAACAGATTCCTGCTTATTACTTGCAAGACGGCACTGTTATCGTGGCAAAAAGTAAGCGTGAAGCCTTGCGTAAAGCACAACACGAATTACAACTGTTTGCTTTGACTGAAGAGGATTTGACACAAGACCCAGACGTTTTGGATACTTGGTTCTCATCTTGGTTATGGCCAATTTCTGTATTTGATGGCATCGAAAATCCTGATAACGAGGATATTAAATATTATTATCCAACCAACGATTTAGTTACTGCTCCAGAAATTTTATTCTTCTGGGTAGCTCGTATGATTATTGCTGGATACGAATGGAGAGGCGAATTGCCTTTCAGAAATGTGTATTTAACAGGTATCGTTCGGGATAAATTAGGTCGTAAAATGTCTAAATCACTTGGTAATTCACCAGACCCATTAGACTTGATTGCTCAATACGGAGCTGATGGCGTTCGTACAGGGATGCTTTTTAGTTCTCCTGCTGGAAACGACTTGATGTTTGATGAAAAACTTGTAGAACAAGGGCGTAATTTCTGTAATAAAGTTTGGAACGCTTATCGTTTGGTAGAAGGTTGGAATGCAACAGATATTTCACAACCACAGGAAAATTCATTAGCCATTCAATGGCTTGAATCACGTTTGAATCAGACGATTATTGATGTTCAAGAGCATTTTGTGAAATTCCGTATTTCTGATGCTCTTTTGTCAATTTATAATTTGATTTGGGATGATTTCTGTGGTAAATACCTTGAAATGATTAAGCCTCCTTACGAACAGCCTATTGATAAAGCGACGTTTGAAGCTACAATTACGCTCTTTGAAAAATTGATGTGTTTGGCTCATCCATATATGCCATTTATCACAGAAGAAATCTGGCAAGCGATTAGTCAACGTGGAGAAACTGAAAGTATCTGTAGAGCAAGCTATCCAATAGCGGGCGAAGTAAACACCCAGCTTTTAGGTGATTTTGAGGTAATGTTTACCATTGTTACCAAAATCCGCGAAACGCGTAATGCTAAGCAACTTTCGCCTAAAACAGCCTTACCATTATCTATCAAAACTGATGATAAAGCACGCTATCAAACGTTAGAAGGTATTATTCAAAAGTTGGCAAATACCGAAACGATTGAATATGTAAGTGATAAGGTAGAGGGAGCTCTTTCGTTTGTCGTAAAAGCTGATGAGTTCTTTATTAATCTTGCCGGAGAAATAGACGTTGAGGCTGAATTAGCCAACGCGCAAAAAGAATTGGAGTATAATTTAGGCTTCAAAAAATCAACCGAAGCTAAATTGGCAAACGAACGCTTTGTAGCCAATGCCAAACCAGAATTAGTAGAAAGAGAACGCCAAAAATTGGCTGATGCTGAATCGAAAATAAAGGCTTTGGAAGAAATGATTGCTAGTTTGAGTAAGTAATTCGCTGTGAGCAATGAGCTGTTAGCTTTGAGATTTATTTATTAAATAAAAAGACTCGGGATTTGTCCTGAGTCTTTTTGTTTTATTGGCATTGAATGATGTGTGAAAGCTTTATTTCACCCGTAGATTTACGGTGATTTAATACGCAGATTCACACAGATTTTTTTAAAAAGGCAAAAAAAGCTGACAACCGAAATCCGATGTCTGAAAGCTTGATTTTACCCGCTGATTTACGCTGATTTGATACGCAGATTCACACTGATTTAAAAAAAGCCAAAGTAAAAAGCCTATAACCGAAGCCCGATATCTGAAAGCTGACAGCTTAAAAAATCTCAAAGCTCACAGCTAAAGAGCTAAAACCCAACTCCTGTAGTCAAGGTCTTCACTCTACATAGATACATATCTGCTGTAATATAAAGCGTTGAGCCATCGTCTCCCCAAGCACAATTGGATGTAGGGATACCACCTCCCAGTTCTATTCTTCCCAACAGTTTTCCTGCTGGAGATATAATCAATACTCCACCAGGGCCAGTAGCAAACAAATTACCTTTTTTGTCTATTTTCATGCCATCTGGCAGACCTGTTAATTGCTCATTTTTCACCATCGAGGTTGCATCAAAAAAGATGCTCCCTTTGCCCAAACTTCCATCTGCATTTACTGGATAAGCCATATAAATGGCACTGTCTTCATGTGACTGTGCAACATATAAAGTCTTTTCATCTGGCGAAAATGCTAAACCATTTGGTCTAATCAAATCATTAGCGACCAATGTTACTTCACCATCTGTACCAATACGATAGACGCCAAATTCAAGTTCTCTACTTGGGTCTTTATCTTTTTTAGCCAATCCATAAGGGGGATCTGTAAAATAATAAGCTCCGCCTGAATGCTGTACTACATCGTTAGGACTATTAAACCTTTTCCCTTGATAATTATCAGCCAATGTTCTTTTACCACCTTTAGTTAGCGACATTGATGATACCCTGCGGTCACCGTGTTCACAGGCTACTAATTCGCCTTTTTTATTAATCGTCAATCCATTACTCCCAGGTTCGTCACTATATTCTCCTAAGCCTGTATAGCCAGAAGGCGATAAAAAAACTGTCGCTCCTTCTGATTCATCCCATTTAAAAATAGTATTAGCAGGAACATCTGAAAATAGTAAATACTTACCTTTTTTATTCCAGATAGGTCCTTCAGACCAGACATAGCCTGATGACAAAATTTCAATTCTTGAATCCACTGGAAGTAAACTTCCAAGTGTGGCATCAAACTGAGTGATTTTTCCTAGTGTTGGATAAACTTTTTGGGCATGAATTGTTGACATTGTAACAACGGTAAGCAATGTGGTTAATTTTTTTTTCATTAAGATAGTATATTATTTATAAACAGTTAGTTGTGCAAATATACAAAAAACACAATGCTATCTATAAAAAATATTATTCCAAATTATAGCCTGCCAACAGGATTAGCGAACTTTGCTCCGTTTCTTTCTACGATATCTACAATTTTATAATTAATTTCTTCGCGAGTAGTGTTTAAAATAACCACGTTGTTGCTATCAACATTGTAAGCCACCTGAATGTCTAATGAACCATCACCAATACCATCAAAACGAGTAACGCCAGGGTCTGGAGTATAGATATTTTTATGAGCCATTACTGTTTCCTGAATCTCAGATACAATTTTTTGAATGGTATCAGCAGGCGTATCCTGTTGAAGTCTGATTGATGATTTTACCCTGCGGAATTGTCGGGTACTCATGTTCTCTAACGCTTGAGCAGTAAGTAGGCGGTTAGGAATCGTAACGACACTACCGTCTACCGTTTTTACTCGAGTACTCCTAAAGCCAATTTTTTCGACATCACCCGTTACCTTATCTATTTGGATATTATCGCCAACCACAAAAGGCAAATCCATAAAAAGCATTAATGACGCAAACAAGTTTTCCAAGGTTTCTTTGGCTGCCAAGGCAATAGCTAACCCCCCAATACCAAGCCCTGTAACCAAAGCCACTACATCTATCTTGAAGACAATCCCGAGCATGGTAAAGAAGGTAGTAACAGATAACGTCACAATGGCCAAATCTTTGAAGAAAGGCACAAACTGGTCGTCTAGCTTAGTTTCTGTCAGTGCGGCACGTTCTTGAAAAATCAAGGCAATGAATTTTATCAATCGAATCAGAATCCAAGAAATAGAGAAAATCAGGATACATTGATAACATTTCAATACTACCATTCTCAGTCCAAATGTTTCTCTAGCAACCAAATTCCAAGAAGTAGGAAAGTGTAGGTATTGAAAAGCAATATAAACCATCAATAGAATGATAAAAAGCTCGACGGGCTTTCTGAGCATCTCAATACAAGTATGAAAAGATACTTTATCGTGCCTAATAAAACGATAAAGTATTTTACTTAACGATATGGACAACAAACGCTTTATTAATAGGCCAACAATTATAATTCCAATAAACCAGAGAATATCATTAACTTTATTTTCAAGAATTTCAGACTCTAAGAATTCCATAATATTTATTTTTTTTTCTGCAAAGATGGTAATCATCTTTTGGAGTGAACACAAGAATTTTAAAAACTCGTTCCCAAAATTGTAAAATTTGCTTTTATTTTAAACGATGTACTTTCACTTTTATGTGAAAAAATTATTCCTAAGGCAATTTTTTACCTTCTATTTTATATGAATTTAGCTATAGATTTAGGAAACACTTTTGCTAAAATTGGTCTTTTTGAACAAGGAAAACTGATAGAAACAAAAGGCTCTTTTACATATCAGGCATTATTGGAATATGTAACACACTTGAAGCCAAGCAATATTATTATTTCAACAGTTAGTTATTCAGAGGAGCAATTAAGGCAGGATTTTGATAATATTGAGGCTAAATTATTATTTTTAAAAAATACCACGCCTGTACCCATCACTAAATTGTATGATACGCCCGAAACCCTTGGAGCCGACCGCATTGCTGCGGCGATTGGTGCCAGAGTGGTTTTCCCTGAAAACAATGCCATGATTATCGACATGGGGACTTGTATTACTTACGATTTGGTTGATATTGAAGAAAATTTTCATGGCGGCATTATCTCTCCTGGCGTACGGATGCGTTTTACTGCTATGAATACTTTTACGAAACGTTTGCCGTTATTAGAACCAGCAGAAGCCCCTATTATTTTGGGAAAAAGTACAGCCCATGCCATGCAAAGTGGCGTAATGAACGGCATAACTGCTGAGATTAATGGATTTATTGAAGAATATAACAAGCTTTTAACAAAAATTAACGTCATTTTATGTGGCGGAGATGCTACATTCTTTGCAAACCGCATAAAATACCCGAACTTTGTAATTCCAGAGTTGGTGCTGATTGGACTTAACAGAATTTTAGAATATAATGTCGAACAAAATAAATAGTATTTCAAATTTTATGCGAGCAACAATCCCTTCAAGGGTTGTAAATAGAAAAAGTTACAATCAAGCATTTTCTGCTAAGTTCCTATTCAAGTCGTTCTCTCGTTTATTTTTGGCTGTTTCTTGCCTTTTGGCATTTCATTCAATACAAGCTCAACAAACAAATTCTCCATTTTCATTCTTAGGAATTGGTGAGGTTTACAATGGTGGAACAGCAGTAAGTTCAATGTCGGGTGGCTTAGGTGTTGCTAGTTCTAATGGTATTTATGTAAATACATTGAACCCAGCCATGTTAGCACGAAACCGCTATACTGTTTTTGAAATGGGTGTAAATACCGAATTCAAAGCGATGCAAGATGGCAAACAACGTTCTAATACCTATAACGGAACTTTAGGCCCTGTAATGTTATCTTTACCTGCCTCACCACGTTGGACATTAGCATTGGGTTTAACACCTTACTCTAACGTAGAGTATAAAACTGTTACTTCTAGAAAACTTAACGTAATTGGAACAGACAGCTCGACAACTACTTACAATGGTGATGGTGGTCTTAATAAAGCGATTGTTAGCAATGGTGTAAGGATTACTAAAAATATGTATGTGGGGCTTGAAACCTCTTATTTATTCGGTGTAATCAACCGGGATATTACTACACAAAATCTTACTGACGGACAAAATTATCAGGTAAAATATTTTAACCGTTCTAATTACTCAAGTGTCCACTTTAAATTAGGCTACCTTTGGAGACCAAAAATCAGCAAAGAGTATTTTTTGAATGTGGGAGCAACAGCTGAATTTGCCCAAAAGATTGGTTTAAAGAATCTTGGAGGATTCGATATTTATGATGCCACGGGCATTACCCTTATTAATGCTGATACCCTATCAAACCCGAATGCAAGTATAACGCTTCCAGCCAATTATAAATTTGGTGTTAGCCTTGAAAAACCAGGAAAATTAGTGGTTTCATTAGATTACTCTACTACAAAATGGACTGGCTATAAAAACTTAAATGGCTCATCGGAAGGTCTTAGAGATGCTTATACTGTAGCTGTTGGTGCTGAGTATATTCCAAAGTTTGATGCTATTTCTGGTTATTTCAATCATGTAATGTATCGTGTAGGAGCTAACTATACACAATCTCCTTATAGCTATAATGGTAATGAAGCGGCCAAAGACATGAGCTTTTCTGTAGGAGTATCGTTGCCTTTGCGTACTATTTCTTACGTAAACATTGCTTTTGTTAGAGGGAAAAGAGGAGTACTTTCGAGTAACGGCTTAGAAGAGCAATATAGCAAAGTAGTTGTTGGCTTCTCATTAGGTGATTTTTACTGGTTCCGTAAACCAAAAATTGATTAATTATTCTAATTGTATGAATCAATTAAAAATATACATGAAGCTATTTCCAGATTTGACAACTCAGACAAGGGTTGTCAAATCTGTTTTACGCCCATTTTTATTCGTCTTTATTGGTTTATTGAGTATTTTCCTAACAGCTTGCTATGAAGAGAAAAAAGAAATCGTCAAAAAGCTGTATAATGGCCCTCTGTCTGAAATATATGGTGTAAACATGGTTTATTCAGATTCTGCCAGATTAGTTGTTAGAATGTCAACAGAAAGTCAATTAACAATGCCGAATGAAGATAAGGTGTATCCTAATGAAGTAAGGGTTTTCTTTTTTGATAAACTGGGGAATAATAGTACTACTTTGAGGAGTGATTCAGCAAGGTATATTCGTATTAGGAATGTGTACCACATCATGGGAAGGGTACTAATCAACAACCAGATAAAACACGAGACCTTAGCTACCGACGAACTATACTGGAACCCAGATACCAAGAGGATTTATACAGATAAGCCCGTTGATGTAAAAACCCCTGAAAATATATTACATGGCATAGGAATGGATTCAAATCAGGATTTTACAGAATATACTATTAGAAAAGTAACTGGTACAGTTAAGGTGAATAGTTTGCCATAAACAAAAGAGGCGATGTATTGAACATCGCCTCTTTTGTTTATTCTACCTTATTTTTACAGGTCTTTAATATCTTCTCAACATCTTTTACATTAGTTATCGTTTTTTCGCCACCCCATTCATTATAAATAAACGTTGCTATTTCGGCTACATCTAGTGCTTGTAATTGCGTATTAGCAGGCATTGGTTGATGATAAGTTTTGCCATTTACTACAATGGTATCCATTAAACCATTTCGCATCGAACACAGTACTAATTCTTTATTCTTGGTCAAAAAGTCAGAACCTGCAATCGGCGGATACAATCCTGCCAAGCCTTCTCCTTTTTCTTGGTGACAGTTCGCACAGTGCATTTTATACAAAGCCTGTCCATCAACAAAATACTGTTTTCGTTTAATCTCCTCTTTGCTATCACAAGCAGTCATGGCAAACAAGGTAATTAAGCACAAAGCAAAACCTAATTTATGGGTAATATATCGGGTTGACATCAAAATGTGTTTCAATAATGTAATTATTTATTTGAACTTGTTTCTTTTAAAAGTATCTCCATATCCTCCATCAAATTATCTACTTTTGCAGCGACAGTTCCATCATAAAGGCCACGAATATGACGATTTTTATCTACTAAAATGAAGGCTCCGCTATGTACTACGCCACCGGGCTGTGTAGGGTCATCGGCGGCTGATACCATATAGCTTTTTTGTCCGATTTCGTATATCTTAGCTTTATCGCCCGTAACCATTTGCCAACTATTGCCTTTGATGCCTAAATTACTTCTAAACTCTTTTAAAACAGCAGGGGTATCATGACGTGGGTCAATAGAATGCGACAATAATACTACGTTAGGATTATCCTTATACTTTTCATAAATCCTTAACATCTGCGTTTTCATTTTTGGGCAAATGGTAGGGCAAGTCGTAAAAAAGAAATCTGCTATATAAATTTTGCCTGCAACAAACTCTTGTGTAATTTTCACAGAGTCTTGATTGATAAATTCAAAATCTGGAATGGTATGATAAAGCGTATCAACTACTTCTTTACCACCATCAACCACTTTTTTAATAGGTTCTTTATTACCTAAATAAGGTAATTCTTTAGGCGCTTTACTACAACTCGCTAAAGCCACAATTAAAAAGATTACTGACAAAGACTGAACAACATTTACCTTCATAATAATTTGCAAGCACGAGTGCTATTTTTTCAAAAAAGCTTTTGCTTCTTCTATACTAGCATTAGTTAACTCTTTTACTTTTATAATTTTGTTTTTCTCTTCCTCGTAATATTTTACTACTACTTCCTCCGATTTACCTTTTACCTCTTCTGGGTTATATTTCTCCATCCAATTCATCATCTGCACATCCGCAGAATCCAAGGCTACATACAGGTCTTTTGCTTTTAGGGAATCAGGTGATACTTTGGCAACAGAATCTAGCTGTCCTTTTAAAGTCATAATTTCATCCATTTTGGGCATTACTTCATCATGAACAGCCATTACTTCATCAATCATCTTTTTTTGTTTGTCTTCTGACTTCGAGCAGGCAAAAACAAACGGTAGCATTAAAATTGGCAACAGTATTTTCTTCATATTGATGGTTTTCAGTTTAGTATGAAATGCGATATTTTTATAACAAACTTTTAAGTCTTAACGTTTAGTTGTGTCAATATTTTTAGCTGACAAGGTGTTTGCCTAATATTTCACGAGCATTTTCAACAATTGCTCTGGATGGGTTTTCGCCTCCAATCATTTGGGCTATTTCCATTACTCGCTCCTCGCTAGTCAATTTTCTAATTCTTGAAACGGTTCTGTCTGAAGAATTATCTTTATACACAAAATAGTGTGCTGACCCTTGTGCTGCAATTTGGTGAAGATGGGTAATGGCTATTAATTGGTGATTCCGGCTCATTTCCCGCATCATATTACCCACTTTTATGGATACTTCACCAGAGATTCCTGTATCAATTTCATCAAAAATAATCGTTGGTAATGCTCGTTTATTAGCCAATATATATTTTATCGCCAACATCAAACGGCTAAATTCCCCACCAGAGGCTACATTTTTGATAGGTTGTGGCTTAACGCCTTTATTGGCTGAGAATAATAGATTAATCACATTAATCCCCATTGGCGAAGGCTTGATGATTTCATTTTCTATTTTCAAGCTAGCATTAGGCATTCCTAGGTCTTTCAACAAATCAGCTATTTGTTTTTCGATGATAGGCAAAGCCGAAAGTCTTGATGCTGACAAAGCCTCAGCACTTTTTAATACTTGTTTTTCCGTTTTCTCTACCTCGCCTTTTGCCGTTTCAAGGGCTTCGTCGATATTCAGTACCTTATTTACTTTTTGCTCTAACTCTTTCTGAATAATCAACAATTCAACATCTGTTTTTACTTGATGCTTTTGTAAAAGGTTGTAGATAATATCAAGGCGTTGCTGAATAGTAGCAATTTTTTCGTTGTCTAATTCTACCTCTTCTGCCTCATTTTCTACTTCTACTGCTATGTCCTTTAGCTCAATCAAGCAACTTTGCAGACGTTGCTTTAATTGTAAATATTGTTCCCCAAAAGCACTGATGCTATTCAAATTCGCTAACGTTGAAGTCAACAATGGAATGATTGATTGTTCAGTTGCATTAAGATACTCGGCTGATAATAGTAACTTTGACTTTACGTCCTCCGCATTCTCTAGCTTATTTAACTCTTGTTCTAATACTTCTAATTCGCCAGCTTTTAGTTTGATTTTTTGCAATTCATCTAACAGGAATGCATTATAGTCAAACTCTTTTTTACTTTCTTTCGCTTCAATTTTCAGTTGGTCATATACTCTTTGTGCCTTATAAAAAGCCTGATAATCCTTTTTGTAGGTATCTAGCAATTCATGATTTTGTGCAAAAGTATCTACAATTTCTAGCTGATAGTCGTTGGCACCCAATAGTAAATTATCATGTTGTGAATGCACATCCATCAATTGGGTGGCTACTCTGCGAAGTGTCTCCAAATTTACAGGCGTATCATTGACAAAAGCGCGGGTTTTGCCTTGTGGGGAAATCTCACGGCGAATCACGCAATGTTCATCATAATCCAACTCTTCTTCTTCAAAAATATTCTTGATAATATAGCCAGAAACATCAAATTCGCCCTCGATGATACATTTTTCGTTAGGATTAAAAAGTGTACGAGTATCAGCACGATTGCCCAATAACAATCCTATGGCACCCAACATAATAGACTTTCCCGCACCCGTTTCGCCTGTAACAATGTTCAAGGCAACATCAGGGGTTAGTACGAGATGCTCAATTAAAGCATAGTTTTTTATTTGTAACTTCGTTAGCATAAGTTGTTGGCGTAAAAGCCTTGTCTGTCAATTCTTCACAAATATACTAAGGTATATGGAGTACATTATTATTCAATTTTCAAATTTCGTCGCTCTTTTTGTCATTTTAGCCTCAAAAGCTTCTTGTAAATCGGCAGAAAGTAACATTCCTGCATTCCAAGTAGCCATATAATTTAGTCCATCGGCTACTGAATGGTCACGCGTATGTAATAAAATATGCTTAGTTCCTCTGATAGCAACAGGAGATTTCTGTGCTATTGTTTCTGCTAATTTCATTACTTCCACCAACATCGTTTCTTTATCGCCAAAGGTGCGGTTTACTATCCCAATTTCTTTAGCCTCTTTGCCGTCTACATTTCTACCTGTGTATGCCATTTCTCGTACTAAGCCATCACTAATGAGTTTGGGCAATCTTTGCAAAGTACCTAAATCTGCTACCATCCCCATGTCAATTTCTTTAATCGTGAAAAAAGCATCATCTGTACAATAGCGCATATCGCACGCACAAATCAAATCTACTCCTCCGCCAATACAACCTCCGTGAATAGCTGCTAAAACTGGTTTTGAGCAATTTTCAATGGCATTGATAGGTGCTTGTAGGCTTAAAATATCTTTACGTATTTTTTCTCTTCGCCGAGCATCACAAGGTATTTGTGTTTGCGTAACTGACATTAGCAAGCTTAAATCAATTCCTGCACAAAAATGCTTGCTTGTACCTCCTTCCAAGACAATCACCCTTACTTCTGGGTTTTCATCGAGTTCAGTAAATACATTCAAAATTTCATTCCACGCCGTTTGATTGAGTGCATTGGCTTTATCTGGACGATTGATAACAAGATGAGCAATATGATGCTGGATGGTTAATTGAAGAGTTTCCATAGCTTTGAGTATAAAAAAATTCACAGAGAAAAAACTGAAAATCAGCAATTTCTCTGTGAATGTTGAAGTTAGAAGATATAGATTGGGAACGCAAGATTAAAGCAAAATATTTCGATTAATTTCTGCCTCTAGACCCACCCCCATCATTACCATTATCGCTTGGGCGCTGATTGACTTTTACATTGGTATTACCAAAATTATACGTAAAATTGATTCTTAGTCTACGGTTATCCCAACGGTACTCCCCTGCAGAAGTCAACTCGGTCGTGCGGGCTACATTTTTATAACGGTTCAAGTCAGCAGGGTCTTGGATAGAAATCTTCAAGGTACCTTTTTTATCCCACAGGAATTTCTTGATACCTAAATCGAAAGCACCTTGAGCTTTGCTAGTTTCAAAACCCCATGTTTCACCTGAATTTATATAACCTGAAATTTCCGCAGAAAGTGTTTTATTAAGCGTAAATGTTTGTTGAAGATAAATCCCGCTATAAAACTGATTGACATCTACTACAGCCTTTTCTCTTTGATAATTATACACATTAATACCACTCCAAATGTTGATATTAACATTCCACCATTTGGTCAAATTAAATGGTAATGATGTACTGAAACTCCACCATGATATTTTCCCATTTACGTTTTCAACAGATTCGCGGATATACCTGCGTCCTGTAATAAAAGTAGTATCGAGGTCATAAACATCTGAAAAAAACTGGTCTATCTTTACATAATCAAAACTAAAGCTAAAAGCATCTTTAATAGTGTGTGTCAAAGAAACTTTGTTTTGGATAGATGGTAACAAATTTGGATTACCTCTTGAATATTGTTGTGGCGAAAAGAAACGATTGAATGTATTATAATTGTTAGCATCTGGTCTGTTAATTCTTCTAGAAAACCCAAAAGAAATGGCATAGTCTTTCGTTACTTTTTTATTTAATGAAAGAGTAGGAAACAGGTTAAAATAATTTTGTGCTGAAAGCTGAACTCCATCTCTATCTTTTCCTGAATTATCAGTTTGTTCTCCTCTTAAACCTAGTTGTAAGTTCAGGGTTTTACTTAGTTCAGCGTTTAGCATAAAATACCCTGCATAGATATTTTGTCTAAAACGGAAATAAGAGTTTACTAATGTGCCATTATCTCTAAAATTGTCGTTAAAGTCTTTTTCATTATCCGAAAAACTTGTTTTAAGCCCAGTCTCTAGCTTTACTTTTTTAGTAAGGTTTTTAACAAAATCTGCTTTAAAAACATAAGTCAATGCGTTATCAGGAGCAATAATTTGGTTTTTCACCAAATCTGTTTGACTTTCAAATACCGTAGATGTTTGAAAGCGATCATTGGATTTTGTTCTGTTTACAATTATATCAAAATCAACATTCAGCACTGTTCCTGATGTATCAAAATTTTGTTTCCAATGGGTATTAATCAAGAAGTTTTTATTAGTATAATCTCTGTTACGAATCATTTCTATCAACTGAGTTACATTCTCTTGCTTATTAACTTGGTTGGTCGTTCTGTCTAGGGGGTTATCAGAAATAGCTCCTTGTAACGATACGCCAAGGCTTGTATTCTTGCTAAAGTCATAGTCAAAGGCAAATTTAGATGACCACGATTCGCCACTTCCTAAAGATTTACCAACGTTTTTACGTGTTTCAACAACTTGGTCTCCTTTAAATAATTCTTGGTATTCATTGGCGGCATTTAGCCAAGTCATATAATTTCGGCTAAGATTGGCATAAACGGTGTATTTTCCTTTTTTAGCATTCATCGTAATTCCCTGACTGTTTTTAGGGAAACTACCATATTCTTTATAATTACTATAGCCAACACCCATATCAATGATGTAATTAGTCCCAAAATTCTTTCCTTTCTTGGTTTTGATGTTGATAATGGCCGTAGTACCTGAGGCATCGTAACGGGCTGATGGGTTTGTGATTACTTCTATTTTATCAATGTCGTCACTTTTTAATGTTTTCAAGAAATTGGCCAATTGCTCTTCGCTTAGATAGGTTTTTCTATCATCAATCATCACCATGACCCCCGCTTTGCCATTTACTTTAATCGTCTCTGCATTTCTATCTACCGTAACACCCGGCACTTTTTCCATCAGCTCTAAACCGTTCAAACCAGAAGTAACAGGACTAGCATCCACATTCATAATCATTTTATCGCCCGTTCGTTCTATTAATTGTTTCTTAACGGTTACTTCTACTTCTGCAAGGTTTTTAGACTCTAACGCCAGTTGAATACTTCCAACATTCAGATTAGCACGTACATCAATTTTTTGATAATATTTTTTGTATCCGATTGCCGTAATAGATAACAAATAGGAATTATGAGGGATTTGTGAAACGGTAAAATTGCCATCGACGTCTGCCACAGCTCCCTTTAGCATCGTAGAATCTTTTTCGTTCAAAATTAATATATTGGCAAAAGAAGCAGCTTGCTTTTTTTCGTCAACTACTATTCCTGAGATAGTTGACTGTCCGAAGGTCTGAATGGTAATAAGTAGGAATAATACAAATAACGTAGGTTTAAAGATCATAGCGTTTAGTGTTTTGATGATTTTTTTAAGAAGATGCAAAGTTTATGCAGAATGTTGCATTCAAAAAGTTAAAAACTATTAACAAAGATTGAACCTCAGGACAGGACATTGCAAAAAATGCGTCATAGCGATGCAATTTTTCTGTCTAAATACCATTGAAATACCAAAAGAAATGTATAAATTTTTGCTATGATTAGAGTCCCTTCCCTTATACATGCTGGTGAATTTCAGTCCTTGAAAATTCAGGATATGACCTTCGTTGCTTATCGCGATCAAGACCCACCGCTAAAAAACGAAGTGTTTTTTGAAGAACACGCCATGATTTTTGTACTAGATGGCGAAAAGCGTTTTACTTTACCTAGCCAAACTATCCTTGTCCGCAAGGGCAGTGTTGTTTTTATTCCGAGGGGGTATTATCTGATGCAAGAAACGATTGACGCAAGCTATAGGAGCTTAGTGTTTTTCTTTAATGAAAAACTTCTGAAGGAATTTGTTAGTCAACACTTAGACCTCTTTGAAGAATATCAGCGTAGCCAAACTTTGCAAGGAATGTGGAACAACACTAATGAACTATTGGTCTTAGAAATCACGGAGAGTTTGGATAAATTTACGGAATCCATCTTTCCTTATTTTCATCATGAAACCCAGTATTTGAATCATTTCTTACGGCTAAAACTTCAAGAGTTACTTTTGCACATCCTAGAAATAGACCATTCCAAACAGTTTAAATCTATCCTATTTAGCTTGTATAAAGGGGAAAAGCCTGATTTGGCGTTTTTGATGAATTCATATTATCTAAAACCGCTGTCGTTAGAGGAACTATCAAGGCTTTCAGGAAGAAGTTTATCTGCTTTTAAAAGAGATTTTCAACAAGAGTTCAATACGACTCCTGCTTTGTGGATAAAAAATAAACGACTAGAATACGCTTGTTTGCAGATTGAAAAAACAGAGAAGAATGTGTCGGAAATCAGTATGGAAATAGGCTACGAAAGTGTGTCTCACTTTATCAAAGCTTTCAAAGAGAAATATGGTTATACGCCTTCGGCTTTGAAGAAATGATATTATATACCAAAATTAAAGGGATTCACCGTAGTAAATCCCTTTATTCATTACTTTACTTCAAAGAAGCCATCCCCTATTTTATAGCCTTCAGCGTATAGTTCTATGATGTGTCTGCCTTCTTTATAGGCTTGTCCACGGCTATATACAAACTCAACAGATTGGTGACTATTATCGTAAACAATTTTCTGTTTAGCAGTATAGGTAACCTCTTTATTCTTATAAGTAAAGCTCCCCGAACCAGTGCTCATATCAGCAATTGACTGTCCTTGTGGGTCGATAATTCTTAAAAAGATTACTTTTGCTTCACGATTTGTCAAAGGATTTTCTTGCAAATAAAAGGTGATTCTTACTTTATCAACCTTCTTTGATTTATATACACCCCCGTCGCTTTCTTTTCCTTTGGTAGAAATCGCATACACATTAATGCTTTCAGCATGCAAAGCAGATGCTTGCGAAACCTTCTCGGATAACTCTCTATTTCTTTCTGATAATTCTTTTTGGCGAAGCGTATAATTGATGGCAGAATCGTTCAGCGCTTTTTGGGCATAAGTAACGTCTTGAAGTAATGCCTGAGCCTCTTTGCTGAGCGAATCGTTCATGGCTGCTAAAATACCATTCTCTTTTCTTAGGTTGATTAGCTCATTATCTTTTTCGCCGAGTAAAGTAAGATACTTCTTGATTTTAGACTCATACCTTTTCATCGAAAATCCTTCTGATTTTTGTAAGGCTATTTTGTCTTTTTGCAATTGTTCTTTAGCACGAACTAGCTCGCTTACGTCACCTCCTAACCGTTTAATCTCAATTATTTTGGTATTTAATTGGTTTTCAATAGAGTCTAATTTAGTAGTGGCGACTAATAAGTCCTTTGCGTGTAAAATACCTAGTTCTTCATTTCTTTTATTAAACTGTCGTTCTCTGAAATATAAAAACCCTAGTGCTGTTACTAAAATAATCAATACAGCAACGGCGATTTTAAGTTTCTGTTCACTTTGTCTATTTGGATTATACTCCTCCATTGGCTAGTATTTGATAATTTATGGTTGTATTAACTTTAAACGTTATAAGTTTGGTTTAATTTTGTAAAACTAAGTGTTTACCCCCGATAACACAAAAATACAAGTATTTACCAAAATTTTTGAAGAATGAGCATCGCAAAAAATTTAGATAATATCAAGTTTCAGTTACAAGGCACATCTGCCCGTTTGATAGCTGTTACTAAAACCAAACCTATTGCTGATTTGGAAGAAGCCTATCAAGCTGGCTGTAAAATCTTTGGTGAGAACAAAGTCCAAGAAATGGTTGAAAAATGGGAAATACTGCCTAAAGATATTGAATGGCATCTGATTGGTCATTTACAAAGCAATAAAGTAAAGTATATGGCTTCCTTTGTAACAATGATACATTCTGTTGATTCTTTAAAACTACTTCAGGAAATTAATAAACAAGCTACTAAAAATAATAGAATAATTGACTGTTTATTGCAAATTTATATTGCTGAGGAGGAAACAAAATTTGGATTATCACAAGATGAAGCCAAAGAACTCTTAAATTCCGATGAATTCCACAGCATGAACAACATCAGAATTGTGGGTGTAATGGGCATGGCTACTAACACCGATGACGAAAATCAAATCAGGTTAGAATTCAGAAGTTTAAAGACTTTTTTTGACGAACTAAAACAACAAACTCCTGAAACAGAGAACTTTCAGTTAAAAGAAATTTCTATGGGAATGTCAGGTGATTTTCTGATTGCTGCAGAAGAAGGAGCTACTTTAGTAAGAGTAGGCTCTGCTATTTTCGGGCATAGATAATAATTTCATGTGGATTAGTTGTTGACGACTAATCCACTATTTTTTTAACCCAATTCTCTTTTTTTATCTTTCATCGAATATTTCAAAATCACTTTTTTCTTCGATACTGTTTCCAAAAATGGTTTTAAAATCTGTTCTGCCGATTTTTTTGTTTGGTCTAAAATCCCCATTTCTCTGGCTGATTGTGCTACTTGTACCTCTGCTTTTTTAAAAGCATCATCTACTAGCTTTGCTTCGTCCATAAAAGCATATTCAGTATTATAAACCCTTGACTTAGAGTGGTCGATTTTATAATTACAAATCTCTGGTTCTGGCAGATGAACTACTAGCACACTATCCTCTTCGGTAATATCAGCTACTCTAATCTTAGTTAAATCCAAACACCCTGTGGCCTCGCCCGTTACAATTAGTAATACTTTGGCATCTGGTAAAAAATTCTTTTTAATACGACTTTCAACCACATCTCTAAAGTTATATTTTACCAACTCCAATTTACCCATCGAGGTTATTTTTTGTAGCAATACGCTATGCGATACCTCGGGCTCAGTATCACCAAAAGGATTCTTTAAACTTTTAAATTTCTCCCAAGCCCATATCGCTAATAATATCAGCAATACAAAAGGAAGAATACGAACAAATCTGCGAATTATAAGCATAGTGTTGAAATGTATATTTACCTAAAAACAAAAAACCTGCGAAATAATTCGCAGGTTCTCAAAGTATTATATCTCTCCTATTAGTGACTGTGACTATAACCTGAAGTATCTGATTGTTTTTCCAAATCAAATAATTCATTGATGACATCTACTAATTGGTCTGCGTCTCCACGTTTACAAGCTGCCTTTAATTGAAGTACAGGTAGCTTCATGATTTTCTGAACAATTCCCATCGTGATTTTCTCGATTTTCTCAGACTCTTCTGGTGAAAGATTCTTTAAATGGCGAGCCATCTCTTCTTTACGAATTTGCTCTAAAGCATTTTTCAATTTATTAATCGTTGGCGAAACAACCATTTCTTTCGACCAATCATCAAATCCTACGATGGCTTCTGCAATAATACGTTGTACGTGAGGAATTGATGCTAAACGACTTTTCAATGCCTCATCAGCACGTACACGAAGGCTATCGATGTTATATACTAATGCTCCTGGAATATCCTCTACGTTGTCTTCTACACTTCTAGGAACTGATAAATCTATAAAATATTTAAACGTAAGGATACCTATTTTTTCAATCAATTCTTTGGTAACGATTGGTTTATCAATCATTACAGAAGAAATAATTACATCAGCTCTTTTAATTTCTCTTTCTAACGTAGCAAAATCTGCAACTCTGAAATTACGACCAGCTGCAATTTTTTCTGCTTTCGCAAGCGTACGATTCATTACCGTAATCTCTGCAAATTCTTGGTCCGCCATGTTTTTACAAACATCAATACCTATTTCGCCTAACCCTAAAATTAATACTTTGGGATTATTGATATTCCTAGTTACTTCTTCTGTTAAAGCTACTGCAGCATACGATGTTGAAGCTGCCCCGTCGCGGAAAGATGTTTCTTGTGCAACACGTTTGTTTGCAAAAAAGATAGTGTGCATCAAACGGTGAAGGAATGGGCCAGCCATATTCAAATCAGCAGCGATTTGATAAGATTGTTTAACTTGGTTAGGTATTTGTAAATCACCAACTACTTTTGAATGCAAACCTGTTGCTACTTCAAAAAGGTGCTGAACAGCCTCTGATTGTGTATTTAGTTGATGGAAATAATCAAAATATAAAGCAGTATCAGTAATCCCTTTTTCGATTAATAACACTTTGATTAATGCCGCCGTGATGTTCTGTTCTGATACGTAGTATACTTCTGTACGGTTGCAAGTAGAAACAACAAGGCTTTCTTGAATGCCAAATAAATCTCTGATTTTAAGTGAGAAATTTTTAATTTCCTCCTCAGTAAGAGCTACTTGTTCTCGCACCGCTAAAGGGGCAGACTTATATGATAAACTTAATGCTTTGAAAATATTTTCCATGACTCCTTACAATTCCGATTCGCTTCAATGAGGTTTAATTACCTCTGTTGGTCGCTATATAATTAAACAATTTGTAATGCTGTGTGCCATATTTTCACAAATTGAATAATTGTGTAAAATTACAACACGAATGATTATGATTGGTTCTAATAACGGCTAATTATTTATACTTATCAATAATTTAGAATACTTATAAATAACAAGCCCATTCTTTGGCTTCATTTATAAAAAAAAAACAATTTTTAAGCCTTTTAAATTCTGCCCGAAAGGTAGGTTTGTTTTAAATATTCGAAACTGATTTTTGTCAACTTTATTGTTAATATTCATTAGCAATTTACTCTTCCATATAAACCTGAAACAAAATTACAGAATGATTTTCAATAGTAAAAATTGATAATTTATATATAATAATAGTTTTTAACTATAGAATACTTTAAAAAAAGGGTAAAGGGATTATTAAGATGGAATACTATATTCTATGCTAGAAAACCCTTTACCCTTTAGCCGTAAAATTATTGTCCTACAATATCGCCTCTTAAACTTGCTAAAACTGTCAATAACTGAATTTTAGTCCTCGACTCTACTTTAAATTTCACCAAAGATGCCGTCAGGTCTTCTACCAATGCATTAAAATGAGCATCTGTTAGATTCATGCCTTTGTGGGCTGTCTTCATATCTTTGCCTGTGTATTTCTCCGGTCCACCAGAAGCTTGTCCAACCTGATTGACTAGGTTCATCTTCAAACGATTCAAACGAGCTGGATCAGCTGCTGCCGCAGCAAAAAATGAATTAATACGAGCATCTGCAGCTACTTTTCCGATAAAATCATCGATAACTAGCGTAATTGCGGCATTTCCTCCTAAACGTGTATAAACACTCGTAGAACCCTCGACAATATCACCTTTAAGGGCTGCTAAAGCAGTTAACAACTCTGTTTTTTCAGTAGAAGGCACTTTGAATTTATCCAATGATAAAGATAAATCTTCTACCAAAGCATTAAAGTGTACCTCCTCTATTCCCATCCCTTTGTGAGCTGTTTTCATGTCAAGTCCTGTGTATTTTTCCATCCCACCCGTAGCCATTCCAACTTGATTAATCAGGTTATTGCGTAATCTAGTCAAACGTGCAGGGTCAGCCGCTGCATCTGCAAAAAAAGCATTAATCCTAGCATCAGCAGCTACATTGGCAATAAACTGGTCGATAACAGCCGATATAGCTGCGTTTCCACCTAGGCGTTCATACAGAGATTTTGGAGCTACTACTTCTTCATCTTTTTTGCAAGATGTAAACACAAGTATCCCTGCCATGAGGAAAGCCCCCCATAGTTGCATTGTTTTTTTCATGTTATTAAAATTTTACCGATGATTGCAAAAGTAGTGCACGCTCGAGATGCCTAACTTTTACGATTAGTTTTAGAAATATACGAGCAAAAAGAGCATTGAGTAATTAAAACAACTAGTGAGTAATAATAATTGACGTAACTATAGACGAAGTATATCGTTTAAAATGGGATGGATAATGGAATAAATGCATTATCTAAAGCATAAAGCTTTCTTGGCATTTAAAATAAAATCAATGTATTCGGTCGGTACGGGGCATTGTGGCCCTTTAAAAGCCGTAAAATCTACTTTCATTGGACTGAAGCCCTCAGAAGTAATCGCTTTATTGAGCGCTTCTTCTGAGGTTTCATCTCCGTGGAAAGTAACACTAACTGTTCTTCCCATACGATTTACTGTGGCAGCAGTAATACCTGTGTTAGTGGATAGTTTATTGGCGATATTTAAACTATCATGTTCAGACAATTCACGATTGAGGTTAAAAACAGCTAGAGAAATTGGTTTTAGATTGAGGCGGTCTGATAATGGGGGTTCTTCCCAATTTGCATACACAACGAAACCTACAAAAAGGCTTAAAATGATTATGCCCGTTATTCTGAATATTTTTGTTAACTTTTGCATGGCGGCATTTATTTATTTAAAAATCATTATCGTTTTAATCATTCAATTCTTTCACGCTTTCAAACATATCTACGCAATACATTTAAGCTTGGATTGCATAGAGCATTATTTTTTTGTCTAAACTAAAAAAGGGATAATGTCTGATTAGACATTATCCCTTTTTTAATGTTTAAAGCTTAAATGATTAGCTTAATGATTAATAGCCTTTTTCCCATATTTCATGTGTTCTTTCACCTTTTGACGTTTGTCCAGCATGAATCCAGTCTTTGCCATTTAATACACAATCATATTCAAATGAAGTACCTATTACTTTGATATTGTTAGACGAAAAATTGATTTTTTCAGTATACTTCTCTTTGTTTTTGCTAAAAACACCTCCAAAAGTGCCAAAAAATTGATGAGTATCAATATTGAAACTCGCCCACTGAAAGTATTGACCTGATAATATTTTTATTGTTTTAAAAGGTCCTTTAAATACGGTTTGCATTTTAAAGTCTTTATCTTCCTTCGCACGTAATCGCCACAGAGCATTTGAAAGAGGCGTTGGATTAGCTTTTTCTTCTATGCGAGACCAAGTACCTGCTAGAGGGCCTTGAGCAACTGTCAACTTCTTGTTGTCAATAGAAAATATATTCGCTACTGTTAAACCAACCAACGTAGAATCTTCTGTGTTGAAGTCTCTTTTGTAAGACAAAATCGTTTTAGCATCAGCTTTCAATATTTCAAAGCTCCCTCCGCCACTACTGACAAGTTTTTTGTCGCTTATTTTATACACAGCAAACATCAAATAATTTTCAGTGCAAATCAGTGTCGCTGTATTACCACTCGCATTTATTTGTTGCCATACACCCGCAATCGACTGGGCGTTCAAAAAATTGTTGATACATAAGCAAAAGCCTAAAATGAACAATAATATTTTTCTATTCATTGAAATGTTCAGGATATGAATTACGATTAAGTAATGAACGAAGGTTGAATGGACTTTCGCATAAAACATTCATCGGCTTTTACTTTTTAATTAACTTTAATACTTCTCCTGCTATTTCTTTGGCGGCCTCTGGTTTGGCTAGCTGATGAATATTCTTACTCAAAATAGCTTGCTTTTCTACATCTTGAAGCAAATCTATGGTTGCTTTCACAAGGGTTTCTCGGGCGGTGATATCTTTCACTAAAATAGCGGCATCATTGTTTACCAAGCTCATGGCGTTCATCGTCTGATGGTCTTCAGCGGCTGTAGGCAAAGGCACTAGGATAGCTGGTTTAGCCGCTAAACATAATTCAGAAACCGACAAAGCCCCTGCTCTAGAAACTACTACATCGGCCACAGCATAGGCTAAATCCATTTCATAGATAAAGTCAGACACATATACTTGTCCTTTAAAAACACTAGCAGTGGTTTTGGCTCTTTCTATATAAAGTTTGCCAGTTTGCCACACAACCTGATAGCCTGCACCCACCAAGTTGGTCAAGCCTGCATCAATCGCTTCGTTAATTGTCCTTGCTCCTTGACTTCCACCTATCACCAATACTGTTTTTTTATCAGCATCTAGTCCAAAGTGTTTTAGTGCTTCGTCTCGTTTAGAACTTACCTCCAAAATATCTTTTCTAACAGGGTTACCCGTCATTCTTATCTTTTCAGCTGCAAAAAAGGCATCCATTTTTGGATAGGCTACACAAATTTTTCGGGCTTTTTTAGCCAAAAATTTATTAGTAACACCCGCATAAGAATTTTGTTCTTGAATCAGGTAAGGTATCCCCATCATAGAGGCTGCCAATAGCAAAGGTCCAGAGGCATATCCGCCTACACCAACCGCTACATCAGGTTTAAAATCTTTGATGATGTCTCGTGCTTCGCTTAAGCTGGCTATTAATTTCCGTGGAAAACTAAGGTTAGCCAATACATTAGAACGGTTGATGCCTGCAATAGGTAAACCAATAATGGGATAACCTGCTTTAGGGACTTTTTCCATTTCCATTTTTCCTTCTGCTCCTACGAACAAAACTTCAATGTCAGGATTTATTTCTTTTAATGCATTAGCAATAGCAATGGCTGGATATATGTGTCCGCCTGTTCCTCCACCAGAGATGATGACTTTTGTCATTTGAATGTTTATTAATGATGTGCTTAAAAAGTTATGGTTGGGTAATCCCTTTTTAGGCAACTGTATGCTAAAATATAAGTTGTTGACTAAACATAAATAGTTTAGTTACCCTATAAAATTGGATTTTTCACTTTGTCTCTACTCACTGCAATAATAATGCCTACCATTGCCCCAGTGAATAACAACGAGCTACCCCCCATACTTAATAAAGGTAGGTTTTGTCCTGTTACTGGCCCAAGTCCTGTAGCAACGCCCATGTGTACCATGGCCTGAATGACTAAACTAAAGGTTAGTCCCGCTGAAAGCAATCCACCGAAGGCTCGTCCAGAACTATCTACGGCCTTCATGCCTCTGTACAAAAACCAGAGGTAAAGTCCCAACACAACGACTCCACCAATCATGCCCCATTCTTCAATAATAATGGCATAAATAAAATCAGATTCAGATTCTGTCAAAAAATATCGTTGCTGACTTTTTCCCGGCCCTTTTCCTACTATTCCTCCGTTAGCAATCGCATAGAAACTCCGCTCTATTTGATAGTCGGTAGTCTGTGAAGCATCTTTACGTTTACTACCATTCCAATTACTGGCAAAGTTAATCACACGATTTCGAGCCGTTTCAATACGACTCCCCGTTCCTGTCATGACCAGCAAAGTAGCGGTAATAAAAATACCTACTAAGGCCATGAGCAAATATTGACTGGGAACTCGCCCAAAAAACATCAATAAGAAACAAGTAGTAAATAAAAGTAAAGACGTAGAAACGTTAGTAAGTGCAATGGCCGAGCATACCAAAATGATTTTGATAATCATTGGTAAAATTTCTTTGAAAGTATAATTAACGTGCTGTCGCTTGGCTAGCATGGCTGCCAAGTTGGTGATTAAAGACAATTTGGCTAAATCGGAGGGCATGAAAGTTAATCCTCCTACGTGAATCCAACGATTGGCATGGTTGATTCCTTGTTCAAATTTATAAGCATAAATCAATAGCACAAAAGACAGAATTACGCCTGCATTGGAATACATCGCAAAACGATGGTAGTCTAATCGATGAAAAAACCACATAGACCCAAGCCCCAATGATACCAGAATAATATGCTTGATAATATGATAAAAAATACCTCCGCCATTAACCATCACCGCTAACTTTCCCGAAGCACTTGCTACTACAATGATACTTATCATTGATAAGGTAGCCACAATCGTCCATATTTGATGATCACCTTTTAGGTTATCCTTTAACCAATTTGTCACCATTTGTCACTAATATTTTTGAATGAAATTTCTCTTTAAGCAATTGTCAGGGCTGCTACAGCTTGTTTGAATTGACGACCGCGGTCTTCATAATTTTTAAATAAATCAAAACTAGCACAAGCTGGCGAAAGCAACACTACGTCTCCCTGACTAGCAAGTTCTTGTCCTAAATCTACGGCTTTTATTAGGCTATCCACCGAAAAAATCAAGGGTACTTTTTTTCCGAAGAAATCTAATAGTTTCTGGTTATCCGTACCCATACAGATTAAAGCCTTTACTTTTTGTTCTACCAACGCTTCAATCTGCCTGTAATCATTTCCTTTATCAACCCCACCCATAATCAACACGATTGGCTCGTTGAAACTTCCTAAAGCATAAAAAACAGAATCTACATTAGTTGCCTTTGAATCATTCACGAATTTTACGCCTCCTATTTCGCCACAAGGTTCTAGTCGATGTTCAACGCTTTTAAAACTCTTCAGCCCTTCAGTTATTTTATCGTTTGCTATACCCAATACCTTGGCTACTAATATAGCAGACATCGCATTAATCGCATTATGTGAACCCTTGATAGGTAAGTCTGCCTGAGGAAATGAAAAATGATTACCTTGGTAAGTAACTTCTAGGTTTTCATCCAGAAAATAACCTCCTTCAGCTACTTCTTCTTGTAATGAAACTGGTAGATAATTTATCGGAAATGTTTTTTTAGTCAGTTCATTGGCCAGTGCTTCGCTTTCTTGATAAAAAATAAAATTATCCGTTGGCGTCATATTTTGTAATACCCTAAACTTAGAATCAATATAGTTCTGAAATTCGTAGTTATATCTATCCAAATGATCAGGCGTGATATTCAACAAAATAGCAATATCAGCCTTAAACTCGAAGCAATTATCTAACTGGAAGCTACTAAGTTCCAGCACAAAATAATCAAGCTTATCTTCAATTACTTGCTTGGCAAAACTTTCGCCTATATTTCCAGCTAAGCCAACATTCAAGCCCGCATTTTTCAGTAAATGATAGGTCAAGAGTGTAGTTGTAGTTTTTCCATTGCTCCCTGTAATAGCGATAATTTTTGCTTTGGTATAACGAGAGGCTAATTCTATTTCAGAAATAATAGGGATTCTGAGTGATTTTAACTTCTGAATTAATGCTACTTTGTCTGGAATACCAGGGCTTTTTACTACTTCATCAGCATCCAGGATTCTGCTTTCAGTGTGTTCTCCTTCTTCAAAAGGAATTTCGTTCTGATTCAATATCTCTTTGTACTTATCTGATAAAATACCTTTATCTGACAAGAAAACCTCAAAGCCTTTTGCTTTTGCCAATAATGCTGCCCCAACGCCACTTTCTCCTCCGCCCAAGATTGCGATTTTTTTCATATTACAGCCTTTTATTAATCTCTAAAAATTCAATTTGCAAAGTAACCAAAATCTCTGCCCTCTTCTACTATTTCCATCGGAAAAATAAAAGCCCAAAGTTATTACACTTTGGGCTTCATTGAATGATATTAAATCATTTTATGCTTTTTCTTCTGTCGTTTTATCAGTCAATCCAGCTTTATTCGCAACTTTTACAATCATAAAAATCACAAAAGCAATAATCAAAAACTGCACAACAACTTGAATAAAACTTCCATACTTTACCTCGGCTTTGCCTACCATGACTGATAGTTTTGCAAAATCTTCTCCTCCCATTGCTATTCCAATTAATGGCATTAGGATATCATCTACTAATGAAGTAACAATTTTACCGAAAGCACCTCCGATAATTACTCCTATTGCCAAATCAAGAACATTTCCTTGGGCAATAAATTTTCTAAATTCTTTTAGCATTGTCTGAGTGTTTTTTGAAAACTATGAAATGAGTTAACAATGCTAATATGGTGAAAATTCTTAAAATGTATACAAAAAGCCAAGCCCTAAATTTCTTGCCTGTTGGATTTTCGTACTCAAATCGTCGTCATACAATACAATTAAATCAAAAGTAGCACTAAAATATTTATTAATTTTTGCTGCTATTTTCGCATCTATTCTGTTATCAATATGCACCAAAGAGTTGGCATTAATAAAAACCTGATGACGTAATTTTAGATTGATATTTTTGGCAATGTCTTTATCAAAATTCGAGACAATTTGGATAAGGGCAAAATCATTTCTAAATTTCGAACCTACATGAACACCATAAGCTACTTGCAAAGCACCCGTTACGGGGTCTCTTTCTCTTACACCATCATCAGTAACGATTGTTTGACGGATAGCACCAGGAGAAAATACCATTCCAAAATATGGCTTGGGCTTCCATTCAAACCCTATCGATTCGGTAATATACGCAGGTGATAAAAAATTAGAGATTTTTATATCATTCGCTGCTACATCTCCATATTTATAACCCGAAGTAAACTGCGACTGAAAGTTAAACACACCTACCAAAGCCCAGTGTGTGGATAATTTATGACCAACCTTAGAATCAAAGAACAAACGGTCGATGCTCTTTCTAAAACCATTTCCATTATCAAGTAAGCCGTATTGCATTTGCAAATCGTTTACCCAAGTAGTTTTATCTCTGGCGTATTCTCTTTTTGTATTGAAAAAAACCGTAAAACCTGTGGCATTTTGTCCTCCGGGGCTCCAATTACTAAAACCTGCATTACTGAAATTAGCACCATATTGTGTTTTCTTCTTCCAGTACGAAGTATCTTTTTTTATTTCTTTAGGCTTTATTTCCTGAGGTTTTACTTCTTGAGGCTTTGATTCCTGAGGTTTAGTTTCTTGGTTTTTTTTATCCTGTGAAAAAGTATTCAATGAATAAAGTAGGCTTACAATAATGAATAGCAAATGTTGTTTCTTCATATAATATAATTTTTAGTCCGTTATTAATTTTTACAAATAACGGACTAAAATAATTTATTCTTATTTGGCACTGTAGTTAGGTGCCTCTTTTGAAATAGTAATATCGTGTGGATGGCTCTCTCTTGAACCTGCTGCTGTTATCTTTACAAACTTTGCTTTTTGCATCGCTTCTATGTTGCCAGCACCACAATAGCCCATTCCAGCCTTCAATCCTCCTACCATCTGATAAATGATTTCAGAAACTGCTCCTTTGAATGGTACTCTGCCTACAATACCTTCTGGCACCAATTTCTTGATGTCGTCTTCAGCATCTTGGAAATAACGGTCTTTAGAACCATCCTCCATCGCTTCAACAGAACCCATACCACGGTAAGTTTTATATTTACGTCCTTCAAAAAGTACTATTTCGCCCGGTGCTTCATCTGTGCCTGCTAACATCGAACCAATCATCACAGTACTTGCTCCACCAGCAATAGCCTTTACAATGTCACCTGAAAAACGAATACCACCATCTGCAATAATAGGTACGTTTAAGTCGGCAACAGCCAAGGCTGCTTCATAAACTGCGGTTAATTGTGGCATCCCAACGCCAGCAATAATACGCGTTGTACAAATACTACCTGGGCCTACTCCTACTTTAATAGCATCTGCACCAGCTAACGCTAACGCTCTTGCACCGTCGCCAGTAGCAACGTTACCTACAATAACATCTAAATTAGGGAAAGTCGCTTTTACTGATTTCAACGCATCAATTACTCCTTTAGAATGTCCGTGGGCAGTATCAATACTTACTACATCTACGCCAACTTTTACTAAAGCAGCTACTCTTTCTAATAAATCTGCTGTTACGCCTACAGCAGCACCTACTCTTAAACGACCTAAAGAATCTTTTGAAGCATTTGGGTGACTTTTTCTCTTCAAAATATCTTTGTACGTAATCAATCCAATCAATGTTTGGTTGGCATCAACGATTGGTAATTTTTCAATTTTATATTCTTGTAAAATGCTTTCAGCATCTTCTAATGAAATCCCCTCTTTGGCAGTAATAAGATTTACTTTGGTCATTATTTCTGTAACCAATTTTGTCAAATCTTTTTGGAAACGTAAGTCTCTGTTAGTAAGGATACCAATCAGTTTTCCGCCATCGTTAACTACTGGAATACCACCAATTTTAAAATCACGCATGATACGATGTGCATCACCTAAGGTTTGTCCTTCAGTAAGGGTAATCGGATCTATAATCATTCCAGATTCCGAACGTTTTACTTTTCTTACTTGGGCAGCCTGTTGGGCAATAGTCATATTTTTATGAATGATTCCGATACCACCTTCTTGTGCCATAGCAATGGCTAAATCAGCTTCGGTAACAGTATCCATCGCAGCGGAAACAATTGGGGTATTTAAAACAATGTTACGAGTAAGTTTTGATTGCGTACTTGTATCTCGTGGAAGAACTTCTGAATAAGCAGGAAGAAGAAGCACGTCGTCATATGTGAGGGCTTCGAAAAGGAACTTGGATGTATCTAACATGGCAAATATCGTTGATATTGTTATTTGCAAGACAAAATTACTATCTTTTTTGTACTTTTAAAAGATTTCGATAAAAATTCTTATTAAATGATTGTAAAATTCCAATTCATGAAACTGTTTTTTATTTTTTTATTATTTCCACTAACATATTCGTTTGGTCAGTCACTAAAATTTAATTTCTCACAGCCCAAAATGGGCTCTCCTTTTAACATTACTGTTTACGCAAACGACTCTATCCAAATTAAAGAAGTTACGAAACAGGCTTATCTGCTCGTAGATTCGCTCAACCTTATTTATAGCGATTATCTTGAAAATAGTGAGCTTTCAAAATTGAGTACAAAAGCAGGACAAAAATCTTTTACACAGGTGACGCCTGCCTTGTGGGATATTTTACAAAAATCAGTACAAGCTTCTCAGAAAAGCAATGGTGCTTTTGATATTAGTATTGGTAGGGTGGTAAAGCTATGGAGAAAAACCAGAAAAGATAAAATTTTACCCCAACCTATAGTTTTGCAAGAGGCCATTAAAACGGTAGGCTATCGTGCTATCCAGATGAACCCTGCTAATAAAAGTGTCAGACTATCAAATCCTAATACTTTATTAGATTTAGGCGGAATTGCCAAAGGATATATTGCGCAAGTAATTGTAGATTTTTATCGAGCAAAAGGATTTAAAAAAGTTTTGGTAGATGCTGGAGGAGATTTAGCCATGAGTTGGGAAGGCACATCGGGCTGGAAAATTGGGATTAATGTCCCCAATTCAGAAGAGCTAATACAACAATATTTAGTGCTACAAAATCAAGCCGTAGCTACGTCTGGCGATATGTATCAATATGTAACATTCAATGGAAAGTATTATTCCCATATCGTAAATCCTGCTACTGGAATGGGCTTAACCGAACGCAAAAATGTAACAGTCATCGCTCCAGATGGTGCAACTGCCGACTGGTTGGCTACTGCTTGTAGTGTGTTAAGTATAAAAAAGGCGTTGAAACTGATAAAAGCCATGCCCCATTGTGAAGTAATGATTGCTGAAATAAAGGATGAAAAAATCTTGAAATGGCAATCAAAGGGCTTTAATGCCTACTTTGCCCAATAAGTTTTGCACAGATTAAACAGGATATGGTCAAAAAATATTTTTTTTAATTTTACCACAGCTTACTTTAAACATACTATGCAAAAAACACTCTTAATCTTTTTAATTATTCTTTTTCAAGAAACTGTTGCTCAAGATTTTAAGCCTTACGAGCAAACTATTCCGAACACTACCGTAAAATATAAAATGGTGCCTATTCCTGCGGGAACATTCACCTTGGGAAGTCCAGCGTCAGAACAAGGACACGAAGCCGATGAAAGTCCACAAGTAAAAGTAAAAATTGAGCCCTTTTGGATGGGAGCATATGAAGTAACTTACGACGAATATCAGTTATTTTTTGAGGAGGAAAGAGACCCAGAGCCTAAACCAGATGCTATTACTCGTCCTAGTCCACCTTATATAGATTTTACTTTGGGTATGGGAAAAGTAGGAGGCTTTCCTGCTAATTCTATGCAACAATACGCCGCATTGATGTATTGCAAATGGTTATATTATAAAACAGGTATTTTTCACAGACTACCAACGGAAGCCGAATGGGAATATGCGTGTAGGGCTGGAAGTAATACAGCTTATTTCTTTGGCAATGATGCTGCTAAAATAGGAGATTATGCTTGGTTTAAAAGTAATTCAGAGGATAAATACCATCACGTAGGCGAGAAAAAGCCTAATGCTTGGGGATTATATGATATGCTAGGCAATGTAGCGGAGTGGACGCTTGATCAATACGATGAAAGCTTTTATCAGAAGATACAAGCGAATGAGGTTAATCCTTATAATACAAAATTAAAACGTTATCCAAGCACTGTGAAAGGGGGGAATTATCAAGATGAAGCCATACAATTGCGTAGTGCCAACCGTCTGAAATCTGATGCCATTTGGAACAGAAGAGACCCACAAATTCCAAAAAGTAAATGGTGGAATGCTGATTCTCCCTTCGTAGGTTTCAGAATCATCAGACCTGTAAAACAACCAACAAAGGAAGAGGTTGATGCTTTTTTTGAAAGTGTATTGAAGTAAGGAAGAGATTTACCCGCAGATTTTAGAGATTTTAAACCGCTGATTTACACAGATTTTTTTAAGTATTAATCAGCGTATTTTTTTCAGCGGAAATCAGCGGGAAATATATTTTTAGCTTACTAACTAAACCAAAAAAGCATTTAATATATAAAACGACTTTATTGAGTAAATTAAAGCATCACTCAAAATTCATCATTCACAATTCACAACTCTTATTTACTATGAATTTTAATAGACGAGATTTCGTAAAAAGTACTTCCATCATAACTGGTGGATTATTAACCACTCCGTTTTTATCTGAAGCTTCATTCTTCAATAGCAATTCGGATGATACCATAAAAATTGCTGTCATTGGTTGCGGAGGTAGAGGCACAGGAGCAGTAGTTCAGGCATTAAGCACTAAGCAGAATGTTAAGCTAGTAGCGATGGCCGATGCTTTCAAAGACCGCTTGAATCAGTGTTATGAAAATATAACGAGTGATGACCAAGCGCATTTAAAAGCAAAAATCAATGTACCTGAAGACCATAAATTTACGGGATTCGATGCTTATCTAAAAGCTATTCCTTTGGCTGATGTAGTGATTCTTACTACGCCTCCAGGGTTTCGTCCGATGCACTTTGAAGCAGCCGTAAATGCAGGAAAACATATTTTCATGGAAAAACCTGTGGCTACAGACCCTGCGGGTATCCAAAGAGTATTAGCCGCTGCCGAAAAAGCAAAGGCTAAAAAGCTAAATGTGGTAGTTGGTTTACAGAGACATTATCAGAATTCGTACCGCGAATTGATGAAACGCCTGCAAGATGGCATGGTCGGAGATATTGTTTCGGCTTCTGCTTGGTGGAATAATGATGGCGTTTGGACGAATCCTCGCAAACCTGGGCAAACTGAAATGGACTATCAAATGCGCAACTGGTATTATTTCAACTGGCTTTGTGGCGACCATATTACTGAACAACATATCCATAATATTGATGTAATCAATTGGGCAAAAAATGGTTATCCAGTTAGAGCAAGGGGTACTGGTGGTAGAGAAGTACGTAAAGGAAAAGATACTGGTGAAATATTTGACCACCACTTGGTAGAATTTGAATATGCCGATGGCACTATTTTGAATTCTCAATGCCGTCACATGAAAGGCACTTGGGCTAAAGTAGATGAATTGGTGGTAGGAACTAAAGGTAAAATTCAGTTTGATGCCGCTAAAATCACGGACCATAAAGGCAACTCGTTATATGCATTTGATAAGAAAAATAAGGAGAATCAACCTTATCAAACCGAACATGATGAACTGTTTGAAGCCATTGCTAAAGGTGAATACAAATTTGCTGATGCCGAAAACGGTGCGAAGTCAACAATGACTTCTATTTTAGGCAGAATGGCTACTTATTCAGGACAAGTGATTGAATGGGACAAAGCCATTAATTCAGGGATTGATATTATGCCAAAAACTTTGGCATGGGATGCTGATATGCCTTTGAAACCAGATGCTAATGGAAATTATCCTGTAGCTATTCCGGGGAAAACGAAGTATTTTTCATAATATAACAAGTGCAAAAGTGTAGATTAAAGCATCATTATTTTTAGAAACAATTATGTTCAGACCAGCAACTCATGGCATAAGTTGCTGGTCTTGCTATTTTGTTCCTTTGAACTTATCATCGCTATTATATAATTAATTCCAACAAGCTAATGAACAATGGATTAATTTATAAATTTGTAGCATACAAGAAAAATATGGACAATCGGTTTACTGATATTATACAACTAATTAAACAATCTCAGGCGAATGCAATAAGAGCCGTCAATGCTGAATTGATAAATCTTTATTGGAACATTGGAGAATATATTAGCAGTAAAATTGAACAATCTGAATGGGGAGACTCTGTAGTTACTGAATTAGCAAAATACATCCAACAAAACGAACCAGACTTAAAAGGTTTTTCCAATAAGAATATTTGGAGGATGAAACAATTTTACGAAGCTTACAAGGACTTTCCAAAACTCTCAACACTGTTGAGAGAAATTAGCTGGTCTCACAATTTAGCTATCTTTTCAAGATGTAAGACGATTGAAGAAAGAGAATTTTATTTAAAGTTTTCAAAACAAGAAAATTACAGTTTTAGAGAACTCGAACGACAAATATCAGCTAGTCTTTTTGAGCGGATTATGATAGGAAACTCAAAGTTTTCAACAACACTAAGTGAATCTAACCATGATTTTTCAAATGCCTTTAAAGATAGCTATGTATTTGAATTTTTGAGTTTACCAGAAAAACACAGTGAAAGCGATTTGCAAGATGGACTTGTAAAACAAATGAAAAACTTTATTCTGGAACTTGGGAAAGACTTCCTTTTTATTGGAGAAGAATATAGGTTACAAGTTGGCTATAGCGATTTTTACATTGACCTTTTATTTTATCATCGTGGTTTACAATGTTTGGTAGCCTTTGAATTAAAGACAGATAAATTCAAGCCTGAACATTTGGGGCAATTGAATTTTTATCTGGAAGCCTTGGACAGAGACGTTAAAAAGCAAAATGAAAATCCTAGTATTGGAATTTTGTTATGCAAAGACAAAGATACTGAAGTCGTAGAGTATGCTTTAAGTAGAAGTCTTTCACCAACAATGGTTTCTGAATACAAAACTCAACTTCCTGACAAAAAACTCTTGCAACAAAAATTACACGAACTATTTGATAGTGACAAAGAAAAAAAATAGAGATCCAAGTATTTAATAGTCCCCGACTTTATAAATAAAAAGCATTTTCTACACTTACAAATTCTTCATAGTACTTTTTACCATTGCACGTACATTATAAATTAAATAGTCTTATTATCTTAAAAGGTAATAAGCATCAATACCTTCATAAATCAGTATTTAAAATGGATGTAGTTTTTTGCATTTTTTTTATAAAAATAACAATCAATTAAAAATATCGTTATATTTATAAATAATCTTGAAAAAATAAAACTATGGATATTTTTGATTTTGACTATAATTTTCAGGAAAACTCCCAAGGAGGAGGTAATGATTTACTATTATTAGAAGAAAAATGGCTAGGAGAATCTTTAGTTGGATATCTAGTAGAATCACAAACACAAGATTGGCTGATTTCTTTGGTGTTTGTTTCTAGAGAAACTCCTTTAAAATTTATCATCCGAAAACTAGAAAAGACGCCTTCTCAAGTAAAAATGGAGCAATACCGTTTACTTTCATCAAAAACATCAAAACTTTTAAAACCTTTTTATAAGGGTTCATTAAATTAATTTTCAAGTAAAATTAAAGGCGGCTATTTTTATCAAATAGTCGCCTTTAATCTATTATTGATATAACCTGAATTAAACTTCAGTACTTACTTCCTCTTCAATTATCTCTTCTTCTTGAAACAATTTGGCTTCCATTACATCTGCCATACTTACTTCAAAGAATTTTTTATGAATATCAAACTCCTTAGCCCCACATTCTGCTGGCGAGGCACAACGCATATACGACCCATCTTCTTGCATGGTATAAGCATTTACATTGTCTTTCAGGTTCCAATCTAAAATATGAATGGCTTGTTGTTTTACTTGAACCCCATATATTTCAAAAAGAGATTCTATTCTTCTGTCAAAACTCCTTACCATTACGTCTGCTGAACCTCCGTATACTTTAGGCTCGCCATTGTTATGGAAATAATAAATACGGGTATGTTCAAGGAAATCTCCTACGATAGAACGCACCGTAATGTTTTCAGACAACCCTTTTCTTTGTGGACGCAAACAGCAAATCCCTCTTACTATCAATTGAATTTTCACACCCGCTTGCGACGCTTTGTATAATTCATCAATCGTAATTTTATCCTGTAATGAATTGATTTTCAGACAAATTCCACTTGGCAAACCAGCTTTTGCATTAGCAGCTTCATGCTGAATCATTTCTACCAAACGCTTACGCATATCTCTAGGAGCAGTAATCAATCTTTCATAAGAGTGCGGTTGCGAATGACCAGTAATAACATTAAAGAATTCTGAAATATCTCTTGTTAATACTTCGTCAGTAGTTAATAAGCCAATATCAGTATAAAGCTTAGCAGTATCTTCATTATAATTCCCTGAAGACAAATGGGCATAGCTTTTTACTCTGTCACCTTCATTTCTGATTACTTGCAACAGTTTGGTATGGGTTTTAAGTCCCGGTATTCCATAAATCACAAAGCAACCTGCTTTTTGTAAGCGGAGGGCTTCACGAATATTATTTTCCTCATCAAAACGTGCCTTTACTTCAAATAATACCGACACGTGTTTGCCATTTTCAGCGGCGTGTAATAGTGCCTCCGCAATACGCGAATGTTTTGAAATTCGGTAAAGCGTTATTTTAATGGCCAATACCTGTGGGTCTTCTGCGGCTTGTTCTAATAACTGAAGGACTGGCTCAAAGTTGTTAAAGGGATGATGCAAAAGGATATCCCCTTGTTTCATCGTTTCAAAGATATGTTCTGGCTTTTGGGTAAGTTGACCCAACGCTGGAACAGACGCTCTTTGAACATCTTGTCTCGACTTTAATTCGCTATGCTTAATAATTTGCCAGAAGGCTGTAAAGTCAATTAGCGTACTGCTAAAAAATATATCGTTCTTTTCTAGCTTCCAACGCTTTAGCATCATTTGCAACATCCACTCTGAACAACCATCTTCCATTTCGATACGGGTAACTCTACCCAAACGACGGTCTTTGATTTTCTTCTTGATTTCGTCGATAAAATCAGTTTCAGAGTCTTCATGTTCTACTACATCAAAATCACCGTTTCTCGTAATTCTGAACAAAGCAACTGATTCAATTTCTACGTTTTTATAGAGTTTCCAGATTTCGTGACGGATGATTTCTTCAATAGGCAAAAACAATACTTCTTCTTCGCGCTCTACCACATAAAAACGTTTTAGGTTTTGTGGTATCTGAACAAAACTTATTTTTCTGCTTTCGTTAATATTGCTTTCAGTGCGTTCCCCTTCACTTTTAGTAACTACTCCGAAAATCAAGGTTTTACCAAGTAAACTCGGGAAAGTATGCGTATGGTCGAAAACCATAGGCGTAAGCATTGGGTAAATAGTACGATTAAAGTAATCAAGGACTTGCTCCATTTCCTCATCATTGAGGTCATTCAGTCCGACTACTCTAAAACCATTTTCCACAAATTCTGGGAACAATTCCTCGTTATACAACCTTTGTGTTTCTGATACAAAAGATTGTGTGGCAGCCATTAACGTTTTTTTGAAAGGCAATTCTCTCAGACCCGAATAATCTGTACGCTCTTTACCGTAATCGATATAGTTATACAATGACCCTACACGAATCGTAAAAAATTCATCAAGGTTTGAAGCTGTAATCGCTAAGAATTTTAATCTATCGAAAATATTTCTACGTGTATCTCTAGCTTGATCAAGTACTCTTTCATCAAATTTCAACCAACTTAAATCACGGCTGATATAGTCAGACTTCTCAATAACGTCATATGACTTATTAATGACCTTTTCGAGACGACGTTTCTCTTCGGGTGTTTGCTTTGTATTCATAAAATTGTTTAGAAAGGAAAAAAGATTCCCCACAAGAGAATCCTTTACTCTACTGCGTTTTCTGTATTTGGGAATTACACTCATGCCTCAACAAAGTTAAATCTAATAAGAAGATATCCTTATTATAAAATCATTAAATTTCACGCTATCTATTTTTTAACTTTTATCTCGTCAGATACTAAATCAACAAGCAGTTGTTCTAATTGCTTTAGTTCCTCTGGACTTCCATGATAATCTTTAATTTTCAGCGTCTTGGTCTTATCAGTAAAAGAAATATATGTAGTAGGCATATCGGTAATAGGAGCGCTATATTCAGTTTTGAACTCAAAAAAATTAGCGGCTTTAAATTTACTAACAAGCTCTTTTACTTTTCCTTTTGGTAAAGACTTTGAAGATACGCCTATTTTATCAACAAATCTTTCACCTTCATACACTAAGCTATCATTTTCAAATACAGTCATTTTAAATACTGGGCACGTTCCATAACATGGAGTTTTACTTAAAGTAAAAATAATTTTGACTGGTAAATCGGTATTTGAAGACGATTGCTCAGTATCTGACGATGTCCTTTTTTGTGTAGCTTTACAAGCTCCTAGAAAAAAGGCACTTAATAAACAAAAACTTAAGAATAATTTCATGTGCTGTAGGTATTATCATATAAATTTCAACGCCTCTGGTATTAAAAATATTATATAAAACCTTGCGATTTAGCTAATTTAAGGCTTTTCGCTTTTTAAATATATAATAGAAAGTAAATATTTTTTGTTATTTTCGTATTCCAATAACACATAGCGTCACTGCCCACCAAAATTCTTCCTTAAAGTATAAGACCAACAATCGCATTGGTTAGTCACCAAATACGATTAATAATTCATTTATAGCATTTAGCTTTAGTATTAATGAGCCTTAAAAAATTAAGTGACGAACGATTAGTTTCCCTGTTTATAGAAAGTCAAAACAACAGCTATTTTGAACAGTTATATGACCGTTATGCTGATAAAATCTATCGCAAATGTTTATCTTTTGTAAAAGATGAAGCCAAAGCAGAAGATTTTACACATGATATTTTCATGAAACTTGTTTTAAATATTGGTTGCTATAAAGAAACAGCTAAATTTTCAACTTGGCTATATTCTATTACTTATAACTACTGTATAGACCAATTAAGAATTTCAAAACGCTATAATGAACATCTGATTGATGAAAATTTTGATTTGATTGACAATGACGAAGAGGCTGAACTAGCTGAAATGGAAGACCATCGCCTTCGGAAAGCTCTTCAACAGATTGTTGCAGAGGATAAATCTATCTTAATGATGAAGTATCAAGACGAAATGAGTATCAAAGAGATTTCTAATACTTTGGATATTTCTGAAAGTGCTGTGAAGATGCGTTTATTAAGAGCAAAGGATAAGTTAAAAAAGGCTTACCTAGAAAGTTTATTTTTCTGGGGAATAATCATCACCAAAGCTATCCATGTTTTTTTTCATCATGAATAACAATCCATTAAAAAATATCGACTCCGAAAAAAAGGTTCCTGCTCATGTAAAGGCTGCGCTGGTAGCCGAAATAGAGACAATAAGAGTGACTTCTGTACTGGTTGAGTTATTTGTTGGGAATTTCATCAACACTTTAACAAAATCAATCGATATAAATACTGAACAAGAACAATCTGAGATTTAACCATTTCTTTCTTATTGTAAATATTTACCATTATGCCTAACATTCAAGACATCCTCTTTCAGACTTTCCAAAAACTTTTAGAACAATTATTCCTATTTACTCCCAAGGTAATTGGTGCACTCATTTTGTTGATTGTGGGTGTGGTTATCGCTAAAATAACTACCAATGTTCTACAAAAAGGACTTGAAAAAACTGGGTTTGATAAATTAGGAGACAAACTGAATGAAATAGATATTATCAAACGTTTTGGATTAATAAGACTAAGTGCCTTTGTCTCAAAAACACTTTACTATTTCATTATGCTAGTGTTTCTTACAGCAGCGACAGAAACCCTAGAGATGAAGGTGTTGACTGACATGGTTTCTTCATTGGTCAATCTTATTCCTAAGCTAATTGCTTCGGCCCTTATGCTTTTAGCAGGTGTTATGATTGCTGATGCACTCAAGAATTCTGTGATAAATGTTTGTAAGTCATTGAGAATAGAATCGGGTAAACTGTTAGGTAATATTGTTTTCTTTTTCTTTTTGGTCGTGGCATTGATTGCTGCGTTGAAACAAGCGGGTATTGAGACCAGTTTGTTGGAATCTAGCTTCAACCTAATCATTGGTGGCATCATATTATCTTTTGCTGTTGGGTATGGATTGGCTTCAAAAGATGTGCTTGCCAATATTTTGTCGAATTTTTATAGTAAAAATAAATTCAAAGAAGGGCAAACTATTATCCTCGATGGCGTAAGAGGGCAAATTGTTGCCATTGATAATACTTCCATTACACTACAAACAGGCGAAAGTAATACTGTTTTCCCATTGAGTATTTTACAAAATCAGAAAGTAGAAATTATACCCATGACTACTATTTGATTGTTATTCAACCATATTTTAAAATCTCCAAAACCTAGGATAAGGCTTTGGAGATTTTTTTATGCCTGCCTGCAAGTGGCTAATAAATGTTTTTTGAAAAATCTATCTGCCCTATAATAAACAGACAATCGTAAAGGTTATCAGGGTTTTTTGCGTTTTTGATGTACTTTTGCAGTGAAGCAAAAATACCATCACTTGTTTATCAAAGATGAATGGTAGAAACAGAACAAAAAAAGGGGAATATTTAAACGTATTGCCTTTATTAAAATAGCAAATTAATATTCAAAAAATGGCTTTAGACCAAGAATTTGACAAAGAATCAGACGAAAAAGAAGGTGATGAAATGACATTCCTTGACCACCTTGAAGAACTCCGTTGGCACATATTACGTTCGGTAGCGTCTATTTTGGTATTTACAATTGTAGCATGGATTTTTCAAAAAGAAATTTTTGGAAAAATTATTATGGGACCTTCAAAGTCTGAGTTCTGGACCAACCGAATGCTTTGTAAGTTAGCAGATGCTACAGGTGTAGAAGGTTTGTGTTTTACCCAAGCAAACTTTATTTTGCAAAGCAGAGAAGTATCAGGACAGTTTATGATGGCGCTTACGCAATCAATCCTTGTAGGCTTATTGTTTTCTTTTCCTTATTTTTTCTGGGAAATTTGGCGTTTTGTAAAACCCGGCTTAAAAATCACAGAAGCTAAGGCTGCACGTGGAGCTGTTTTCTGGGTATCGTTGTTGTTTTTCATGGGCGTAGCTTTTGGTTATTTTGTGGTTTCGCCAATGGCAATCAACTTTTTGGCAAGCTTTAAACTAGACGAGTCTATCCAAAACCAATTCGATATCAGCGATTATATCTCTTTACTTTCAATGATGACTTTGGCTTGTGGACTAACATTCCAGTTACCAATGATTACCTATGTGCTTTCACGTGTGGGTATTCTTACCCCATCATTTATGAGAGAGTATCGTCGTCATGCTGTGGTTGTTATTCTAATTGTTGCGGCGGTAATTACGCCTTCGCCAGATATGATTTCTCAGCTATTGGTAACTTTCCCATTACTATGTTTGTATGAAGTAAGTATTGTTGTATCGGCACGAGTAAACAAACAACGTGATGCTGAAATGCTAGCAAGCTAAGTTGATATTCATTAAATACTGAATCTGATATTTTTACCCAAAGAAGCCTTTGCCCAAACCGAAGGCTTCTTTTAGATTATAACAATACTGATGCTCAAGAAAGAACGTTATCAAAAGCTTATTGCTTATTTCACCGAAAACTTTCCGATTGCAGAAACGGAATTGCATTATCGCACACCTTATGAACTATTAGTGGCGGTATCACTGTCGGCTCAGTGTACTGACAAACGTGTAAATATGGTAACACCTGCTTTGTTTGAACGCTTCCCTGATGCAGAATCATTATCTAAGGCTGAATTTGATGAAGTATTTAGCTATATCCGTTCTATTTCATATCCCAATAACAAAGCCAAGCATTTAATAGGCATGGCACAAAGATTGGTTTCTGTTTACCATTCTGAGGTTCCTAACTCAATTGAGGAATTACAAACTTTACCGGGGGTTGGTCGCAAAACTGCCAATGTTATTGTATCTGTTATTTATAACCAGCCTGCTATGGCTGTTGATACACACGTATTCAGGGTTTCGCATCGTATTGGGTTAGTTGCCAAAACAGCCACCACTCCATTGGCTGTTGAAAAAGAATTAATGAAATATATTCCTGTAGCATCTGTACCTGTCGCACACCACTGGTTAATTCTTCATGGTCGGTATATCTGTGTAGCCCGTAATCCAAAATGTGGGGAATGTGCCTTGAAAGGCTTCTGTAAATACTATGAAGACCTTGAAAAGAAAGTAATGAAAGAGCAAGCAAAGAAATTGAAAACGGTGTAGCTATCAGCTTTAAGCCTTGAGCTATGAGCTTTGGGGAATTACAATTATTTAAACTCAAAGCTCAAAGCTCATAGCTCACAACTATAAAAACTATGGTATCAACTATACAAGAATATATTCAACAAAACTGGCTAGAGGACTTAGGGATTCTTACCACATTGATTTGTGTTTGGTTGAATACTCGTCAGAATATTTGGGGATGGTTTTGGGCTATTGTTTCTTCTGGCATTTATGGCGTAATATATTGGCAATTCAAACTCTATTCAGATATGGAGTTGCAGGTAGTATTTATTATCCTAAGTATTTATGGTTGGTATCAATGGTTATTTGGTGGCAAAGAAAAAACTGAATTGGCTGTTACTACAATGCCTTCAAAGTTCTGGTTAGCTTGTACTATTATTTTCGTTGCTTTCACGGTCGCTTCTGGCTATATGCATGGTAGATATTCTGATGCTAGTTTGCCTTATATTGACTCTTCGCTTACTGCCATCAGCCTAATTGCACAATGGATGATGGCCCGAAAATATATAGAAAACTGGATTTTATGGATTAGTGCCGACTTTTTTTACACAGGAATGTATTGCTATAAAGGTCTTTATGGTACAGGCGTGCTGTATTTGCTTTTATCTGCCTTAGCCATAAAAGGTTATCTGGATTGGAAAAAGAGTCAGGCTATTAATCACGGGTTTAGTGCATAGCCTGACTCTTTATCTTTTAAACTCTATTACTTCATTAAAAATACCTCTTTTGGCTTGCCAGTCTTTTACCGCTTTTCCCGTACCTGCTGCCCAAGGCAGGATTTCATGGTCTTTTTTTCGTTGAAATTCTAATAGTTCTTCGCTCAGTTGTATTACTCCTGTTGCTCTTACATGATAGGCTATAATTAGTTGGTTCATCCTATGAAATTCATAGAGTCCGACAAATTCTACTATTTCAGCATCAAGGCCTAATTCTTCCTTTACTTCTCTTAAAATACCTTCTTCGGGTGTTTCTCCTGCTTCTAGAAAACCTGTAATCAGGGCGAACCAACCTTCGGGCCACGCAACATTTCTGGCTAAAATAATATCTCCTTCATGTTCTACGATGGCCGCTACTACGGGTGTTGGGTTATTCCAATGTACAAAACCACAATCTTTTTCATCTGGACAAAGGACTCTTTCTCTATCATCTTTAAACTTTGTAATCAAGTCTTTTCCACATTGTGGACAAAAATTCATTTTAGCCATATTTTATATTTATAAAAACGTAGGGACGAATTGCATTCGTCCCATGTGGTGTCCGATATCGTATATTACCTCATTCTGTACAACGTTCGTCCAAAGGTTGTATACTATACGACCCTACATTTGCCGAACAATCACCTCCTCAATTTTTGGATAGATAATCAATGCTGAGAAATCTTCTTTCCAGAAATCTAAATCTAATAATTGATTATATTTATTTTTGGTAAGGGTTATCAATACAGGTACACCATCAATATCATTATATTCTACCTGTATTAAATCTCCATCATAATCATCAGGATTTTTGTTACCAATACTGATACTTCCCATTTTCCCACCTTCATATTCAAATACTTCATTGTCTATTGGGTAATCATCAGTCGTGAGATTCAATTTGGCTAAAAGGGCAATGATAAATTCCTTTTCTATGTCTCTTATTTGTCTGGTTTCGTTCATAATATTATTTCTATTTCCCCGCTGATTTATGCTGATCCCTTCAGCAGATTTATGCAGAAGAGATGTGATATAATAAATTGGTCTATGTTATTCTCTTTTTAAATAAAAATCTGTGAGTAAAAATACACCCGAAATCAACATTTCCAAAACAAAGCAAACTTCTTACTAACCCCTCCCTTATTTTTTCGTAATTTTGGGGTCAATTCAATTTGAGTTAAAAAATTTATATGGATTACTTAAAAGGTTTAAACGAACCGCAACGTGAAGCGGTACAACATATAGACGGTCCTTTGATGATTATCGCTGGTGCAGGCTCTGGTAAAACTAGAGTACTGACTTATCGTACAGCATATTTAATCGAAAAAGGCGTTGACCCATTCCAAATTTTACTACTGACTTTTACCAATAAAGCTGCCGGTGAAATGCGACAGCGTATCGAAAATGCTGTAGGGAGCGATGGCAAAAATCTTTGGATGGGCACTTTTCACTCTGTATTTGCCAAGATTCTTCGTTTTGATGGAAAACATTTAGGATATACGTCCGACTTCTCTATTTATGATACCGACGATTCTAAATCGTTAATTAGAGCTATCGTAAAAGAGCGTGGTCTCGACGATAAAGTGTATAAAGCCAATGTAATTTTCAACCGTATTTCAGGAGCAAAAAACCGCTTGATTGGGCCAGATGAATATTTGAACAATCCTGTGATTGCTGCGGATGATGCGGCAGCTAAATTACCAGAAATGGGCAAATTGTATAAAATATACGCTTTACGCTGTTTTCAGGCTAATGCGATGGACTTTGATGATTTGCTGTACAATACGAATATTCTTTTCCGTGACCACCCTGCGGTATTGGATAAATATCAACGCAAATTCAAATACATCATGGTAGATGAGTTTCAAGATACCAATATTTCACAGTATTTGATTGTCAAGAAATTATCTGAACTATCGAAAAATTTGTGTGTAGTAGGTGACGATGCCCAGTCGATATATGCTTTCCGTGGTGCAAGTATTGATAATATCTTGAATTTGGAGAAAGATTATCCAAATATGGCTACTATCAAGCTTGAACAGAATTATCGTTCTACTAAAAATATTGTAGAGGCTGCCAATTCCATCATTGCCAAAAACAAAAATCAGTTAAAGAAAAAGGTATTTACTGAAAATGAGGAAGGTTCTTTGATTGAACTGATTAAAGCCAGCTCGGATAATGAAGAAGGGCGTTTGATTGCAACCCACCTTTTTGAATCAAAAATGGCACATGGATTACGCAATACAGATTTTGCCATTTTATATAGAACCAACGCACAGTCTAGATCTTTTGAAGAGGCGCTACGGAAGTTGAATATTAAGTATAGAATTATTGGCGGTTTGTCTTTCTACCAACGCCGTGAGGTAAAAGACCTATTAGCTTACTTCCGTTTTGTGGTCAATCAAAGAGACGAAGAGGCTTTTAAAAGGATTATCAATTTACCCAAAAGAGGTATTGGTGATACTACCATTGCTAAAATTGCAGTAACTGCTTCTGAAAACCAGATTTCTGTCTGGGAAGTAGTTTCAAATATCAAGCAATTCCAAGCAGGACGATTTGCGGATACCATCGAAGGTTTTGCTGACTTGATAAAGTCTTTTAAAATCATGGTGGAAGCTGATAAAAAAGATGCTTATGAAGTAGCTTCGCACATTGCCAAAGCATCAGGATTATTGCGTGAATTGCATGAAGATAAAACAGTAGAGGGACTTTCACGCTATGAAAACGTGCAGGAATTATTGAACTCTATCAAAGAATTTGTGGACGATAACGAAGTGGAGGAGGAAGACAAATCGCTTTCTAGCTTCTTGCAAACGGTTTCTTTATTAATCACTGCCGATAGCGACGACCCTGATGGTGATAATGATAGAGTAACGTTGATGACTATCCACGGAGCAAAAGGGTTGGAGTTCAATCATGTGTATGTAGTAGGTATGGAAGAAGACCTTTTCCCTAGCCAAATGATGTTGCAAAGCAGAGCAGATTTGGAAGAAGAGCGTAGATTATTCTATGTAGCGATTACTCGTGCTGAGAAAAAACTGATGATGTCTTATGCTGAAAGTCGCTATCAATACGGACGCTTGAAACCATGTGAACCAAGTCGTTTCCTTGATGAAATTGATCCAAGTTTTTTACAGTTTGCTAAAAATATTCGTCGTGCCGAAGAAAGACCAGCACCACAAGGATTTGTTAGAATGACCAATCGTGAGCAAAAGGCTCCTGACTTTAGCACGCCTAATAAGCCAACGTCTACTGCCAATTTAATAGCCAAACCAGCACCTCGCCCAGTTGTTGGCAATAGCTATGTGCCTTCACAAGATTTTGTACCTAGCGATACGAAAGCCTTGGTAGAAGGCGACCGAGTAGAACATTTAAAATTTGGTTTCGGGAAAGTAAAAAAGATAGATGTTAATGGAACCGACCGCAAGGCGGTGATTCAGTTTGAAGGAACAATTGGTGAGAAAACACTATTATTGAGCTTTGCTAAGTTGAGGATTTTGTAGGTTATTAAGTTCTAAACTTTATCACTAGCGGGTGACTTAAGTACTATCAATTACCCACATCTTTTAAAAAGTTAAAATGAAGATGTGATTATTGATAAAATTGGTTTAAATCGCCTTTCAAACCGAACTTTGGTCGCCTCATTTCATAGCCTGACTACGTGAAGCTCTTATCCCTAGCGAGGGACTTAAGTCCCTCGCTAGGGATAAGAATATGATTGTCAATCACTTATGTATTGTGAGTAATCAATAGGACTTAAGTCACACGTTAGTGATGAATAATTTTACTTAACTTATATGTAAAGACAAATTTCTACTCCTCCAACATCCTATTATTCTTCATTTTAGCCAAATACACAAAAGTACTTAACCCTGCTAACAGTGTAATCAGACACATAATTAACTGCAAAACACTAGGTTTAATTACCCACATAGCCCCAACAAATTGAACAATCAGGATGATATACAAGAAAGTCGCTACGGCTTTTCGAGGTACTTTGCTGATAACAAATGCGCCTAGTGGAGCAAAAAAAGCGACAAAAGGAATACAAGCTAGCCACATTTCAAAAGCCTCTGGTTGAAAATCATTAATCACACCTGCGTGTAAGAAAAAGCCTAACAGTGTTTCCAACGTCATGATAATAACAGACGATGGTACAGCTACTTTCTCATCAATCCGATAATAAATCGTCATCAAACAGAAAGAGAAGATATTGATACCTGTACCAAAGATTGATGAAATCATTCCTCCTACTAATCCAAAAAATAGCAATCTCACCATATCTGAACGTTGAAAAGACTGGATAGCATCAAATACTTCACGCTTGGGTTTGGTGTTTTCATGCCATAAAACCAAGCCAAAGCTAAGCCATAAGGACACAAAAAATAGTTTTGCCAAAGGGGGCGAAATAAGCGGAACGATATAATATGTACCAAAAATTAATCCGAAAACACCTCCGAATGTTACATATTTAATATAATTCCACTCAACTTTTATTTTTAAATTTAAAATCAGTAAACTTGCTGATGTCATTCCTATACTTTGAATAGCGAAAGCAAAATTTCGGGCAATGGCTGGGGGAATTTTAAGCAATAATGTAAAAATGGGATAGGCAATGGCAGCACTGCCTTCAGGGCTAGACCCTGCAATGAATGAACCAAAAATCATTGTGAGTACTGCATATCCATGTTTTAAATAAATGTAAAAGCTATTGGTCGTTACCATGTAATACATCCAAACACTCAATACCACTATCAAGAATGATAAGTAAAGCCAAGGCAATTTGATTTTTTTCAGTTTGTCGGTTTGCATCAATAAAAATCTTTAATTTTACGGGAAACAAAGGTAAACGCATTTTTCAATCATAAAAATTCTCATTCAAGAGTATCATTATGCAAAATATAGAGGAAATACTTCAAAAATTAATAGCCGAGCATAATTTCTTAAAAGATATGCAAGAACGCATCGTTGGGAATCATGATATTATGATTGAGAATCAAAAGCGTAATGCGGATAATCACGATTTGGTGATTCAAAATCAATCTACGATTATCAAAAACCAAGAAATTATCGTTAACAATCAAGTAAGCATTATTCGTAATCAAAAACAAATTGCTGATAATCAGATTACCCTTTCTGTGATGTTACAAACTCAAACGCATTTACTGAATTTAGTCAAGAAACTATCAGGTCAGGAAGAATCTTTAGAAGATACTGGCAAGTTTGTTCAACAACTAAAAAATCAAGTTATAGAACACTTAAATAGTCCTTCTTTGAATGACCCGCAAACTATTTAATTAGTCTGCAAATATCATATAATGCTTTTATACCCTGCCAGAAAATCAATTGTTTTCTGGCTTTTTTTTAGTCTTCACTATCCTTCTTTACTATCCCTCGCTATCGGTTTATTAGCCGACCCAATTAATAAATCATCTCTTTTATTTCCATATTTTCCCTTTTTATGGAAAATCAAAAATCGTCATTTTTGACCATAATGCCTACAATTTATTCACAAATTCTATCATTATTCAATAAAATGTCTTGTTCTTCTCTTACTTCTCCACAATCTGCTCATATCTAAAATTAATTATTCCAAATATTTGGATTTATTTGTTATTATTCCATAAATTTGGAATAATAAATTTATTCAAATATTTCTGTGATATATACAATTTAATATTACACGATATACGCTCACAAATACTTTACTGAAAAGAAAATAAATTCCTAATTATCATGCCTTATATCCCTTTAGAAAGCCACTTGCCAGGCATTACTGGTCTACTAGAATATCGCCAAGATACTGCTCAACCAATTCGTGAGCTTACACAAATTTTATTGCGTGGAGAATCAACGCTTACAGAAGGTGAACGTGAGTTAATTGCGACACTGGTCTCTTCTAAAAACCAATGTAAGTTTTGTACAAGTGCACATACTTCGGCAGCCAATATACTTTTAGGAGAATCTGAAACGTGTGAAATGGTAAAACAAGATTTTGAATCGGCTCCAGTTTCTGGAAAAATGAAGGCTTTATTAGCAATAGCGGCACTGGTTCAGCAAAATGGAAAAAATGTTAGTGCTGAGAGCATCCTGCGTGCTAAAAATGTAGGAGCTACTGATCGTGAAATTCATGATACAGTGTTGATAGCCGCCTTGTTCTGTCTTTACAACAAATATGTGGATGGCTTGGCAAGTGTAACGCCCGCAGAACCTGCTTTTTACGAAAGATTAGGGCAACGTATTACTACTAACGGTTATAACAGAGTACCTGCCATCTATGAACAATTGAAAAAAGAGGCACATTCATAGTAATGACTTCTCCAAATTTTCTAATGAATACCCACTAATTATCTCATACTAAAACTTATTATCCATGAAAAAAATCTTTACGCTGACTATTATATTACTTAATTCAATCGCTGTAATTGCACAAAATTTTACTGGTACTATCACAGATGCTGAAACTAAAAAGCCTTTGGTTGGGGCAAGTGTTACCATCAAAGGCAAAAACACTGGTACTATTAGTAATAACCAAGGTTTTTTTAGCTTAAAAACCTCCACAAAACCTCCGTTTACGCTAGTATTCACCATGATTGGCTTTGAACGCCAAACTATTGATGTAACAGACAATAACCCTATTACTGTTTCTCTTAAAGCTGGCGATGAGCTTTTACAACAAGTAGTTATTTCTGCCTCGAGAATAGAAGAAAATATCCTGAAATCACCAATTAGTATTGAAAAGATAGATTCAAAGGCTATTCAGCAAAGCCCCTCAGTAAGTTTTTATGATGCTTTGGTGAATGTAAAATCATTGGATATGGTTACGAGTGGTCTTACTTACAAACAAATAAATACACGTGGCTTCAACTCAACAGGGAATAGTCGTTTCTTACAATTGATTGATGGCGTCGATAATCAGTCACCAGGCTTAGGTTTTGCCGTAGGTAATCTTTTTGGTTCTTCGGATTTAGACATCGAAGGTGTAGAATTAATACCGGGTGCAGCCTCTGCTTTGTATGGCCCAGTGGCTTTCAATGGTTTATTAATGACTACTTCTAAAAATCCTTTTACCTACGAAGGTCTATCTGTTCAAACAAAAGTGGGTATTAATCATGTTTCTGACAATGCTTCTGGAGCAAAACCATTTACTGATTTTGCCCTTCGTTATGCCAAAGCATTCAACAACCGCTTTGCGTTTAAATTAAATACATCTTACTTGAAAGGAACGGATTGGTATGCTAACAATTATACAGACATTGACCCTAATACGCCTGCTGCTCAACGTGGTGATAGTAACCCAGGAAGAAATGCCTTGAATATTTATGGAGACGAAGTAGCTCAAACCATTACAGGAATCGGACGTGTTTCTCGTACTGGTTACGAAGAAAAAGACTTAGCCAATTATGGTGTCTATTCTACTAAACTGAATGCGGCTTTGCACTATAAAATCTCTGAAAGCTTAGAAGCCATCTATCAAGTAAATTATAGCCAAGGAACTGCCAATTATACAGGTAGTAGCCGTTTTGCTTTAAACGATTTTAAGTTAATTCAAAATAGAGTAGAGCTAAGAGGAACTAACTTTTTTATCAGAGGCTATTCTACCGCCGAACAATCTAACAACTCTTATAATACTCGTTCTTTAGGTCAGCTTATTAACCGTACTTGGGTAAGAGACTTAAATGGAAATGTAGTAACGCCAGATAAAGCTGATGCTACTTGGTTTGAACGCTATACTGCTGCCTATACAGGAAAAGTAACGAGTGTGGGTGCTCAAGACCACAGTGCTGCCAGAGCTTTTGCCGACCAAGGACGTTTTATACCAGGTTCTAGTGACTTTGAACAACAAAAAAGTAAATACATCGCTACTGCTGGCTTAGGCGGTGCGGGTGTATTAAGCAATAGTAAACTCTACCACATAGATGCTCAATATGATTTAAGCCAAACCTTGAAAGTTGTTAACTTATTAGTAGGCGGAAGCTATAGGGTGTATGATATGGAAACCAACGGTACTTTATTTGATGATAAAATCAATAAAGTGAGTGTAAAAGAATATGGCGTTTTTGCACAGGCTTCTAAATCAATTTTAGAAGACCAATTGAAACTAACATTATCGGGTCGTTATGATAAAAACGAAAACTTTAATGGCAGTTTTACACCACGTGCTTCTGCGGTGTTTTCTCCATCAACAAATCATAATTTTAGAGCATCGTATCAAACAGGTTTTAGAAACCCAACTGTACCAGACCAATTTATTAAACTAAACGTTGGCCCAATCATTATCTTAGGAGGTGCGCCAGCTAACAGTGCGGGCTTAAATGCTTATGAAAACTCATTCACGGCCGCTTCGGTAGGTGCTTTTGCGAGTGGCTTCTCTAGCGATTTACAGAAAGGTGTTGCTTTCCCAACGGCCGTTGAAAACAATAAAAGCAAGCTTGTAAAATCAAATGTACCATATATCAAACCTGAACAAACACAGAGTTTTGAAATAGGTTACAAAGGATTATTGGCTCAGAAATTCTTAATTGATGTAAACTATTACAGAAGTACGTTTACTGATTTCTTGATTAACCAAGTAGTTATTCGCCCAAGTAGTAATGTTTTAAATTCAGACGGAACGATTAATTCAGCAGCGGCACAAGATATTTTAGGAGGAAAAACTCAGGCTTTCCAACTTTATACCAATGCCGCTGACAAAGTAAGTTCACAAGGCGTTTCTTTGGGATTAACTTACTTTTTACCAGACAATTATCGTGTTGGCTTCAACACTACTTGGTCTGACTTCAACATTATGGATGCCAACCCTAATAATATTCCAGCCTTCAATACGCCTCGTTGGAAGACTAACTTAACCCTTAGCAATTCAAAAATCACTGACCGCCTAGGGTTCAGTGTAGCATGGCACTGGCAAGAATCATTTGACTGGTACGGCACATTTAATGAAAACCGTCCTGGGAATGTTCCTGCTTATAGCTTGATAGACGCACAAGTGAATTATCGTGTACCTGCCTTAAAAACTACCGTAAAATTAGGCGCGAACAATTTGACGAATAACTATATCGTACAAGCTTACGGTTCGCCCGCAGTAGGTGGTTTATACTATGTTTCACTGACATTTGATGAACTATTTAGATAGCTTACAGATTCTCTCTTCCTCTAAATCCTATTTACAATTATAACTATTAAAAACCTTGTTAAAATTATGAACTCTAAATTTTTAAAATACTCTTGCCTATGTCTGGCTTTATTCATTGGACAATCCTGTGGGTTGGTTTCAAATTCAAATGACCAAATGGTAAAACATTTAGCGGCTACCTATGATAAATTTTATGTAGGTGAAAACTCATTTTGCCCTGAGGCTGAATTTGCCTTTTTTGATTCTGTCTCAAGAAAAAGTACTGATATAGGTATGAGAATGCGTGCAAATTTTTTTAGAGCAAATGGTTTTCTAAAACTTGGAAAGGAGGAAGAAGCCATAAAAGCTTTTGAACAAATATTGGAAAAAACAGACGCTGAACACAGACATTTCGCTGATGTGATGAAAAGCTATGCTATTTCATATTTAAGAATGGGCGAACGTCAAAACTGTATTACCAATCATTCAGCAGAGTCTTGTATTATGCCTATTAAGGACAACGGAGTACATCAGAACAAAACAGGTTCACAAAAAGCCATTGAAATATATGAAAAACTACTTCAACAAAATCCAGAAGATTATGAATCGAGATGGTTATTAAATATTGCTTATATGACTCTTGGTGAATATCCCGCACAGGTTCCTAGCCAGTGGCTTATTCCAAATCTTGATAAAGACAATTCGGGCTATGAGATTAAACCATTCACAGATGTTGCACCTAATATAGGCCTTAATAAGCGAAATATGGCTGGAGGGGTGATAGTGGATGACTTTAATAATGACGGATACTTAGATATTATTACATCTGACTGGGGACTAACAGGTGCGATGCACTACTTTAGAAATGATACTAAAGGTAGTTTTACTGATTGCTCAGTTATTTCAGATCTAGGGCGTTTTAAAGGTGGTTTGAATATGATTCAGGCTGACTACAACAACGATGGTTTTGTTGATATTTTCGTGTTTAGAGGTGCTTGGATGGGAAAATTTGGTAAACAAGCCAATTCATTACTTAGAAATAATGGTGATAATACTTTTACCGACGTTACTGTTCAAAGTGGTCTTTTTTCAGAACACCCTACACAAACAGGCGTATGGAGAGATTTCAATAATGATGGTTGGTTAGATTTATTCATTGGTAATGAACACGGCGGACTTGAGGAATACAATCCTTGTGAATTATTTATCAGTAATAAAAATGGCACTTTTACAGAAGTCGCTTCTCAGGCAAATTGCCTGATTACAGATTTTATAAAAGGCGTTAGTGCTGCCGACTATGATAATGACGGTTTACAAGATATCGTTCTTTCTGGCATTCAAGGGAAAAGAACATTGCTCAGAAACAAAGGAATAAACAATAATATTCCTCAGTTTGAAAATGTCACTGAAAAAGCAGGATTAGCAGATGTACATGTAAGTACCTTCCCGACGTGGTTTTGGGATTATGACAATGACGGTTGGCAAGACATCTTTGTTTGTGGCTATCAATTTGATAAATCTCTTGCCTATTCAGCGGCAACGGAAGCCTTGGGGATGCCGAACCAAGCCAGTAAAATGTATTTATACCACAACAATCATGATGGCACATTTACTAATGTGTTTAAGCAAGCAGGTTTAAATAAATCTGTTTTCGCAATGGGCGCAAACTTCGGAGACATTGATAATGACGGCTACCTAGATATGTATTTAGGAACGGGAAACCCTGATTATAAATCGCTGGTTCCTAATCGTCTTTTTAGAAATATGGGTGATGGCACATTTGCAGATGTAACTGTAAGTGGCAGAGTGGGCAATCTTCAAAAAGGACACGGAGTGGCTTTTACAGACTTTGACAATGATGGCGACAGTGATATTTTTATTGAAGTAGGGGGTGCTTATGTCGGCGATTCTTATAATAATTCTCTTTATCTCAATCCCGGTCAAAATAATAACCGCTGGATTAATATCCGATTAGAAGGTGAGGAAACCAATCGCTCGGCAATAGGTACACGCCTAAAAATTAGCTTTAGAGAAAAAGGCGTAAAAAGAGTCATTCACAGAGATGTCAATTCGGGTGGAAGTTTTGGTGCATCACCCCTGAGAAGAGATATTGGTATTGGACAAAGTGACCTAATAGATGAAGTAGAAATCACTTGGGCTAGTACTGGCAAGAAACAGGTTTTTAAAAATATTAAACCCAACCAGTTTATTCAGATAAAAGAAGGCAGTAATGTTATTACGAAAATTAATCTTAAGAAAACGCCTTTCTCAAATCAGTATAATACCATTCCTGTTTGTGATTCAAAAACGATGAACCTTTAATGGTAGTATTAACAAAACCCTTTTAACTATTCAGATGGCAATTGCAATAACTAACCCTAAAACACAGTCACGTAACACTTTAGCCTTTGGGCTTTGTATGCTTTGTTACCTCTTGGGTGGCACAGTAGCAACATTAATATCTGTTAATTTACCTGTTGCCATTCCAGAATTATTAGGTAAAACGCCTACGGCAGATGAATTAGGGAAAATAGGCGCTTATTTAAATGCCTCGTTTATATTTGGCTGGATGTTCGGAGGCTTAACATTAGGCGTTGTTAGTGATAAAGTAGGTCGAATCAAAACCTTAGGTTTTTCAGCAGGCATTTATGGATTGTTTACTTTAATGACTGTTTTTGTAGGCAATTGGGAAAGTCTTTTGGTATATCGTTTCTTTACAGGCTTAGGAGTAGGCGGTGTGTTGTTGCTTACTACTGTCTATATTTCAGAAATTTGGGATGCTGATACTCGTCCAGTAGCATTAGGGATTTTAGCGGTCTCTTTTCCCATTGGTATCGTACTTACAGGAGGCTTGAATGTGGTTTTTAATAACTGGCGTCAATCCTTTTGGTTAGGTATTATTCCTATTTCACTGTCTTTTATCATTATATCTTTCTTACCAGAATCTTCCTCTTGGCAATCAGAAGAGAGCAACAAAAACCAACATAAAGAAAGTATTTTCTCTGAAACCAATGGTCCTAAGTTACTCATCGGCTCATTGATTTTTGGTGCGGTCTTAATTGGGCTATGGGCTATTTTCTCTTGGTTGCCTACATGGGTTCAAAGTTTATTAATCGGCACTTCTTCAGACGGGCAAAAGGAACGTGGTCTCATCATGATGCTTTTGGGCATTGGTGGTATTGTCGGCGGGATGATTTCTGGATTGTTAATCAAAAAATTGGGCTCTAGCAATACCCTGATACTTACTTTCTCGGGGTGTTTTTTGGCTTGCTTACTGTTGTTTACAACAAATGCCCACTTTTCTCCCATTATTTATCTTGAAACGGCTTTGCTTTCTTTATTCTTTGGGATAAGCCAAGGTTCATTATCAAGTTATATTCCTGCTCTTTTTTCAACAACAATTCGTGCCACCGCTACAGGTTTCTGTTTTAATATTGGCAGGTTTTTCACTGCTACAGCCGTATTTTTTGTAGGAAGTTTAGTAACAGCCTTTGGTGGCATTGGAAATGCCCTCCTCGCTTTTTCGATTACTTTCCTCATTGCTTTAACTGTAGTATATTTTAGTAAAGAGACTAAAGCATAAATCTTTTGTGATGGAGCATCATTAACTATTGTAAAATCTAACTCATAATTTATCCAATTATTAATCACGTTATGCCACATATTCAGCTTCCAGAAAATGTTCCGGGTATTAGAAGTCTAGTAATGTATCGTCCCGATACAGGGAAACCCCTCTATCAATTAGCACAAATCTTATTGCGAGAAGACTCTCCATTAAGCCCAGCAGAAAGAGAATTGATTGCTACGTATGTTTCTAATAAAAATACCTGTACTTTTTGTTCATGTAGTCATGCCGCAGCAGCAAGATATTTATATCAAGACGAAGCAAATACGGTCGATTTGGTATTGGAAGACTATCAAAATGCACCAATTTCGGATAAAATAAAAGCATTGTTAACAATAGCAGGAAAAGTACAAGCTGATGCTAGAACCGTCAGTGAAGAAGATATACAGTTGGCACGTTCAGCGGGAGCAAATGACCGAGACATTCATGATACAGTTTTAATCGCAGCCACTTTTTGTATGTTTAATCGCTATGTAGATGGACTAGCTACGCTTACCCCTACTGATTCAACAGTTTATGCGCAAATGGGCGAGCGCATGGGAACTTTAGGATATGTTTTACCTACAAAATCTTAAGATATGGCACATATTACCTTAACCGAAGAATTACCGGGAATACGTGGCTTAATGGCTTTCAGACCCTTCACTGCTAGTCCCCTAAATGCCTTGGCAGAAACCTTACTCAGAACAGATGAAGGATTGACCAAAGGAGAACGAGAACTAATTGCCACTTTTGTATCATCATTAAACGATTGCTTTTTCTGTCAGAATATTCATGGAGCAGTAGCCCAGTATTACGCCACTGATAATACATTGGTTGACAAAGTAAAAGCTGATTATCTTACTGCTCCTATCTCGGATAAATTAAAGGCATTACTAAGTATTGCTAAAAGTGTTCAGCAAGGTGGTAAACATGTGAGCCTCGCCCAAGTTGAAACAGCTCGTGAGTTGGGTGCTACGGATATTGAGATTCATGATACTGTTTTAATAAGTGCGGCTTTTTGCATGTTTAATCGTTATGTGGATGGCTTAGGTACTTTTGCACCAAATGCTCCAGAGATGTATCAGGCAAGGGCTAAAAAAATAGCAGAGGAAACTGGGTATGCCAATTCTTCTCCTAGCTAGAAGTACTCAATTATTATCAAACCCCTAAAATTTCCATTAAAATGGAAATTTTAGGGGTTTGATTTTTTAGTGACTTTCAAAAACATAATCGATGTAACGCTATCAAATGATTGAATTTAAACATTTTACTACATTGTAAAGCTTTAAAAAAGCTCAAAAAGCCTAATAATAGACATAAATATTAAAAAATATTTAATTGAGTGGAAAATTTTTCCACTTATTTGGAATTTATTAAAAATACTCCTTATATTTGTCGTATCAATAAAGTCAAAATAATTATAAAATAATTTACTTTTTTGTTTTTCTCTAAACTAAAGACATTCACATATTAGAATTGGGCATATTACAAACTTTACACGTTTTTTGACGTGTAAAGTTTTACAAAACTCAATCTAATTCAAGATACTAAGTATTTATAAATGGTTAATATTTCAAACTCTACATATCAACTTGATACGTAGAGTTTTTACTTAAATGGCTTATCAAACATATTCAAGATAAAACACTAACCCTCATAGACACAAATTGTAATGAAAAAGCTCTTCTATTTAGGCATTTTAGGTCTTATTATTTTTGAAATATTGAATGTCTATTTCATTATGCCAATGCCGGGTAGTCAGCAAATGCGAAGCATCGATATCGCTTATTTTTTATATTCATGGCGATGGATATTCAGAATATGCTTTGGACTAATGATAAGTATTAGTATTGCATCAGCATTTAAATCTTCAAAATGGTTGCCTATCGCCAGTATTTTAATAGCCGCTGGAGTATGCTATGCCTTTAATTTCAAAATGGCTGCCGATGCGATGTTTGCACAGACTGAGCACCTGAGTATGAAATCTGTCAATGAAAATAAAATTAAAACAGATAGGGTAATTATCGGTGTAGCATTGAATGGCGAGGCCAAAGCTTATCCTATCTCATTGATTACATACCATCACCAAGTGCGTGATACGCTTGGTGGCAAACCTATCATGGTTACTTATTGCTCTGTTTGTAGAACTGGACGAGTTTTTGAGCCTACCGTTAATGGAAAACCAGAAACATTCAGATTAGTGGGCATGGATCATTTCAATGCCATGTTTGAAGACAAAACGACCAAAAGTTGGTGGCGTCAAGCCAATGGTGAAGCCATTACTGGGCCGCTAAAAGGCACAATGTTACCCGAACTAGCTGCTCAACAAGTGTCATTAGATACTTGGCTAAAAATGTATCCAAATAGCAAAATCATGCAACCCGATTTGCGCTATAAAGAAGAGTATGATAGTACAGCCAAATATGAATCTGGGAAATCAAGAAAAAAACTTACTGGTACTGATTCATTATCATGGAAAAACAAATCATGGGTAGTGGGCATTCAAGTAGCCAATGAAAGTAAAGCTTTTGATTGGAATCGTTTAAAGAAGGAACGGATTATCCAAACTACTATCGCACAACAACCTATCGTATTGGTGTTAGCTAAAGACGACAAGAGCTTCTTTGCATTTAAGGTACCAGCAAATAGTCCAAAATTTACGGTAAAGAACGACACATTGATACTTGACAAAGCACATTTTAATTTAAAAGGAGAATATTTAGACAAAGGACAAGGAAGCCCTCTTACTAAAGTTAATGCTTATCAGGAGTTTTGGCATAGTTGGAAGACATTCCATCCTGATACGCAACAATATTAGTATGCTTTATCGTACAAACTTTATTACATGTGGAAAATAGTTCTACCCTTCTTTAAAAAACTTCAATTGAGTATTCTCTAACACAACTATCTTACCTCTTAACACCCCATTTTTCCATAATTATGGAAAAATAAAATTTCCACTCCTTCTATTTTTTGTCAAAAATCTTTTTAATCCTATTAATTACCTTAAAAAATGAACTGTACTATACAATACTAGTAATAAGCTTATTTTTATTTATACTTTTTTGATACAAATATTTATTTTCTATAAAGAATCAATATTTTTCTATTTACTTGGAATTAACTATACTATTCCATAATTTTGGAATGACTTCCAATTTTAAAGAATCTAATCATTACAAATGAAGAAACATTTACTAACGCTTACTTGTCTTTGCTACTTGCTTTTTTCTCCTAAAATCAGTTTCTCACAAACTACTCAGGATGGCCTAATGATGGCTAAAAAAGAGCTATGCTTGGTGCTTAATTACGACAAAGAATCCTGGAATAAATACTGGGAAGGCGACAGACTGCGTGATAACCAAAATATTGGCACCCTCACTACCCGTTCAGCATCTTTTATGGCTGCCTATGGGATTAATGAAAAACTAAACGTGTTTGCCGTATTACCTTACATCGAAAACGAAGCTTCAGCAGGTACAATGACCGGCTTGAAAGGAGTACAAGATTTAAGCATTGCAGCAAAATATAAGTTTTATACTTATAAAAAACTACGTTTTTATGGCGTAATCGGTGCTTCTGTACCTGTCACAGATTATGTGCCAGACTTTTTACCATTCTCTATTGGACTTCATTCCAAAACGGCTTCTGCTCGTCTTATCATTCATCAATTATTACCTTATGGCTTTCATATAACGGCTCAAGGGGGATACATTGCTAGAAGTAAAACGAATGTTGATAGAACTAATTATTATACTGGTAATGAGATTGAATATAGCCACGAAATGGCTGTACCAGACCAAGTAAGTACTTCACTAAGAGTCGGTATCAACAAAAAGGCTGTATTAGCAGAAGCTTTTATAGACAATATTCGGGCAACAACGGGAACAGACATTCGTCGTTATGACATGCCTTTACCAGCCAATAAAATGGACTGGACACGTATTGGTCTTTTTGTTACTTGGCATACGCCAATCAAACACTTTTCAGTAAATGGTCATTTCTCACATGTTGTCGCAGGACGAAATGTAGGAAAAGTAGAAGCTTCGTATGGTGCACAGCTACAATATATTGTAGACTTCAAGAAAAAGAAATAGTCTATCTAATAGTTAAATAGAGGCTCATTTTTAATCATTACGATTTGATAATTATCTCCTAAAATCATGAAATTAAGAATTTTATCCATATTTTTTATAAGCTTTATTGCTTTGTCATGCTCAAAAGAAGTTGAACGAACTTCCTTAAAACCATTAGTGCCAACCAGTAATGAGCCTAATGCAGGCAATTGGAAAATGTATATTGGTCAGCCAACAGATTACACCATTCCAGTTCCACAAGAAACTAGTTCAGCTGAGTACAAGGCAGAATTAGCTGAAACACAAAAAATATCAGCTAATCTTACGGCTGCCCAAAAAAGTGCTTTAACCTATTGGCAAGTAGGTTCAGTAGGCCGTTGGAACGAAATCGCTCGTGAACTTATCGCTCGATACAATTTAGCACCAGAACCAAACGACAACGGTACTTATTCAGCACCCAATTCTGCTAAGCCAGATACGTTGCCCTACTTCCCTTTTGCCAATCCTCCTTACGCATCTAGGGCTTACGCTTTAATTAGTGTTGCTCAATACGATGCTCTTGTGGCAACTTGGGCTTATAAGTTTAAGTATAACAGAAAAAATGATGCTGATAATTTGCCTGATTACCCTTCTGAAGAAGCAGTTATTGCGGCAGCTTCAAGTAGAGTATTGAAGTTTTTATTCCCAGGTAGTTATCCAACCCAATTAATTGACAATAAATACGAAGAAGGCCGTCAAGTAGGTATTTGGGCAGGTAAAAATGTAAAAAGTGATATTGATGCCGCTGATATTTTAGGTAAGGCTGTGGCTGATAAAATTATTGCTTATGCCAAAGGAGACGGCACAGGAACAGCTGGTGGAAATTTAACCATTCAAGCACAGTTAGCCGATGCAGCTGTAGCAAGGGGACTTAAAACGGCTTGGAAAAGCTTAGATATTCCTGCTCGTCCGGGTATGTTAATGAAATTTGGGGAAGTAAAAACTTGGAATTTCGATAAAGCTACTCGAGATGCTATTCGTCCTGCTGCTCCTCCAGCATTAGATTCTGACGCTTTCAAGAAAGATTTAGCAGAAGTAAAATATTACTCAGAAAACATTACCCGCAAACAATGGTCTATTGTACAATTCTGGGCTGATGGATTAGGAACTTCGACACCTCCAGGACACTGGAATCAAATAGCACTGGACTTATTAAGAGATGCTAGTTTTTCCGAAATCAGAATGGCTAGGACTTTGGCTTTAATGAATACTGCTATTCATGATGCAGGTGTTTGTTGCTGGGATACTAAATATTATTATTTCTATCCAAGACCAAACCAAGTTGACCCAAGTATAAAAACAGCGACAGGAACACCCAACTTCCCTAGTTTTACTTCAGGTCATGCCACCTTCTCGGCAGCAGCAGCTACGGTGCTTTCTTATATATTCCCTAATCAACAAAGCAGTTTAGAGGCAATGGCAAAAGAAGCATCAGAATCAAGAATTTATGGCGCTATTCACTATCGTTTCGATAGCGAGGTAGGCTTGGCTTGCGGAAAGAAAATTGGTGACTATGCTGTAGCCCGTGGAAAAACAGACGGCGGAAATTAATGATGAGTTGTGAGTTAGTGAATTGTGGATGAATAACTTATACAATATACGCTTATTCATCATATTGATTCTTTTGAAACAGACAATTCACTAATTCACAACTGAATAATAACATTCTTCTATTTTATCCAAAAAACAAACACTATGAAAAAAACTTTACTTTCTCTAGCTATTGCTAGTTCAACTTTGCTCATTCACGAACAAGCTAATGCTCAAGGTTGTGTAGCTGTCCGCCAAATGGGTGGTATCACTGCCATGTCGGCATCATCCTCTTATAATCTTTCAAAAGGTGAATTTCAAGTAGGGGCAAACTATCGTTATTTCCACTCTTGGCGTCACTTTGTTGGTACAGAAGAACAACCTCAACGCCAAACATTAGGCAACGCAGTTAATATCTATCAACATGCTGTTGACTTCAACGTTTCTTATGGACTTTCTAGCAGATTACAATTAAACGCTACTATTCCTTTTGTAAACTCTGAACGTTCGCAGACTTTAACGTTGACAGCTGATGCGGCAAGTAAAAAATTGACTCGCTACAGCGTAAGTGCAGGTGGTTTGGCTGACATCCGTTTCGGTGCAAACTATTGGTTAATCAAACCAGAAAATGCTCATAAAGGAAATATCATGATTGGTGCTGGTATTAAACTAGCTACAGGAAGTTATACTGCCACTGATGACGCTTTGCAAACTGATGGCACCAAAAAGAGTGCAGTAATGGACCAAGCAATCCAACCTGGGGATGGAGGAGTAGGATTTTCTCTTGAATTCCAAGGGTTCAGACAAATTCACAGAAATATCTATGGTTTTGCGAATGCTTATTATTTATTCAGTCCACAAGAATCAAATGGTACATTCAAATCTGCTCCAAAAGCTGGTTTAGAAGGCTATAACGTATATGCTTCACCAGACCAATATTTTGCTCGTGCTGGTTTTATGGCAGCAGTTGGTAAAAACCAAAACTTTGCATTCTCTTTAGCTGGTAGATTTGAAGGTATTCCTGCTTACGATGTCTTTGGTGGACAGGTAGCCTATCGTCGTCCGGGATATGTAGTTGCAGTTGAGCCAGGTGTTACTTACCGCAAAGGTCAGCATACTTTTAGCTTGTTTGTTCCTTACAACTTTATCAAAAATCGTATTCAAAGTGCCGCGGATATTGCTGATCAGAATTTACAAAATTCTAAAATCACTGATCCTACAAAATATGTTCATGTACAAGGAGATGCAGCTTTTGCAGATTATTCAATCAGCTTAGGATATTCATACAGAATTGCCAAAAAAGCTAAAGTTCCAACTTGGAAAGTAAACTAATTTTTAACCTTTAAAATATTTAACTTGATTACAAGAGATTATTCTTTAGGGAATAGTCTCTTTTTTTATGACTATCAAGTAGGTCGAGTTTTCAACTCAACTAAAATTTATTGGGGGACAAAGCTTATACTTTTCTTTATTCTAATATCCATATCAAAGCTAAAACACTTTATTATTATATATTTATTTTTCCAATGATAATATATAATTGGTTTTGTGGGTTGGCTATGAAACCATTTATGGAAAAGATATTAATGGTGACTTACCAAATTTATAATCATATGTACTAATCACTATTTTCCTGATTTTATCAATATCATGTCCTTTCCATCCAGCAATTTCTTTTATTACTTTTTTGTCAGTAATATATGAATCTTCATAAACTTTAAATTCATTTTGCCTACCTAATAAAATCTCGTGCTCTCCTTTACTATTTTCTTCATTTGCTTCCAAATCAGTAAATTTAATTCCTTTTGAGCAGTATATCATTAAAAAAACGGCTCCAATACTTTCATTGAAAAAGCTTTTGATTCCACTTGCTTTTGTTGAAGTAGATAAATATTCTGGATTTACATATATTCCCTCATTAATAAAGGGAATAACATCTCTTTCTACAGTAGCCCTAAATAACAGACAATCATTATTAAATTCGCTTTTATCAATAATACTGTCTAAAAGTTTAACCTCATCCATATAATTTATTATATCCCCAAATCGTAATTGTTCATTTAATTTAAAGGAAAGGTCATCATTTTTGTATGAATTGTAAATTCTTTTTTCTTCTTCTGTTAACCGACTATATATATTCATGTCTTGATTGTTAATTATTATATTTATGAATGGCTGTTCTAATAGCCAGTCAGCCTAAATTTATTTTCAAAGCCCAAAGGTGTGAAATAAGTAATATAACAAATTGTGGTGGTTTGTAAATTACAATATATGAGGTTTTAGTATCACTGTTCTTTCAATATAAATGGATGAATCCTTCTATATTGTTTTATTATGTTTCTAAACTTACCACTTTGTATTTTTGTACAAATTTCTTCTAGTAAAGAATCGTTTTTCAACAACCAATCATACTTTTTTATTTGCTCCAGTCTGAACTCCATTAAAAAGTCATTTTCAATCTGTAGTTCATTTTTAATTAGTTCATTCATTACATCAGATGTTTTAGATTGAAATAAAGTTAACGAATCGTCAAGTGGAAGCAAAAAGGGAAGGATTGCAGAAATTATACTCTTATAAACTAAAATTAATTGAAATGTTTCATCTTCTCGTAGTAAAATAATCACATAGCTCACTTGAATAAAAAGCACTTGCCCATCTTCCAATTTAAGGGGATTTGTTTTGGCTTCGTAAAACCTTACAGAATTACCTGTTTTCTTTTTTATACTTAACATAGTTGTTTTATTTATAAATATGAAAAAACTTCCCAAACCAATTTATAATTTTAGGCATTATCAAAATTTATTGTGTGAATTGCGTTATTCACGTATTTTTGGTAGTCTTCAACCTGTTTATGCCATGTCCAAAACTTTTCTATATCGTTTTACCCTAATTGTTTTTGGATGTTTATTGTCAATAAATTCTTGGTGTATATTTTTGGTTTGGGCAGATTATCCCGATGGTCGGCTATATAGAATTGATATTGAAAAGAAGCTTTTACAACAGGAAAAAGCGATAGGACAGTGGCAAGACATTGCTGAAATTACATTTACAGGCATTAACATAAACGACTTCCCTACTAATGCAAGGGTTATCAGTATTGAAATTCCTGACAAAAAGACAGAACGTTATCTTTTGATTGATTGTACCAATCAAGTGTATCATTTTGATTTCAAATATTTATCCTTAAAAAGGCTAGACAATACATTTTTCCGAGGATATAATTGTTTGAGTACTCGTTTTCTACGAAAAGATAGCCTATATAGCTTTGGAGGTTATGGCTTTTGGCAAACCAATAATATTCAAACCTATTTTAAAAAAGCCAGTGCCGAATGGGAAAGCTTATATCCCGAAAATCCTGCTCCAGTAGCTATCAATCATGGTTTAAATGCCTATATCGCAAATCAAGACTATTTCTTTTCTGCTTATAATAGCCTACACAGAGATTCAAAAAATCATGGAAGAAGTGAATATGAGAAAGAAGCTTTTCAATATTCTTTCAGCAAAAAAGAGTGGATAACTTTAGGTAAAGTTACCCATCCGAAAATTTCAGAATTACTTATTCCGAATGACAAAACACCTATTATATGGACGGGTAAATATTTCTTGCTAGAATACAAAGAAGATGCGATGCTAAAATTATTGTTGATTAATCCCGTTGAAAATAGGGTTTTATTATGGCAAGACCATCAAAAAATATTGGGGTCACAAATTGCTAAAACAGTAGAAGAAGACCCATTTTCAATGTATAGTTGGCATGACACACTTTATTTCTTCAATGAAAGTAACCTTGCCAAAATGGCAAATGTTCGACATAAAATTGCTATTAATACTTTAGAAAAAGAGTCAATTGCAGATGGAAAACTTTATAGAAACTTTGATGGCTTTTGGATATTTGTTTTTGTTTCTATGCTGGTACTATTGATAAGTTTTGGGATGTGGAAAAAGAGAAAGACTGTGAATTTTTCAATGACTCAACCAATAGATAAAAATATAAGTAACTTCACTGAACAAGAAAAAATAGTTTTAAAAGTACTAAAAGAACATTTTACTACGAATGGTGTTGACAGTAACCTAATGAATGAATTATTAGTTATAGAGGATAAATTACCCGAAAATCAAAGAAAAATCAGAAACGAATTTATCAAGCAATTTAATCAGAAGCTTATCACACTTTATCATGTAAAAGAGGCTATAATTAGAACTCCTTCTGTTGATGATAAACGCTTTTACTATTATCAATTATCAGAAGAAGTTTTCAATAAAATACCATACTAACCCATCCTGTAGTGATTACATATCGGTAGCACATAAAATAGCGATTGATTCTCAAGTTCCGTATCAACTTTATATTCCATTCCTACGAAACTGTGTTTAGCATTTATTTAAATTTTCTACCGATATTACAAATATTGTTCCATTACATATAATCTTTTAAATCGTCCAGTGGCGCATTAAAATCATCTGGAATAGAATAGCCTTTGCTTGCTAAGCTACCAAGTTTAATACCCTTTTTCTTAATTACTTCTTCACCTTTAGTTGTTTCTATTTCTTCCAAAAACATTACTAAAACTTTTGTTCTCTTTTTGGTTGGAGGGGCTTCTTGTAAGGTTAACTGCCCATTTTCAAAAACTCCATTGATGGCTGTATACATAGTAAAGCTATTTTAAGGGTTAAACCTATATTTTATGTTATCACCAATAGTTTGTTAAATAATCATTCCTTTATCAAAAATGACAATTAAAAAGATTCTTTCAAAGTTTTTAATTTGAATTTCTCATATCCAACTCAATCTCAATCCAAACATTTAAGACCATCTATTCAAAACATATAATGATAAAGATATAATTATCCACAGCATTCAGCCGTTTACTAATTTTCAATGAAGATTTATTGGTAAAAAATTGATAATCAATTAAACTTTGCTGAACTTCTCTCAGATTTTCACAAACCCATTTAATTCTGTTTTACGATTTTCTAAATCGGCTCGACGCTCTATGAAAACCTCTTTTTATCGCCCAAAATCGGGCATCTACTTCCTTTTTCTTAGCTTTTTTTCCTTATTATCTTGTTCAAAATTTGGGGATGTCACTATCCAGAGCATGAATTTTGAAGATGAAGTACAACTTACCCAAAACCTTGTTTTTACATTTAGTAAAGATTTAGTCAAAGAAGCTGATTTAAATACTTGGTCTTCTGAACCACTGATTGAGTTTTCACCAAAAGTGGAAGGGAAATTTAAGTGGACTGCCACTAACGAATTGGTATTTTCGCCTGCTGTAGGTTTTGAAGCTGCAACCGATTATTCGGCTGTGGTGAGCAAAGGTATTTTAGCCAAAGCTGAGAAAGATTTAGGGCTAGATGCAGATAAAATAAAGTTTCATACGCCTTATTTAAAAATAGAAAATGTAGAGTCGTTTTGGACAAAATCAAGAGAGGATGGTCTGCCAACTGCGATGTTGAAAGTTAATTTCAACTATCCTGTTAATCCCCAAGAATTAGCAAAATCATTGACGGTGACGGATGAGAATGATAAAAATCAAGATTTTCAAATTACCCAGTCTGGAGCTATTGCAAGTGTTTTAGTAAAATTAAAAAATCAAGCAGAAGCCAGCGGAAAGTCTTTTAAAGTGACGATTGACAAAGGGCTTTCAATGCCAAATTCTACCTTTGAAACGTCGGAGGAGTTGACGTTGGAAACTACTTTGCCAGACTTAAAAACATTAGAAATCATCGATATTCAACATGGTTTTGAGAATAACCAAGGTTATGTAAAAGTAATCACTAACCAAAGTGTATCTGCGGAGCATCTGCAAGAGATGTATTCTATCGAAACTGATGGCGGTGAAAAACAACAAGTAGCAGTGGAGGAAGCCGTTATTGAGTACGACTCTACGGGTAACCCTATCGAAACGCAAACTACTGTAAAAGCCCCACAAAAGAATAATCCAACCCTAAGTACCAAGGTTGAAACAATAGAAAATGGGTTTATCATCCGTGGTGATTTTAATGAAAGTGATAATTATGTACTGACCATTAAACAAACTATCAAAGGTATCCTTGGTGCTAGCCTGTCGGATGAATATACTAAAGATTTGTACTTCGGTAAAATGCCTGCTTCAATAGGCTTTACCAATTCAAAAGCCATTTATTTATCCTCAAAAGGAAATAAAAATATAGCCGTAAACATCGTAAATACCCCCAAAGTAAATGTAAGGATAGCAAAGGTTTATGAAAATAACATTTTGCATTTTATGAAGTATGGTCGTTACCAAAACTATCAGGATTATAACGAAGAAACAGGCGAATATAAAGCAGGGTCATATATGTACGACATGGATGAATCAGGTCAATATTCTGATGTAATTGTTAACAAGACCATAGAGACCTCTAATCTTGCCAAAGTAAAAGGTGTCAGTGCGTTGAATTTATCCTTGCCTGAGCAAAATAATATCAAGGGGATTTACTTAGTAAATCTTAATTCTAACGATGAGTATTATAACAATGCTACTAAGCTTGTCAGTATTTCGGACATTGGTTTAATCATGAAAACTTCTGAAAATGAAGTGGTAGTATTTGCCAATGCTATCAAAACGGCTGAGCCCATGCGTGATGTAGAAATCAAATTGATTTCGAGCAATAATCAAACGATTCAAACCGCAAAAACGGACTCAAAAGGCATTGTTACTTTTAAGGATTTAAAGGCTTCAGGTTTTAAAGTAGCGATGATTTCTGCCCATACCGCAGACGATTTTAATTATTTATTAATGGATGGTTCGGAAGTAGAGACCTCTCGTTTTGATGTAGAAGGCAAACGTGATAACGTTTCTGGCTTTGAGGCCTTTGTATATGGCGACCGTGATATTTATCGCCCGGGGGAAACCATCAATATGAATACCATTATTCGTAAACAAAATTGGGAATCTGTGGGAGAAATTCCTGTAAAAATCAGGTTACTCCTTCCTAATGGTCGAGAATATAAAACCTTTAAAAAACAAACAAATAGTCAGGGAGCGGTTGAGTTATCCATACCAACTAGCACCTCCGCCATTACGGGTACTTATGTGCTAGAAGTAATGAATGCCAATGATGTATTATTGGCTTCCCGCAATATTTCTATTGAGGAATTTATGCCTGATAGAATCAAAGTGGATGTGAAGTCTGCCAAGGAATTTTATCGTAATGGTGAAACCATCCAAATTTCAGCTACTGCGTTGAATTTATTTGGCCCGCCTGCTTCGGATAGAAATTATGAAATGCAGTTTAAGCTGAAAAGAAAACGCTTTGAGGCAAAAGCCTTTAAAGATTATGTATTCGATATTCAAGACAATACTAATTTCGAGGACATAACTCGTGAAGGTGTGACCGACGCTAGGGGTATGGCTAACGAAAACTTTCAAATTCCTGTTACTTATAGCAATATGGGTGTATTGGAGTCTAAAACATTTGTAACTGTTTTTGATGAAACAGGTCGCCCCGTAAATCGCTTGAAGAAATTAGATGTCTTTACACAAGCTGTTTTCTATGGCATTGGAATGCCCGACACCTATGTAAGCACCAATGTTCCTGTACAAATTCCGTTAGTAGCTTTGAACAAAGACGGAAAACCTACTACAGCAAAAGGTAAAATAGAAATTGTGCGTTTTGAATACCAAACTGTTATTCAGAAAAATGCCGATAATACCTTGAAATACTCGTCTAAAAAGCAGACAAAGGTGGTATATTCAAGAGCTTTGTCATTTGACAATGGCAAAACAAGCATTGCTTATGCCCCGCCTGTTTCGGGAGAATACGAAGTAAGGGTACATAGCGAAGGCGCAAAATCTTGGACAGCTCAAAGCTTCTATGCTTACGGATTTGGCTCTACCGAAAACAGTTCTTTTGAAGTAAATAACGAAGGACAGGTTGTGATGGAGTTCGACAAAGAGAAGTATAATGTCGGCGACCAAGCTAAGGTACTTTTTAAAACACCTTTTGCGGGTAAATTGATTGTTACGGTTGAACGAAATCACGTGTTAGAAAACTTTGTGATTGAAACCGATAAAAAATCGGCTGAATTAAGTTTTACTATTCGCAAAGAACATTTACCTAACGTATATGTTTCCGCTACGCTGATTCGTCCGTTAGATAATTCTAACCTACCTCTCACGGTAGCACATGGTTATGCTCCTGTAATGGTAGAAGATACCGACAATCAATTACCGATTGAGATTGTAGCTGTGGAAAAATCTCGTTCTAAAACCAAACAGAAAGTAACCATTAAAACCAAAGCCAATACGGAGGTAACGATTGCGGTAGTAGACGAAGGTATTTTGCAGTTGAAGAACTTTAAAACACCAGACCCATATAACCATTTTTATCAAAAACAGGCTTTGGAAGTAAATAGCTTTGATTTGTATCCTTTCCTTTTTCCAGAATTATCGATTGCAGGAAGCTCATCTGTCGGTGGTGATGGGTATGATTTAGAAAAAAGAGTAAATCCATTAATTAATGGTAGGGTAAAATTGGTAGCGATATGGTCGGGCATTGTGAAAACTGGCTTTAGCGGAGAAACTACTTTTGAATTTGATATTCCACAGTTCTCTGGCGATTTGCGAATTATGGCGATTGGCTATAAAGACGAAGCGTTCGGTTCTGCTACCAAAAACATGAAAGTAGCCGACCCACTGGTAGTAAGCACAGCTTTGCCAAGATTTGTTTCGCCTAATGATGAAATCCAAGTACCCGTAAATGTCACCAATACTACTAAACAAAATGCTTCAGTAAGTGCTAGTGTTACATTGTCAGGTGGTTTAAGTGTTGTAGGAAGCAAGGTGCAAACTTTGGTGATTCCTGCTGAAAGAGAAGGTAGGGCATATTTCACGGTGAAAGCTGGAGCAATGACGGGCAATGCAGTGGTAAATGTTACAGTAAACGGCTTGAAAGAAAAGTTTACAGAGAAAATAGATTTAACCATTCGTCCTACTACTTCTTTGATGAAAACTGCTACTTCGGGTGTTGTTAATGGTGGAGGAACGGCTACGGTAAGCTTAGATAATGACTATTTACCAAACAGTCTAAGTACCGAAATTACGCTTAGCAAATCGCCAATGGTACAGTTTACTAATCAGTTTCAAAACCTGTTGGATTACCCTTTTGGTTGCGTAGAACAAACAACGGCTTCGGCTTTCCCACAATTGTATTTTGCGGATTTAGTTAAACAGATTCAATCGGGTAAAAAACCTTATTTAAAAACAGGGGATAATCAGTTGAATCCTCGCTATAATGTAGAAGCGGCTATCAGAAAACTAGAAACCATGCAGTTGCCTAGCGGTGGTATGTCGTACTGGCAAGGTGGCGACCGTGAGTCTTGGTGGGGTTCTGCCTTTGCGATGCACTTCTTATTAGAGGCACAAAAGAATGATTTTGAGGTAAATAATGCTACGTTAGGCAAACTGATTGAATACCTAAACAATCAATCAAACACCAAGAAAACCGATACTGAACATATTTATCAGGGTAGTGGCTATACTTCAAAAGTAATTGCTAGCCGAGAAACGATTTACAGTTTGTATGTGTTGGCTTTGGCGGGTAAACCTAATCGTTCCGTGATGAACTATTATAAGGCTAATCCAAATGTGTTAACTATCGATGAAAAGTACTTATTGGCCTCCGCTTATAGTTTGATAGGCGATGTGAGAAGTTATTCGACTATTCTACCAAAAAGTTACGTTTTTGAACAAACAGAAAAACAATCTGGCGGAAGTTTTAGCTCACCAATTCGTAATCAGGCCTTGGTTTTAAATACATTGATTGATACTGACCCGAATAATATTCAAATTCCGACATTGGCAAGACAGCTCTCAATGGTATTAAAGCAAGAACGTTGGCTAACTACGCAAGAGCAATCTTTTGCCTTTTTAGCTTTGGGCAAATTAGCCAAAAAAGCCAATGCTAGTAACATTACAGCTTCGTTGACGAGTAATGGAAAAATAGTTGGTAATTTTGCTAGTAAGGATTTGTTGATAAAAAATATCGCTAATCAATCTATTATTCGTACCCAAGGCAAAGGTAGTTTGTATTACTTTGCCCAAGCTGAAGGATTAAGTGCGTCAGGAAAATATGAGGAGATTGACAATGTATTGAAGGTTAGAAAGCAATTTTATAGTCGTTCGGGACAGCCTTTGGGTGAAGCAAAGTTCAAACAAAATCAGTTGATTGTGGTTAAAATTACGTTATCCACAATGAATGGACTAAATGTGGATAACGTTGTAGTGACGGATATGTTACCAGCAGGGTTGGAAATTGAAAACCCAAGATTGAATGCCGACCGAGAGTTGACTTGGATAAAAGACCAAAGTACGCCAGAGCATTTTGACATTAGAGATGATAGAATTAATTTCTTTACTACCGTAGCTGACAAACCACAAACTTTCTATTATTTGGTAAGAGCGGTTTCAAAAGGTAAATTCCAAATGGGGCCAGTTTCAGCCGATGCTATGTATCGTGGCGAATATAGAAGTTATTCGGGTGGTGGCATTGCAGTGGTGGAATAAAGCTGTGAGTTTGGGGAATCTTTGATAGTATTTACTTTTACCCGCAGATTATCGCAGAAAAATTCCGCAGATAGTGGAGATATTATCCGAAAAGTATCGGCGAAAATCAGCGGATTAAATCTCCGAAATCAGCGGGTAAATTTTTCCTGCAAAGATTGAAGAAATATAATCACTCATTCACAATTCACTCAATCAACATTAAATTTGAACCAAATAGGATTCTAAAAACGTTTTAATACAAAAATTAATATACATTAAATAATCAAAAACAATGAGTTTTTCAGATACTCGACAAGCACACATGAGTGAAATCTTAGCGAACGAAATTGCCAAAGGACAAGTATTTTTGGCAGAAAATAGAAAAAGACCAGAAGTTATTGAAACTGAAAGTGGTTTACAATACGAAATATTAGTACAAGGTGATGGCCCAAAACCAAGTGGTCCAAGAAGTAAAGTATTGACGCATTATCATGGAACTACTATCGATGGGAAAGTATTTGATAGCAGTGTTTTGCGTAATGAGCCTATCAGCTTTGGCTTAAACCAAGTAATTACAGGCTGGACAGAAGGTTTACAATTAATGCCTACTGGCAGTAAATATAAATTCTTTTTACCTCATCATTTAGCCTATGGCGAACGCGGAGCGGGCAGAGATATTCCAGGAGGAGCTACTTTGATATTTGAAGTGGAATTGTTGAAAACTAACTAAGAGATTGTTAGATATTATTAGTACTAAAAGGGTGACTTTCGTCGCCCTTTTTTTGATTCAGTATTTACACACTCTATTGATCGAAATAATGTTTCATGAAGGAACAGAACATCCTTATTGAATAAGTGACCTGCCAATGAACCCTCGAACCGTGGTATTTGATTTGACAGGTAAAAGATTAAGAAAATTGCCCCTATAAGCGGCTTTTGAGAAGACCTAAATTACGCTCATTATAAGTATTAATGCATATCTTTTCAGATGATTAACACCTATAAACAACACCTCATACACCCAATATACTTCAGCATAAAATGCTTTAATAAGTATATTTATCTATTATATCACTTTTAATAAGTTTGAGTCTAACATTTTTAATAATTATATCCCATTAATTCTATGAAGAAGTATTATTGGACAGGAATCTGCAACGAAAATCGCAATACTGGAATAAGTATAATACAAGAATGTATTAATAAATATGGTTTTATTACCGATTATAAGTTTTTTTCAGATATATCTATGAGTATGTTTATAGAAATAAATGAAAGTTTAATCAATACCCTATACGCTGATTTATCAAAAACAATAATTATCATAGACCACATCGAAGCCAATTCTGATGCTACCATTGAGTGCCTCATTTTATTCAACATTACTTTCAGTAAAGGAACAGGTAATATGAAGGTTGAAATCCCTGCTGTTCCAGGGTAGTCATATCTCAACATTGCACTTCTTCCTCTATATTTTTATACAATAGTTACTGAGTTTTGTATTTAAAAATAAAAGCAATACTTTAGATATTATTTATTATTAGTACCCTCCTCTATATAATTTTAGCTTATTCTAACTTGTATCTATATCATTTAACATGAAAAAACTAATCACCACCGTCTTAGCGTTAGCTAGCTTCACGTCGTTTTGCCAAACACAGAATACTTTTGAGATTGAAACGCTTACCAAACCTGAGAAATTTCTGTACCAAACCTCTTCAAAAGATGTTTTTAAATTTCTAAAAGCAGACATTGAAAAGAATTCACAGCTTCCAGATAGTATAGTTACCTTTGGAGAACATCCATTCTTGACAGGGATTTTAACGGCTTATAAAGAGCATAGACCTTTTGTGATTTCACCAGATATTATGTGGTTACTGATTAGTCAAGGTTTTGCCAGACACATCTCTAACAATTCAGAGACATTCAGAAAAGATATTGTAGCTTTTAAGAACAAAAAAAATCTTAATATTATTTCAAACGATATTCAAATCGGAAATCCTAATAGTAACTGGGAAGCTGTTTTTCCACAATTCACTAGTCAAATTAATGATTATACTGGCAACAAACTAACCAGTGTACTCACAGCAGACTTTACTACTACTACCCCAACAACTAGAATTGTTAGTGAAATTACAGTGATGGAAACCGTTAAAGACTACTTTAATTATAAAGTAGTCTTGATAGGTTGTGGTATCCCAAAAATTACCATTGAAGGAACAGTTGAAGATTGGCAAAAAGTGCTTGATAAGACGAAATATATCGCTAAATACAATCTGACTTGGTGGACATCAGAACTAGAACCTGTATTAAAGCAAATCATTGAAACTAAAAAAGGGAATTTCAAAAAAGACTTCTGGATGAATATGGTAAAAGCCCATACTGAAAAAAAGTATGGCTCGCCTACAACCATCGACGGATGGATTGTTAAGTTTTTCCCTTATACCAAAGAAGGTAAAAAACGAGAGTTAAAGCCAATTGCAAAAATCAACGATTTGGCATCTGAATTGGTAAAAGTACCTTTTGTATTAGAAGATGTTCAACACAAAAAGAGTTATAAAATGGAGTTTTGGGCTGGTTTTGTAGGATTATCTCAAAACAAAGATGATTATACGTTAAAGCCCGAAATTGCTTGGGCTATCAATAATAAAAACACTTTCGACCCAAAGAAATCTGAGTTTAGATATCAAAAAGACATCGACGATTTATCAATCAGTAATATCGAAACTATTCCGAATGATATTTATTCATTACAGAAAATAGACTATTTACATTTATCATTTTTGAATAAAGTGCACATCCCTGATGAATTAGCCAAAATCACTATTGATAACCTTGAGCTAAAAGGACAAATATCCTCAGAAGAAGAGCAAAGAATTAGAAAATTATTACCTAATACAAAATTGAAGATAAATGGGGAAATGAGGTAATTGTTCAGAAGATAGACTTTCTCTCATTTAAAATTATCATTAAGCCTAAACCATCTTCTCTTTTTATCCGTTAATTAGATATTGTAATTGTTCATGATTGATTTCCCCCAATGATGAACTGGTTAAACCAAAACAAATACTCCGTCGGGGATTGGAGGTATCTATTTCAATGAAAAAACTATTCTTTACATTGGCATTATCGATGCTAACCTATATGGGTTTCTCTCAGAGTTGTTGCTCCTTGGCTAAAGATGACATGCAATTAATGGCATCTACAAAAGAGTTTCAGGCCGCTCACCTTTCGCCACTTCCTTATACGCACGTAAGTACGGTTGGTGGTAAAATGATTGAATTCAAAACGCCAGATGGCAAAACGGCTAATGCTTATTTAATTAAATCTGTTAAACCTTCAAACAAGTATTTATTTGTCTATCAAGAGTGGTGGGGTTTGAACGATTATATCAAAAAACAAGCTGAAGTGTTTTATGGCGATTTGAAAGATGTAACCGTTATTGCAATTGATATGTACGATGGCAAAATAGCGACTGACCCTAAAGATGCAGGTGCTTTGATGGCAGGTGCTGACCCTGCGCGTTTACAATCTATCATGAAAGGTGCTTTAGCCTATGTAGGACCAAAAGCTAAAATTGCTTCAATAGGATGGTGTTTTGGTGGTGGCTTATCTCTACAATCTGCTATCATCGAAGGTAAGCAAGCTGTGGGCTGTGTAATGTATTATGGCATGCCTGAAAAAAATGTAGAAAAATTAAAAACATTGCAATGTGATGTACTTGGTCTTTTTGCAGGAAGAGAGCAATGGATTTCAAAAGCTGTAGTAGAGCAATTTGAAAAAGATATGGCTACTGCTGGCAAATCTATCAAAGTAAAATCTTTTGATGCAGAACACGCTTTTGCAAATCCGTCAAATCCTAAATTTGATAGAGAAGCCTCAGAAGAAGCTTATTCACTAGCGATTAATTATTTGAAAGGGAAGTTGAAATAAGGCTATGAGCAGTGAGCTATGAGCTATGAGCGTTTTAGATTTGGCTATATTTCAGCGTTAATCTGCAGTTTAAAATCTCTGAAAATCTGCGGGTAAATATCCCATCCTTAAAATATCAGATTTTTTAATCCTCTATTTTTAGTACCGCAATATTAAATTTACGGTTGAAATAGTAAAAAGCCATAGCAACATACAGATTGTTATGGCTTTTTCGTTGAAATATAGTAAGTTTAAACTCCATTAAATCATAAAGAATTTATGAAAAAATTAATTCTTTTTACCGTTCTCCTGTCTTGTGTACAAGTTGAGAGTGAAGCCTTTGCTAGCAATGCTGTAAAAACAAGTATTTCGGAAAGCAAGTCAGACGCTGCTTTTAAAACAAAACGCCGTCGTAAAAAAGGTTTTCTTTGGGGTTTGTTCAAGAAAAAAGACTGTGGATGTCCGAAGCATTAATCATTTATCAATTTGATTGATTTTTTATGGTTTTTTAGTAAAATATGTGCATTTTTACCTTAAAACTTTGGTTTTCAATCAATTCGATAAAATTACAATAAATGAAGGCGTCTTTAGAACAGTTGAGAGATTCATCGAACAGCTCGATTTTTTTTAAACAAATTAGTTATTCTTATTTTGATGCTCCTTTTCATTTTCATCCAGAATTTGAACTGACGCTGATTGAAAAAAGTGAAGGAAAACGCTTTGTAGGAACAAATGTAGCTGATTTTCAGGCGGGTGACTTGATTTTACTGGGTCCAAATATTCCTCATTGTTGGAAAAACGAAGGTATTGGCATAGAAGGCTCTTCACAGGCAATAGTAGTACAGTTTAAGGAGGAAGTGTGGGGCGATATGTTTTTTAAAAACCAAGAGACAGAACCCATCAGAATATTGCTAGAAAAAGCCAAACAAGGTATTCAGATTACAGGAAAAACAAGAGACCGCATTGCGAAGGAAATGGTTTTTCTATTGAATGTCCCTCCTTTTCAAAGAATGCTTGGTCTGCTAGATTTATTGAATACCATAGCCATTTCTAATGATTTAAAGCTGATTGAAAGTGAGCCTAAACAATTTGAAATGTCGGCAGTTGACTTAGACAGAATCAATAAAATTTATGCTTATGTGATTGAAAACTATACCCAAGAGCTCCATTTAGAAACTGCCGCACATTTAGCCAGCATGACCGAAACGGCGTTTTGTAGGTATTTCAAGAAAATCACTAAAAAAACATTCCTTGATTTAGTAACTGAATATCGGATAAAACATGCCTGTAATTTATTAGCCAATACCGAAAAACAAGTAGCAGAAGTATGTTTTGAAAGTGGCTTCGGAAACATCTCTCACTTTAATAAACAGTTCAAACAAATTACCAATCAAAGTCCCTTGGGTTATAGAAAAGTATTTTTAGCGAAAGCAGCATTTATCAGAAGTGAAAGATGGATAAAGGCTAGTCCTCAATAGTAGTCAGATACGTATGGTCTTCAAGTACTTTTTTCAGAAACTGAAAGTCGTCTAAATCAGACTCCACAGCCATCACTTCTTTTACTTTTTCAGTAGCTTCTTCTATCAATTCCTGATTGTGCTCTCCTTTTCTTAATACTGCTCTCAACGTTGTAATATCATTGTCAGATAAAAGACTAGCCTGAGGAAACATTACCTGATAGTTCTCCTTAAAGCTTTCCTGACGAAGTTGTTTTAAACTAACGGCTTGTTTTAATTTCACAACCGCAGTTCCTGCGGCTATATCACCGATTCTTTGTCCTTTGCCATTCGCCGCAGCGGTAATAAGCGCCACGATAGAGCCAAAAAGAACAGTATCAACTAATCTAAATAGCCAACGCATCAAATAAGCGCCTAAGGTTGGTTGAGTGCCATCAAGGTTGATAACCCTAATTTTCATCGCTCTTTTGCCTATGCTTTGCCCATTCATAAATACTTCGAAAAGCAAATCATAAAACATAAGAGGTAACCATAAGAATAAAACCATAAACACAACGCCTAAAATATCATTATTATCAAACGACATACTTAACCCTGAAAACAATAATATACATACAATGCCCCAAGCGATGAAGATAAGCCAGTCGATGATATGAGCCACAATGCGGTCGCCAAGGCTAGCAGGTATGAAATCTAAAGTAACATTCTGAGTGGTTTGAATTCGTATTTTACTCATTTTTAAATTTGTAGGGCTAAGGTATATGATATATTTGCCTAAAATAAGAAAAGTTTTTGATGCAAAAAAGTTTGTAGCATGGCAACATTCAGAAAGTTTTGTAACTTTCAGAAAGTTAGCAGAGAGAAGTATTTCAAATAAATTTTATTTATAAACCCATGCGGGAAGCCCTATTTAAAAAGCATAACCTTGATAAATGGCAGGAATTTGAGGAAGACTCAGTCAATGTAAACCCTGACATCCTTTCTGAAAGGTTTGTAGAGTTGACTGACGACCTTTCGTATGCGCGCACTTTCTATCCAGATTCGCCAACTACTCAATACCTTAATGGATTAACATCTACCCTTTTTAGTAAAATTTATTCAAATAAACGAGAAAAGGCAAACCGTTTTATCACTTTTTGGAAAGTAGAATTACCTACTTTGTTTTATAATTCTCAACGACAATTACTTTTTTCTTTTATTATTTTCGGTATTTCAGCACTGCTAGGGGCTGTTTCGGCTGCTTATGATGATTCTTTTGCTAGGCTAATTTTGGGGGATAGCTATGTTGAAATGACTTTAGAAAATATCGAGAAAGGAGATCCTTTGGCTATTTATGGAAATGAGGATGAAATCACGATGTTTTTTATGATTACCATCAATAATATCAGAGTATCGTTTATCACTTTTGTGATGGGTATTTTCTTCTCGATAGGTACTGGTTATTTTTTAGTTTTTAATGGCATTATGGTGGGCGTATTCCAGTATTTCTGTTATCAACATGGTTTTTTAGAAACATCTTTATTAACTATTTGGCTTCATGGTACACTCGAAATTTCCTCTATTGTTATTGCAGGTTGTGCGGGATTAGTCATGGGTAATAGTCTTCTTTTTCCCAAAACTTTTACCCGACTTGCATCCTTCAAAAAAGGGGCTAAACAGGGCTTAAAAATTATTATTGGCTTAGTGCCATTGTTTATCGTAGCAGGATTTATCGAAAGCTTTCTTACCCGAAAACATCTTTCGCTGATACCAAGTTTGATGATTATTTTGCCTTCTGCTTTGTTTATTATCTGGTATTTTGTAGTTTACCCTATACAATTAAATCGATTTAGAAATGAAAAAAACACCCAAAATAATCTTTGAACAGGAACGAGATTTTAGTGATAAAATAAACGCAACTTTTAATTTTATTACTGCCAATTTCAAAACCTTATTTTTGTCTTTACTATACCTGACGGGGCCATTAGTGCTTATTGGAGGTATTTTTGGTGGGTTAGTTCAAATAGCTGCCCTAGAAGTTGGAAACATCGGTCAGGATACTAAAAATAGTTCTCCAGCAGAGCTATTTGGAGAAATAATGGGTAGAAATACAGCTTATCTGTTTTCTGCAAACTATTTCCTTTCACTGGTTTTTTTATTTTTTGCAAGCGTTATGGTCGCTAGTACTGTATATGCTTTTATTATTGAGTACATCCATTCAGATGACCCCAAGACAATCACCATAGAAATGGTTTGGGCACGCGTAAAATCATTATACCTCACCATTCTATCAAGTATTCTAAGTGTAACACTGGCATTGGCAGTTGTATTATTAGTATTTGGTTTTTTTATTAGCCTCATTGTTTCAGGAGCTGGTTCTGGCATTTCTGCTAATTTAGCCATGTTTCTGGCTGGTTTATTAGCATTGCTCACTATTATCTACTTAGGAATTATTTTTATCCTAAATACTTCAATCGTAGCATTTGAAGATATCAGCGTTTGGGATGCTTTTGGTAGAGCCAATTATTTGATTCAGCAAAAATGGTGGTCGACGTTTGGTTTAATAATGGTTTTTGCCATTATCAATTATTTTCTTTCTTTAGTATTTTCGGCACCCTCTGTCATTGTTACTATCATGAAAGTATTGAAAATTGGTGGTGGAGCCTCAGAAAATATTCCCTTAATTATTACAAGTATTATTGCTACCATTGGTAGAGTACTGATTTCATCTTTAACGTATGTGGCACTTACTTTTCAATATTTTAATTTAGTAGAACGCAAAGATGGCACATCGCTAAAATCACAGATTTCGGCCATTGGTCAGAAGAAAACTTTTGAAAATGAAGATGAAGAATATTAGATTGTATTATCACATTTTTATAAATTTAATATTGCTTTCAGCGTATACTTCCTTTCACAGTCTGGCTGTCGTCGTTGATTCTTCCAAAGTAATCGTCAGAAAGCCACAAGAAAGCCAAATAAATGCTTTCAGAAAACTAAAAGACTACCAATATGGTACTGAGCAAGTAAACTATGTAGAAAATTGGTGGAGTCGTTTGTTACGCCAATTATTTGAATGGTTTTCAAAAAATTTTTCTGGTGTGGGTAATCCTAATTTTTGGAAAGGAGTTGCCTATTTCTTTGTAGCATCGGTTGTAGTTTTTATCATTTTAAAACTCATTGGTGTTAATTTTGATGGGCTTTTTAAAAAGAAATCTAAATATGATATTCCATACGAAACCATCGAAGAAAATATTCATCAAATAAATTTTAACGAAGCCATTTCTGAGGCAGTCTCACAGAAAAATTATCGCCTTGCTGTACGACTATATTATTTAAAGGCTTTGAAAGAACTGAGTGATGCAGGATTGATTCATTGGCAAATCAATAAAACCAATCAATCTTACGTTTATGAATTACAATCATCAACATTAAAGACTAGCTTCAATCAGGTAACACGTCAATTTGAGTATACTTGGTATGGAGATTTTCCGATTGATGAAGAACATTTTGTTGAAATTCGAGAGGATTTTTTAAAATTTAGTAATCAAATTATTTAATACAATTAAGTATCTAAATCGTTCATAAAAACATGAAATATTTCAGTTCAATTACGCTCTTATCCGTGTTGGTATTAATAGCTTTGTCGTCATTCAAGCCTTCATCACATTCTAAAAAAATGTATGATGACGACGACGATTATGACACCCTAGATTATTATACAATGAGTGTGGCAGGTATTAAGTTAGGGGCTAATTATGGCGTAATTTTAGATAAACTAGGGTCGCCAGATTCAGTAAAAAAAGAAGAAACTCAAGATGCACAACTATCTAATCATTTTGAAGAATACTTCTACGGTAAAGATGTATTTTTTGTAATGGACGAAACAGTAAGTGGGTTTGAATTAAAAACATCTAAATTTAAAATTGACAATTTGGCTGATTTGAAAGTAGGGGACAATATGGCTAAAGTAAAAAAACGTTTTCCGAAATCATATAAGCTTAGGGATGTGGATAACTCTGTGGAAGACTGGATAACTACCGTCAGTGTAAGGTTTGGCACAACTGATTCTTTCTTGGAAATAATGGTTCAAAACGATAAAATTATTAGTCTGACCACTATCACTGACGATGGTAGCGATACAGAATAGTACGTATGAAAAAACATCGTTTTTACCTCTTAATTCTTTCTTTAACTGTACTAGGATTCGTTTTGGTAGAAATCTACACGCCAAAACCTATCGATTGGACTCAGACGTATTCGAGTAAAGATAAAATCCCTTACGGTTGCGAATTATTGTATAAATTACTACCAGAAGTATTCAGAAATCAAAAGATTTCTGATGGTAGAGTGCCTATTTATGCAAAGGGAGCGGCTACTATAAACAATACAAAGAGCAATTATATTTATGTATATCAGTATTTTAGGGTAGATTCTATCAACCGTAAAAAACTGTTAGAATATGTACATCAAGGTAATAATGCCTTTATTGCTGCTGAGGATTTTTATGGGTTAAACGATACATTACATTTTGAAACAAATTATAACCCAACATTTACCAAAGATTCTGTTACTATCAATTTGGTGAATCCTCAGCTTAAAGCTCCCGAAGCCTATCGTTATCATCACCAATCTGTGAGTGCTTATTTTGAGTTGAGTTACAAGAAAGATAGTTTAACCAAACTTGTCACTACGAATGCTATCATCTTAGGTAAAAATCACACTGGAGAGGCGAATTTCATTAAAATTCCTTTTGGGAAAGGCTCATTCTATTTAAGTACTGTGCCTAAAGCTTTTTCTAATTTTTATCTGTTAAAAGCCAATAATGCAGACTACGCATTTAAGGCTTTATCCTATTTACCCGAACGCCAAGTTTACTGGGATGAATATGTAAACATTATGGGTTTTGGCAAAAACAGTAGAAGTATTTTAAAATCAAAATATGCTAAAGGTGAAGATGATATTGATAGTTCTCCATTCAAATTTATTGCTAGCCAGCCCGCACTAAAATGGGCTTATTATATTACATTGGTTTCGTTATTGATTTATTTAATTTTTGAAGGCAAACGCCGTCAACGAATTATTCCTATCATCGAAATCCCTAAAAATACCTCATTAAGTTTTGTAGAAACCATTGGAGCGTTGTATTATAATCAAAAAGACCATAAGGCTATTTCTGATAAGAAAATAGCTTATTTATTGGCCTATATCAGAAATAAATTTCATTTGAAAACTACAATTTTAGATCAGGAGTTTAAAGACGATTTAAGTCGTAAGACTAATTTACCCATTGGCGAAATTAACGAGCTTTTCGATTATGTAGCAACCATGCAAAGCAGCGAACATGTTCAAGAAAAAGATTTAGTTGACTTTAATAAACACATTGAAGCATTTTATAAGAACACGTAGAATATTGAGTGAATGAGTGATTTGTGATTGAGTGATTGGTTTTAGTTGTGAATGAGTGAGTTACTTTAGTTGTGAATTGTGAGTTAGTAAATTAAAGTAATGATAACTCTTTAATCTAATAGTCAAACCATGAACAAATCACTTAATAAAAATTAAAAACAATCACTCATTCACTAACTCAAAATTCACTAACTCAAAACTAAAATCAATCACTAAATCACAACTCACTAATTCACAATTCACTAACTCACAACTAAAATCAATCACTAATTCACAACTATATATGGAATTTGAATCAAGAATAGACCTTAGCGATTTACAAGAAGCAGTAGCCAATATCAGAGCAGAAATCGGGAAAATTATCATCGGTCAGCAGAACACCATCGATTTATTGTTAACTGCCATCTTTGCAGATGGTCATGTTTTGTTAGAAGGCGTTCCTGGCGTAGCGAAAACACTTACTGCTAAATTGTTGGCCAAAACCATCTCAACAGATTTTAGTCGTATTCAATTTACGCCTGATATGATGCCTTCAGATGTATTAGGAACAGCTATTTTTAATCCTAAAACAGCCGAATTTGATTTCAAAAAAGGCCCTATTTTTTCAAACATTATCTTGATTGATGAAATAAACCGCTCGCCTGCTAAAACTCAGGCGGCCTTGTTTGAGGTAATGGAAGAACGACAAATTACGAACTCGGGCACTACTTATCCGATGTCTTTTCCGTTCCTAGTAATGGCGACACAAAACCCTATTGAGCAAGAAGGAACTTACCGTTTACCTGAAGCACAATTAGACCGTTTTCTTTTTAAAATCATCATCAATTATCCATCTTATCAGGAAGAAGTACAGATTCTCCAAGGTAATCATACTCGTTCCAGTGCAGCATCCAGCAATCCTGTTGAATTGATTGATAGCATTTTGACGCCTGCTCAATTAACAGCTTTACGAGAAAAAGTACGACAATCTATTGTTGACATTAAAATTTTAGAATATATCGCCAAGATTATTCATGAAACCCGTAATTCAAAATTCATTTATTTGGGCGCTTCACCACGGGCATCAGTGGCCTTATTAAATGCCTCAAAAGCCTTGGCAGCTATCAGAGGCAGGGATTTCGTAACGCCAGAAGATGTTCAGGAGCTTACCCCTGCGGTACTTCGTCACAGAATTATTCTTACTCCAGAAAAAGAGATGGAAGGCTCAACACCAGAAGACATCATTGCTCAAATTCTTCAAAAAATCGAAGTACCAAGATGATTGGAGTGATGAGTTAAGAGTTTTGAGTGGTGAATTGTCATAAAGTTTTACCCGCTGATATAACAGATTTAAAACCGCTGATTTGCGCTGACAAAATATTATCTGCGTAAATCAGCGAATATAATCTCCAAAATCTGCGGGTAAAAAATACGTTGTCCTCAAGTCTTAAAGTCTAAAAATCCTAAAGTCCAAAATCCTAAAGTCTCAAAATCAAAAATTATATATCCTCTAAAAGTACAATTTATCAATTTTCATTATACCTTTGTTCTACAATCACAAAAAGGGGTGCCTTAATATAACGGGCTGAGATTATACCCACTGAACCTGATGCGGGTAATTCCGTCGAAGGGATTTTGTAAATTTGGTTTTGCGTTTAGATTACGTGAACAGATTTAAAATCAATCAATTACATAGGGTTTCACATTGTTAAATCTAACGGGATTTGACTCCTTTGCCTGTTGTTAATATTTTCAAAGATGAAAAACTTAACGACTATTCCGAGAAATCTGTTTGCTCAAACAGGTGTTCTCAACCAGTTCGTTGCTATGATTCGCCTTTTGGTAAATCAAAAAAATGATATTATAAGCTATTCAACATTGATTGCTTTAATATTTTTCCTCTCTACTCAATCGTATGCTCAGTATACTATTTCTGGTAAGATTGTCGATGCTGATGGCAATAAACCTTTGGCTGGTGCAAATATTACGTTAGTAAATGCCGTAAGGGGTACACAAAGCAATGCTCAAGGATTATTTATCCTCAAAAATGTAAAAAAAGGTACTTATACATTAAAAATTAGCTTTGTTGGCTACGAGAAAAATGTACAAATCATTGATTTACAAAAAGATGCTACTTTCGATTTTGTTTTGCATAAATCTACTTTTGTGGCAGATGAAGTGGTAGTAAGTGCTACCCGTGCGAATGCCAAATCTGCTATTGCATTCACAGATGTTTCTAAAGAAGATATTCAGAAACAGAACCTTGGACAAGATATTCCTCAGTTACTAAACTTTACACCTTCGCTGGTTTCTACCTCCGATGCAGGTGCGGGTGTGGGTTATACTGGTGTAAGAATTAGAGGGACTGATGCTACAAGAATCAATGTAACCATCAATGGCATTCCATTGAATGATGCTGAATCGCAAGGTACTTTTTGGGTTAATACACCTGACTTGGCAAGCTCGGTTAGTTCTATCCAAATTCAACGTGGTGTAGGTACTTCAACCAATGGCGCCGGTGCTTTTGGTGCTTCCATTAATGTTTCTACTAACGAATTCAGAAAACAGGCTTATGCTGAAATCAATTCCGCCTATGGCTCATTCAATACTTTAAAAAATACTCTTTTAGTGGGTTCAGGGTTGATAAATGATAAATTCACCTTTGATGCTCGTTTGTCAAAAGTAACGTCAGATGGCTATATCGACCGTGCTTCTTCTGATTTAAAATCATTTTACCTTTCTGGTGCTTATTTTGGCAAAAAATCTTTTGTTCGTTTGAATGTGTTTTCTGGTAAAGAAAAAACTTATCAAGCTTGGGAAGGTGTTCCAGAAGCTACTTTAGCAACCAATCGTACTTTCAATTTATATACGTATCCAAACCAAACGGATAACTATCAGCAAGACCATTATCAATTGCTTTCTTCACATAGTTTATCAAATGCTTGGACTTTCAACTTGAATTTCCACTATACGTATGGACGTGGATATTATGAGCAATTTAAAGAGCAAGATAAATTATCAAAATATGGTTTGCCTAATGTAGTATTGGGTGCAACAACGATTACTAAGACAGATTTAGTTCGTCGTAAATGGTTGGATAATGACTTTTATGGTACTACGTTCTCTTTTGATTATCAAGGAAGTAAAAAGTTAACAGCTAATTTTGGAGGGGCTTTGAATGAATACGATGGTAGAAATTATGGCGAAATTATCTGGGCTCAATACGCTTCTACGTCAAAAATTGGCGACCGTTATTATAATGGAAATTCTAAAAAAGTAGATTTCAACGTATATGCAAAAGCATTTTATCAATTTACAGAGAAACTAAACGCTTTTGCAGACTTACAAGTCAGAACAATCAATTACGAAATTAAAGGAACAGATGATAACCTTTTGAATATTGGTCAAAAAGTAGATTATCAATTCTTTAATCCTAAGTTTGGTTTAAGTTACCAAGTGTCTCCAAGCACATCTGCGTATGCTTCTTATAGTGTGGGCAACAAAGAGCCTAGTCGCTCAGACTTTGTGGATAACGTAGGCAAAACACCTAAATCAGAAAAACTGAATGATTTTGAGTTGGGTTATAAAACTCAAACAGGAAAAACGGCTTTTGCGGTTAACGGTTATTTTATGAACTACAATAACCAATTGGTATTAACTGGTAAGCTAAATGATGTAGGTAGTGCCATCCGTGTAAATGTACCAGAAAGCTATCGTTTAGGGATAGAAATAGAAGGAGGCGTACAATTAAATAGCTCGTTGAAAATCAATGCTAATGCTACTTTCTCAGAGAACAAAATCAAAAACTTTACAGAATCAATCTATAATTACGATACTGAATCAGAAACGCTTTTACCTACTTTGAGTAAAACAAATATTGCTTTTTCACCTAATGTAATCGTAGGTTCACAAATATTATATACGCCTGTGAAGGGTTTGGAATTAGGCTTATTGTCTAAATATGTAGGAAAACAATATTTGGATAATACCTCTAATGAAAACCGTAAGTTAAATGCCTACTTCACGAACGATATTCGTGCCATTTATACTATCAAAGGAAAGACATTAAGAGAAGTAAGCTTTAGTTTCTTGGTAAACAATCTATTCAATACCCTTTATGAATCTAATGGCTATACGTATAGCTACATTTTTGAAGGAGTATCTTACACTGAAAACTTCTATTATCCACAAGCTGGTACTAATGTAATGGCTGGTGTAAGTCTGAAATTCTAAGCATTTAGTCAAAATCACATTTCTAGGCTATTTTTTAGTACATATTTGTATTAAAAAATAGCCTATTTATTTATCTATAAATCTAAATACACCGCTAAAATTTACGAATTAAGATTACGCCAATTATCAAACAAAATGCGCCAATAACCCTGCCCAATGATATTTCTCTGACAGGTGCATCTAGCCAACCGAAATGGTCTAATAATAACGAAACCGTCATTTGTCCTGCTACAATCAAACCAAATGTTAAAGCTACACCCAAACGTGGCATTAATACGATAACAGTGCTGATATAAAACGCCCCTAAAATTCCTGCAAACCAAACATACCAAGGAGCATTTTTAAATTGACTAAATTGTGCCAAAGGAATACGCGTAACAATAGCATATACAGTAAGGGCTACCAATCCTGTAGCAAAAGACAACAAGGCGGCTAGTACTGGATTGCCGACCAATCTTGCCATTTTAGCATTCAACCCTGCTTGTGTAGGGAAAACGGCTCCGCATAGAAAAGCTAAAAATATTAAAAAGTATTGCATTGGATAAATGGTTTATAAATTATTCTTCCCACAAAAGTATAATATAAAGCCCGAAGGTTTATTCTTATTGTCTTTCTGATGAACAATCCTTATTTTTAGACAAAAACCTTATTTTATGTCTCCGACAACTAAAAAAACTGAAATACTTGCTGGTATAAGTTCCTTTTTGGCTACCATGTATATCATCATTGTCAATCCATCCATTCTTTCTCAAGCAGGAATGCCTTTTGATGCGGTATTAACGGCTACCGTTTTGCTTTCATTTTTCTGTAGTTTGATGATGGGGCTTTATGCTAAAAACCCTATCGTTGTGGCTCCAGGTATGGGTATGAATGCCTTTTTTACTTTTACGGCAGTAAAGGGCATGGGAATTTCCTATCAAGTAGCGTTGGGTGCTGTATTTTGGGCGGGCGTTTTCTTCCTGATTTTATCCATTTTCAACTTGCGGACCTATATCGTAAAGGCCATTCCTAAACCCCTTCGTTTTGCTATTTCGGCAGGCATAGGGCTGTTTATTAGTCTCATTGGTTTTGAAAATGCTCATTTTATCATTGCCAATCCTGTTACGTTGGTAAGTATCGCTAGTTTTCATAATCCTATCATTATAACTTTTCTTATTGGATTATTACTAACAGCCATCTTGATAGTACGGGATGTAAAGGGAGCCATTATCATAGGCATCGTTATCACTACTTTACTAGCTATTCCAATTGGTAGAATATGGGGTGATGCATCAGCCATTAATTTCGGACAAAAGGCTTTAGTCAATTGGAATGGCTTGATAGCTGCTCCAGATTTTAGCTTAATCTTTCAGTTAGATATCATCCATTCTTTCAAATTTGCCTTATTCCCTATCATTTTTGCTTTTGTTTTTACTGATATGTTCGATAGCCTTTCTACTTTTGTGGGCTTGGCAGAGGCTGCCTATCTGTACGACGAAAATGGTGAACCACGTAATATTAAACAATCGTTGCTGACAGACGCTGTGGCTACTTTATTAGCAGGAATTTTAGGAACAAGCCCCGGAACAGCTTATATAGAATCGGCAGTAGGAATAGAACAAGGCGGACGCAGGGGCTTAACAGCTATTACGGCGGGTATTTTGTTTTTGCCTTTTATGTTTTTGTCGCCTTTATTATCAGTAATCCCCGCTATTGCTACGGCTCCTGCCTTGATAGTGGTAGGCGTATTTATGATGAAGCCTATTACCAAAATCAATTGGGCTAAAATGGATGATGCTATTCCAGCATTTTTAGCTTTGGTCTTAATTCCTTTTTCTTATTCCATCACGCAAGGAATTATATGGGGATTTTTGTCTTGGACAATCATCAAGGTATTTGCTGGCAAACCTAAAGAAGTATCGCCCGCTCTTTGGGTGATTGATGGTTTTGCTGTTTTATCTTTAATTATTTCTTGAAGTGATTAATAATTGGCTATTAGTGATTAGACATCTACCATACATAGTTAAAAGTCTAATTGCGAACCCAACCCTAATCACCAATTACTAATTACCAATCACTCAATCAACATGAAAAAAATACTTATCCTACTTTTATTTAGTTTACAAATTCAGGCCCAGAAACCATTAACGGCTATTTTGGGGGCATTTAGTCAAGAGGTGAAATTGCTGGAAGATTCTCTGAGCAACAAAAAAGAAGTAAACCTAAAAGGTATTCGTTTCCTAACGGGCGAGCTTCGTGGGCGTTCTGTAGTAGTTGCGTTGACGGGTGTAGGCAAAGTAAATGCTGCTATGACTACCAGTATTTTATTGATGAACTGGAATCCTGCACAGTTGATTTTCACGGGTATTGCAGGGGGTATTCATCCGGACTTATTACCGGGTGATATCGTCATTGCGAAATCTACTTTCGAACATGACTATGGGAAAATCGATTCTACAGGATTTACTCTGCGTCCTACCCGAAACCCTGCTTATGTAGAAATGAACCCTATTTATTTCCCTGCTGATGAAACACTGCTTAAAAAAGCACAAGGCATTTCTAAAAAAACACCTTATAGGATTGTCGGAAACAGAAATCTCAAAGTGATGACAGGCATTATTGCTACGGGTGATGTTTTTGTAAATTCTAATCAGAAAGTTGATGAATTACGCATAAAATATGGTGCTGATGCTACAGAAATGGAGGGTGCGGCAGTGGCACAAGTATGTTTTCAACAAAAAATTCCTTGTTTGGTGATTAGAAGTATTAGCGATAATGCTAATTCAAAGGCGCATTTAGATATGAAAACCTTTGAATATGTAGCGGCTTATAATTCGGCAAGTTTGGTATTGGGTATCTTAGGGGATTTATAAAAAAAACTCAGTAACACGAGTTTCCAACTCGTAGCTCGATTGTTAATGATTGTTAAGTAAAAAACTAATGTTATAGCAAAAAACGTTGTCGTTATTAGACTTATTATTGGATTTGATGACTAAAAGACTTAATGACTAAAGGATTACTATCTTTTGTCTTTTAGTCATTAAATCATTGCCTAAAGGCTACTACCCATGAATGCAAAAACACTCAGAATATTTGTTGCTTTGTCTATCCTTCTTTTAGGAGGAGTAATTGTTGTGCAATATTATTGGTTTAATCAAGCCTATAATATCCAAGACCGTGATTTTGACCAACGAACTACGGCCGCTTTGAGAGTAGTTTGCAAAAGAATATTAGCATTCAACAAAAATCCTAACAACAAAATCATTGACCCTGTAGAGCGAGTTACTTCAAACTATTATACAGTGCAAGTAAACGATACCATTAATCACATGATTTTGGAGGAGTTTTTAAAACAGGAGTTTGCGCATAATGATATTCGCATCAATTTTGAATTTGGTATTTACGATTGCTTGAAGGATAATATCAGATATACTTCTTTTGTATGTCATTCCGAAAACTGTGACCGTTCAGATTCTACCAGTTCTTATCATTTCCCTGACTTAGATATTCATAATTATTATTTTGGGGTTCATTTCCCTGATAAAAAACTATTCCTTTTAAGCGACTTAGACAATTGGTTTGTTTCGTCAGCTATTTTACTGGTAGTAATGGCCTTTTTTGTATATGCTTTAATGCTGATTTTTAAGCAAAAAAGACTTTCTGAGATTCAGAACGACTTTATTAATAATATGACGCATGAATTCAAAACGCCAATATCTACTATTTCTATTTCCAGCGAAGTGCTGATGAAACCAGAGATAGTCAATACTCCAGAACGATTATTGAGCTATGCTGCTATTATCAGGAAAGAAGCCGCACGTTTAAAAAAGAATGTCGATACGGTTTTACAAACCGCCAACATCGCTCAGAAAATTGATAAGCTTAATTTTGAAGAAGTAGATATTCATGAATTAATCAACGAATTATCCATCAACTGTGAACCATTGTTTAAAGAAAAAAATGGAGAGTTGATTATTGATTTAAAGGCTACGCATAGCATAATCAAAGCTGATAGACTGCATTTTACCAATATTATTCACAACTTAATCGATAATGGCGTTAAATATTGCGAACGTCCGCCAGTAATCATTATCACGTCTGAAAATATTGGTAATAATTTAATGGTATCAGTAAAAGATAATGGTATCGGGATTTCAGAAAGAGACCAGAAACAAGTTTTTAATAAGTTTTTTAGGGTACATACTGGCGACGTACATAATGTAAAGGGCTTTGGACTAGGACTTTATTACGTCAAAGAAATGGTAGAAGGTCATAAAGGTACTATCCTACTAAAAAGCAAATTAGGCGAAGGTTGTGAATTCAGGTTATTACTTCCTTGTATCGCTTAGCTTATTCATAAAAAAGGTATCGACCAATGGCTCGATACCTTTCTAAAACCTAAACACCTAACTGATTATTTTTATCACCTCATACCAAATTTCTCCATTTTGTAAAACGGCTCTATATTGAATACCGTCAACAATATAATATGTGTCGCCATTAATTTGTAGTTTCTCATAACCATCAGGAATACTTTCTACTAATGCCCCGATTGGAGGAGGAACAACTACATAATCATTGTTTTGATATTCATAATACGCACCATTATAGTAATGATAAGGGCGATTATAAAGATTGAATACTCTGTGTTCACGTGGTAAATACTTTACTCTGATACCTATAGGAGCAGGAGCAACCACATAAGTATTTTGATAAGGTCTGTAATACACACCATTGTCATAACGGAAGTTGATACCGCCGAAAGAAACAGAGATAGACGTACTTGGTGCTACATTTACTACAGTGTTTCTTCTAGGTAAAGATGCATAACGCCAGTTGGGAGTATTGTTTCTATACACAACTGTTGTTTGGTTCACTACTGGTCGTCTGTTTATTACTACCTTACGATTGTTATCATATCTATCATTACCACGGTTATTGTCGTATCTATCGTTACCACGATTATCATTGCCACGGTTATCGCCTCGTCCTCTGTCATTTCCTCTTCCGTTATCATGTCTTTCATTTCTTCCTTTATCGTCTCCTCTGCCTCTGTCACCATGTTGAGCAACACCTACAAAAGAGTTAAGACTAATGCTTGCCATTAAAATAATAGTAGCTAATTTGATTTTACTTTTAGAACCAACTTCTATCGAAGTGTTAGGTTGAATATGCATTGCTTTCATAATAGTATTGTTTTTAATTTTATGTCGGTTAGATTGCGGATATTTTCAATAGTTTAGTCCATTTATTTTCATTAACAATCGTTAACATTTGAGTAAATTGGACGATTATTACCTTATAAGATTAAATTCATTTTAAAATCTATCTTAAATCAATAACGATGAAAAAATACCTTATTTTAATCTGTTTATTAAACGGTTGTTTATTTTCTATGTTAGCTCAAAAAAAGGCTGATAAACAAGAATGGATTAAACTATTCAATGGAAAAAACTTAGATGGATGGGACATCAAGATTGCTGGTGAAGACCTCAATGTAAATTATAAAAATACATTTCGTGTAGAAGATGGCATGATGCGAGTAGCTTATGACCAATACAAAACCTTTGACGATAAGTTTGGACATATTTATTACAAAACTCCTTATTCATATTATATCATTCGCTTTGAATACCGTTTTCAAGGCGAACAATTGGCTGGTGGGGCATCATGGAATGTAAGAAACAGTGGGGTAATGTTGCATTCTCAATCAGCTAAGAGTTTATCAAAAGGTCAAAGCTTTCCTGTGTCTTTAGAATTACAGTTATTGGGTGGCTTAGGTAAAGGCGAGCGTCATACGGGTAATCTGTGTACGCCAGGGACAGAAGTATATATGAATGGTAAAATTGTAACAGACCATTGTACTGATTCAAACTCAAAAACCTATAATGGTGACCAATGGGTAAAAGCTGAAGCCATTGTATTTGGCGATTCACTCATTCACCATATTATTGAAGGCGATACCGTCTTGACATTTGAAAAACTACATATTGGCGGAGGTTTTGTCAGTCCTGAATATGACTGGAAGCAAGCCAAAATTGATAATGGTGCTGAGTGGATTAAAAAAGATGGACAACCACTAAAAGAAGGCTATATAGCGATGCAAGCCGAAAGCCATGCAATTGATTTCCGTAATATTGAATTGTTAAACTTAAAAGGCTGTACAGACCCAAAAGCAATCAACTATAAATCGTACTACAAAAAGTCAGATAATAAGAGTTGTGTGTACCGTAAATAATCGTTTAGCTCAATTTATCCCATTGACTCCATTGATAAATGCATTCATTTTCAGCTTTTAACCAATGGTCGAGGGCTCTACCCCTCGGACGGCGTTCATCAAGCCATAAATCATAGGCACGCGCTTTAATTTGTTCAAATCGTTGAACATCTTGCCAATAAAATTCACAAGTATTTTGCTCGAAATCGAAAGGAGGATTAGGGAAAAAATCCTGTCTTCCTTCGATATCAGCAGTATATCGGTAGCAAAGGTGTTTCCTCGGGCAGTCACCTCCTTTGCACATTGTTATGTCATATAGCATTATTCTAGCATTAAATAGAAATATTGTTTGCTCAATAATATCAACATAATTTATTGATATTCTTTGAATAATCTTTAATCAATTAATTGTCCTTATTCTTTTTACGAATTATTCTAAGCGATATTGTCTATTAAAGCCTCTGATTAAAAAAAACTCTTCAAATTCTTTCATAACTATTTGTATATTAACAAGAAAGCCGTAATTTTGCAGTCCGTTTCATAGCGCAGTCAGGTAAAATTGTCTATAAGTACTTTCAAATGACTGTGAATCAGATTGTTTAGTTACAAAATAATCGACATGAAACACCCGAGGATTTTCAGGTAAGGAAGCTTCCACCCTTATTGGCAGAAAATTTTCAATAACTCAAACGATTTTAAATTTTTACCATAATGGCAAAAGAAATAGCAGGCTACGTAAAGTTGCAATGCAAAGGTGGTGCCGCTAACCCATCACCCCCAATTGGTCCAGCCTTGGGTTCTAAGGGTTTGAATATCATGGAGTTCTGTAAGCAGTTCAATGCTAGAACACAAGATAAACCAGGTGTTATTCTTCCAGTTTTGATTACTTACTACAAAGATAAATCTTTTGATTTCGTAGTAAAGACTCCTCCTGCACCGATTTTGTTGTTGGAAGCAGCGAAAGTAAAATTGGGTTCTGCTCAGCCAAACTTGAAAAAAGTTGGTTCAGTATCTTGGGATCAAGTACGTACAATCGCAGAAACAAAAATGCCTGATTTAAACTGTTTCACCATCGAGTCAGCAATGAGCATGGTAGCAGGTACAGCTCGCTCAATGGGCTTGAACGTAACAGGAGAAAAACCTTTCTAATTTGAAGATTAGATAATTTGAAAATTTGAAGATTGATTTTAATCAACTTTAATTTCAATGTCATTTTCAAATTAGCTCATTTTCAAATTTTCAAATTGAAAAGAATAATGGCTAAGTTAACAAAAAAGCAAAAAGAAGCTCAATCAAAATTTGATGCAACGCAATCGTATTCACTTACGAAAGCTGCTGAAATTTTGAAAGAGATTTCATATACGAAGTTCGACTCTTCAGTAGATATCGACGTTCGTTTGGGGGTTGACCCTCGTAAAGCTGACCAAATGGTTCGTGGCGTGGTTGCTTTGCCTCATGGAACAGGAAAAGAAGTACGAGTGCTTGTACTTTGTACACCTGATAAAGAGGAAGAAGCAAAAGCGGCAGGTGCTGACTTTGTTGGTTTGGATGAATATATCCAAAAAATTGAAAAAGGTTGGACTGACATTGATGTAATTATCACAATGCCAACCGTAATGGCTAAGTTAGGTCGTTTAGGTCGTGTTCTAGGACCTCGTGGCTTAATGCCAAATCCAAAATCAGGTACTGTTACCTTGAACGTTGGACAAGCTGTTACAGAAGTGAAAGCTGGTAAAATCGACTTCAAAGTTGACAAAACTGGTATCATCCACACTTCTATCGGTAAGGTTTCATTCACTCCTGAGAAATTAGCTGAAAATGCTCAGGAACTTATCAACACTTTGTTGAAATTGAAGCCATCTTCAGCCAAAGGAACATACGTGAAGTCAGTTAATTTGTCTTCTACAATGTCTCCGGGTGTTAAAATTGACCAAGGAACAGTTAAAGGTTTGTAATCATGACAAAGGAAGAAAAAGGTATAATTATCCAAGAGTTGGGCGAAAAGTTCGCAGCTACTCCTTACTTCTATATTACAGATACCGGTGGTTTAACTGTTGCAGAAGTAAACGCATTTAGAAGAATGTGTTTCCAACGTGGTTTTGAGTACCGTGTCGTTAAAAACACGCTTATTGCAAAAGCATTGGAAACAACTGGAGTAGACTATACTTCATTTAACGATACAGTTTTCAAAGGTTTATCAGGAATCATTTTCTCACCAGAAAATCCTAAGACTCCAGCGAAATTGATCAAAGACTTCAAAAAAGAAGCAGGTAAAGATAAAATTAAATTCAAAGGTGCTTCTATTGAAGGAGGTTTATACATCGGAGAAGATCAATTAGCTGCTCTTGAAAATGTTAAGTCTAAACAAGAGATGATTGGCGAAATCGTTGGATTGTTACAATCTCCTGCGAAAAATGTTGTTTCTGCTCTTCAAAGCAGCGGTGGCAAATTAGCTGGTATCATCAAAACCCTTTCAGAAAGAGAAGGTTAATTTTTAAACTTGGCGATGATTCATAAGTGATGAGTTGTGAGTGATGAGTGATGATTTTAAAATACTGATATACAGCACTTTAATTCATACAATAACATCGTTTATTTTACATAAGTTGCTTAAAATCATTTTCAAATTTCCAAATTAGCTTATTTTCAAATTGAAATAGGCTTCCAAGTACAAAAACATATAGTAAATTAATAAAATCGTAAACAATAAAAAATCTTAATACAATGGCAGATTTAAAAGCATTCGCTGAGCAATTAGTGAACTTAACTGTAAAAGAAGTTAATGAATTAGCAGCAATTTTGAAAGATGAGTATGGTATCGAGCCTGCTGCTGCTGCTGCAGTAGTTGTAGCTGGTAACGCTGGTGGTGGTGACGCTGCTGAAGCTCCTGCTGAACAAACATCATTTGATGTTATCTTGAAATCTGCTGGTGCTAGCAAATTAGCAGTAGTTAAATTGGTGAAAGACTTAACAGGTCTTGGCTTGAAAGAAGCTAAAGATTTAGTTGACGGAGCTCCAAAAGCTGTTAAAGAAGGTGTATCTAAAGACGAAGCTGAAGGTTTGAAAAAATCTTTAGAAGAAGCTGGTGCTGAAGTTGAAGTTAAGTAATTAACTGATATTTTACAATAGAAAAAGGGTTGCAACTTAGTTGTAACCCTTTTCGTTTTAAAGACTAATTGAGTGATTTTAAAGGGTTTAATATAATTATCAATCCCTTATCGAACTTTTCCTATTAGGGGGTGACTTAAGTCACCCCCTAATAGGAAAAGTTTGTGTTTTATATAATGTTCCTTAAAAAGAGAAAACAAACAAGACCTTAACAATTCTGTTTATAATCACTAGAGAGGGACTTATTAGCTTTCATAAAATAAACGTTCTTTGATTTTTTGAGTAAATTTCATTACAAATATTTCCAAGAAAGTTATCGTCTTTCATTAA